>NZ_JACGTN010000003.1:0-288877 GCF_014763005.1 Stenotrophomonas sp. Br8 | reverse complement strand
CCCACCCCGCCATCCCCCAGAACCCCCGCTGTTGCTGTTGCTGTTGCTGTTGCTGTTGCTGTTGCTGTTGCTGTTGAGGTTGCCGGCCAGCGGCCGGCACTACCGCGGGTGCCGGGCGCAGCCCGGCCGCAGCACCTTCAGCCGGCAGCCGATGGCCCCTGCGTGCCGGCCAACCGCATCGGCCGCAGGTCGGCCAGGGTCAGCCGTTCCAGTGGCTGGGGCCGTTCGATGGCATAGCCCTGCAGGCCCTGCACCCCCATCCCGGCCAGCGCCTCGGCCACTTCAATGGTCTCCACCCACTCGGCCACCACCTCCATCTGCAGTTCGCGGCCCAGCTCGCTGATCGCACGCACGCTGGCACGGCTGACCGGATCGGTATCCATGTCACGCACGAAGGCACCATCGATCTTCAGCATGTCCGCCGGCAGCTGCCGCAGATAGCCGAACGAGGACAGGCCCGAGCCGAAATCATCCAGCGCCACCCGGCATCCGCGCGCCTTGACCGCGTCGATGAAGGCTCGTGCCTGGCTCAGGTTGCCGATCGCCGCGGTTTCGGTGATCTCGAAGCAGAGCTTGGACGCCAGTGCGCGGTTGCGCTCCAGCAGGTCGCAGACGAACGCCAGGAATCCCGGCTCGGCGATCGACTGGGCCGACACATTGACGTTGCACAGGCCGAGCTGGCGTACGTGCGCCGGACACACCTGCAGGTGGCGGAACAGCAGGCCGAGCACGTGCCGGTCCAGCACCACCGCCATGCCGTAGCGCTCCACCGCCGGCATGAACTGGCCCGGCAGGTGCAGCACGCCGTCGCTGTCACGCATGCGCACCAGCACTTCGTAGTGCAGGTAGGACGGATCACCTACCTTGGCGATGCGCTGCGCATACAACAGCATGCGGTTCTCGGCCATGGCACGGCTGACCCGCTGCAGGCGTTCGGCTTCCAGCCGTCGTTCTTCCAGGGCCAGCCGGTTTTCGTTGAAGCAATGCACGCGGTTGCGGCCGGCCTGCTTGGCTGCATAGCAGGCACTGTCGGCGGCGCTCATCAACCAGTTCGCGTCCGGTGCCTCGGCCGTCACTTCGACCACGCCCACGCTGCAGCTCAGCTGCGGACTGCCTTCGCTGATCGGGAACGTGGCCTGGCCGAGGTTGCGGATCAACCGCTGCAATACGCGCTTGGCTTCATCCTGGTTGGCGCGGGCGAGGAACACCGCGAACTCATCCGCGCCCAGGCGGCCCACCCAGTCGCCATCACGCACCGCGCCGACCAGGTACTCGGCGAAGCTGCGCAGCATCTGGTCGCCGGCCGCGTGGCCGAAGCTGTCGTTGACCAGCTTGAAGTGATCCAGGTTGATGTAGCCCAGTGCGTGGGTTCCACCGTCGGAGCGGACCTGCAGCAGCGACTTCTCCAGCAGGCGCTCGATCTCGCGGCGATTGATCAGGCCGGTCAGTGGATCGTGGCTGGCATGGTGCTCGATCTCGCGTGCCAGGGCATGGTTCTGGCTGACATCCTCAACGATGGCGAACACCGACAGGCCACCGCTGGCGGTGCGCACGCCGGTACCACTCCAGCGTCCCCATACCAGGCTGCCATCACGACGCCGGAAGCGCAGTTCGCCCGGTCGCAGCTGGCGATCCCAGTCGATGCGGCCACCCCCATCGATGACCAGCTCGCCCTCCATCAGCAGATCAGCCAGCGACATCTGCAGCAGCACGTCGCGGCGATGGTCGAGGATGTCGGCCATCGCCTGGTTGGCCTCCACCACCCGGCCGCTGGCATCCAGCTTGAGCATGCCGACGTTGGCCTGGTAGAAGGCCGCCCGGAAGCGGCTCTCGTGCTCGGTCAGGTCCTTGCCGACCCGGCGGGCCAGGGCCACCGCCATCAGGCTGATCAGCAGGACCGACAGGCCGCCGACGGCCAGGGTTGCGATGCGCACCGCGCGGGCCATGCGCAGCAGCGCCTGCGAGAACGCCTGCGCCTGCGCGCGCAGCTGGTGGTCGATGCCACGCAGCCGGTGCAGATAGTCATCCACGGTCGCCTCGTCCAGCGGTCCCGAGCCATGGCGGCGTTGCAGTTCCTCCGACAACGCCTGCAGGGCCAGCAGGTCCGCGTCGGTCTGCCGCCACAACCACGTGGCCTCGCGGAAGGCACCAACATTGCGCGCATGGCGGAACGAGAAGATCAGCCGTGGAATGTCGGCGCGGGCGTTGCCCCCACGCAAAAAACCGGCCCGGGCTGTCGCCTCGTCCGGTTCGGATTGCTCCAGCGCCTTGCGAGCCTGCAGATCACCCAGCGGAACCTGCAATGCCCGTTGGGCATCCTGCAGATCCTGCAGGTGCCCACGAGCCAGGTAACGGCTGAGCGCTGCGGTGGCGTCCTGCTGCCCCCGCGACCAGTAGCCCTGCCCTGCGATCCACGCGGTCGATGCCGCCTGCAGCTCCTGGATCACGGCCGACAGCGCAACCAGTCCGATCGCCATGCCCGTCAACAGCGCAAATCGCAGCCCCAGCCCGCGGGTCATCGGTACCCGTCGGCGCTGTTGGTCCATGCCACTTCTACCCATCCTGGATCCCCCGAATGTGCTGCGGTGACAATCTCCTACGGAACCGGGCCAGCCTAGAACCGGGGATGTGTGGGCCATGCGAAACCGGGCCCGGCCGGTGATCGGCAGCGGTGGCCGGGCCGACCTGGACGTCCTGCAAACGACAACGCCAGCCCGGAGGCTGGCGTTGTTGATCTACTTCAGTGCGGCTTAGAAGCTGCGCGGACCGCGCGGCTTGTTGAAGCCATCACGACGCGGCGGACGGCTGTCGCGGTCGCCGCCGGGACCACCCGGACCACTGCGACGCGGAGCACCCGGGCCACCCGGACCGCCGCCCGGACCACGCTTGTCGAAGCGCGGCTTGAACGGACGCGGCGCCGGATTGACCTCTTCACCGGCCGCCAACGGGCGCATCTGCAGCTGCTGGCCGGACACCCACACCTTCTGCAGGTGGGTCAGCACGTCCGACGGCATCTGTGCCGGCAGATCCAGCAGCGAGAAGTCATCGTGGATGTCGATACGACCGATGAAGCGGCTTTCCAGGCCGGCTTCGTTGGCGATGGCACCGACGATGTTGGCCGGCTTCACGCCGTGCTGGTGGCCGACCGAGATGCGGTAGGTCTCCATGCCCTGCTCCGGTGCGCCGCGCGGCGGCACGTCACGGCGCGGACGCTGCTCGAAGCCACCCTCGGCATCGTCACGACGCGGACCACGCTCGAAGCGCGGGCCGCGCTCGTTGCGGTCGCCACGTTCCGGGCGCTCAGTGCGCTCGAAACGCTCACGCGGGGCACGTTCTTCGCGCGGGGCGCGCACCGGCGGCTGCAGCAGGAACGGGGTATCACCCTGCATCATCTTCGCCAGTGCGGCGGCCACTTCGATGGCCGGCACGTTCTGCTCGGATTCGAAACGCTCCAGCAGCTGGCGGTAGAAGTCCAGGCCGCCCTGGCCCAGCGTTTCGGTGATGCGCGAGGTGAACTTGTTGATGCGGTTGTCGTTGACCGCTTCCACGCTCGGCAGCTGCATTTCTTCGATCGGCTGACGGGTCGCACGCTCGATCTGGCGCAGCATGCCCTTCTCGCGCGGGGTAGCGAACAGGATCGCTTCACCGCTGCGGCCGGCACGGCCGGTACGGCCGATACGGTGCACGTAGCTTTCGGTGTCGTACGGGATGTCGTAGTTCAGCACGTGGCTGATGCGTTCCACGTCCAGGCCACGGGCGGCCACGTCGGTGGCGACCAGGATGTCCAGCTTGCCTTCCTTCAGCATGGCGATGGTGCGTTCACGCTGGGCCTGCTGCATGTCACCGTTGATGGCGGCAGCGGCCAGGCCACGGGCCTGCAGCTTGCTGGCCAGTTCCTCGGTGCCGGCCTTGGTGCGCGCGAAGACGATCATCGCGTCGAACGGCTCGACTTCCAGGATGCGGGTCAGCGCGTCCAGCTTGTGCATGCCGCTCACCCACCAGTAGCGCTGGCGGATGTTGGCCGAGGTGGTGGTCTTGGTCGCGATGGTGACCTCGACCGGGTCCTTCAGGTAGGTCTGCGCGATGCGACGGATGGCCGGCGGCATGGTCGCCGAGAACAGCGCCACCTGGCGCTTCTCCGGCAGCTTCTTCAGCACCGCTTCGACGTCGTCGATGAAGCCCATGCGCAGCATTTCATCGGCTTCGTCCAGCACCAGCGTCTTCAGCTCGGACAGGTCCAGCGTGCTGCGGTTCAGATGGTCGATGACGCGGCCGGGGGTACCGACCACGATGTGCACGCCGCGGCGCAGGGCCGTCAGCTGCTGGCCGTAAGGCTGGCCGCCGTACACCGGCAGCACGCGGAAGCCGGGGATCTTCGAGGAATAGGACTGGAACGCCTCGGCAACCTGGATGGCCAGCTCGCGGGTCGGGGCCAGCACCAGGGCCTGCGGCTTGATCTGCTGCAGGTCGATGTTGGACAGCACCGGCAGCGCGAAGGCTGCGGTCTTGCCGGTACCGGTCTGGGCCTGGCCCAGCACGTCGCGGCCTTCCAGCATCGCCGGGATGGTGGCGGCCTGGATCGGCGACGGCGTTTCGTAGCCGATGGCAGTGACAGCCTGCATGACAGAATCGGACAGGCCGAGCTGCGCGAACTGCAGCTGCGCTTGGGTTTCTTGGGACATGGGGAACTCCGAAGGCACTGCCACGAGCATGGCAGGCGAAAAAAAAGGGGGATTCCGCGCTTTGGGCGCCCTTCTTATCGCGTGCCCTGGCGCTGCTCGGTTGGAGCTGAGGTTTTACTCGCTCAGAGCGGAATGATACCGCACTGTTCCTGAACAAGGTGTACAGGAAACCACCGGCATGCCGTTACGGCCCGCCGTGGCGCACAATAGGCGCCCATTTTACCGCTGCGGGCCCTGTCCTGCAGCGCCTGCCCCAGGAAACCCCGTTCCATGCAGATCCTCGAATTCGACCTCGACGGCGACTACGTCGAACTCAAGCAGTTGCTCAAGCTGGCCGACCTGGTCACCAGCGGCGGCGAAGCCAAGATGGTCATCAGCGAAGGCCTGGTGCTGGTCGATGGCGAGGTCGAGCTGCGCAAGGCCTGCAAGATCCGCGCGGGCCAGGTGGTCGAGTTCAACGACAGCCAGATCCGGGTCCTGGCCGCCGTTTGAGTCACCGCGCGGCCGTCAGGCCACGCGCTGGGTCAGGTGGGCGGCAATCAGCTGCCGGAACGGCGCCACCCCCTGCGCTACCCGCAACCCCGCCACGCGCAACAGGCGTGCCGGCCGGCGGTCATCGGTATACAGGCTGGCAATCGCATTGGTCGCCTCATACAGCGGCCGCGCCGCCAGCCGATGTCCGCGCTGGTAGCTGCCGAGCATGCCGGCGGCGGCGATATCCGCGCCGCGCCGCTGCTGCTCGGCGATGCCCTGCGCCAACCGCTGCGCACTGGCCAGGCCCAGGTTGAATCCATGCGCGGTGACCGGGTGCATGCCCACCGCGGCATCACCGATCAATGCCGAACGTTCGCCGACGAAGCGCTGCGCATACACCCCGACCAGGGGATATGCCTGCGGCGTCGCCACCGGCTGCATGCGTCCCAGGCGGTGCTCGAAGAAGCCGCTGATGGCGTCCCCGAACGCGATCTCATCCATCGCCAGCAGTTCTTCGATCTGCCGCGGTGGCAGGGTGATCACCGCCGATGCCTGGCCTTCGTTGAGCGGCAGCAGTGCCATCGTGCGGCCATAGCCGAACCACTCCCACGCCGTGTGGTGATGATCGCGCTCGACCTGCATCCTGCAGACCAGCATCGATTTGCCGAAGTCACGCATCTGCGCACCGATGCCGAGCATGCGGCGGGTGCCGGAGAAGCGGCTGTCGGCGCACACCAGCAGGCGCGCGTGCAGTTCGCTGCCATCATCCAGGCGCACCACGTGGCCCTGGCTGTCGGCGCGCACCGCCTGCACTTTGCGGCCATCGAACAGCTCCAGCCCGTCCTGGCCCTGCACCGCCTGCCAGGCCGCGCGGCGGATCAGATGGTTGGGCACCAGCCAGCCCAGCGGCTGGCCATCGATCTGGCTGCTGGCGAAGGTCAGCGCGAATGGCGACCCGCCGTTCATCACCCGCGCGTCGCGCAGCTCGGCAATCTCGGTCTCGGGCAGGCGTTGCCACAGGCCAAGCTGTTCCAGGCTCTGCCGCGACGCATGGGTCAGGGCGATTTCACGGCCATCGAAGGCGGCATCGGCCAAGGCCTGGCGCGGCTGCGCTTCGACCAGTCCCACCTGCAAGCCAGTACCAGCCAGGGCGCGCGCAAAGCACAACCCGGCCGGTCCGGCGCCGACCACCACCACGTCCATCCTGCGCATGCGCGCCTCCTGCCGTTGATCCAGTCGCGGCCAGCATAGCGCCGCGTGCCTGACCGGCCTTGATCTGGATCAGCTGCACTTCACAGCAGCGCGCAGACCAGTGCCAGGATTGCCACGATCGATACCAGCCAGACCAGGCTGCGCACATAGGGAATGCCGGCCGCGTACAGCGGCAGGTACACCACACGCGCCCAGAAGTAGACCTGCGCGACCAAGGCAGTGGTATCGCTGCCACGCCCGGCCACCACCACCGCGATCGCAGCGGCAGCGAAGAACGGGAAGGTCTCGAAGAAGTTGGCTTGCGCCCGCTGCAGCCTGCCTGCCAGCGGGCTCAGCGGCTTGGACGAGTCGTCGCGTGCAGAGGCGTTCCATTTCATCCCGCGCTCGCGGGTGACCACGGTGGAGGCGGCGAAGATGTAGACGAAACCCAGCAGCATCGCCCACGCCAGCATTGTCAGTTCAGTTGCCATTTGCTCATCCACGGGGCGAAAGGTTGATCGGGGAATCCTTGATTACTTCGATTCATTACGCAGACTGCTGATAATTCGGTTCCAGTAGCGCACAGCCTCAAAGTGCTGCTGTCTCGTCAACCACATTTTATTCTCAGGACAGACTGGATCACCGCCAACGATAACGGGCTTGATCTCGAACAACTCCATGCCCCTAGGACGCGAATGCTGATTCAAGTCAATCATCCTGTTCTGCCAAATGAGCAAACAGATCGGGAATGTCCCTCGCTACCGAGATCGCATGCTGACGATCCATACCTATGAAAGGAACCCGAACCACCGGCATCGCCACATCCAATGTGTCAAACCCATATCCCTCGCCTCCGCCATTGGAGGCGAACAAAAATATTCCCGGAGCGTATATCTCGACCTCATATTCACGATTGAAATCGACTACTTCTTCCACTCTCCAGAAAATAATGTAGTTATCGCCAATGAATCCTTCACCACCATCGTGGGCCTTGAAGAATTCGATGCAACTTTCAGGAAGCGCGACTCCCACTCGCGCTGACAGACCATCGACAGCCGAAGCTGCAGCCGGACTATTAAGCTGCCCCTCGGTCAGATGATATTGCATCGTTGTTTTTCCACGCATCTCTGCAAATGGCTCCACCAATGAATTACCTGCTACCGATCCTCAGGGCGCCGACGCACGCAGGCTGTAACCGGCCAGGCGCCAGGTCTGGTCTTCATCGAAGCGGAACGACACCAGCTCGCGCACCGGCTGCGCGCTGTTGGCGAAGCGGGTCGGGAAGCTGACGTTGATGTACAGGCCTTCAGGCACGGCAGCGCCCGCAGCGTACTTGACCCGGGTGATGGTCGGCTGGCCACGGCCGGCCATCGCGCCCAGACGCGTGCGGTCCGCCGCAAGCTGGCTGACGAAGGCGGCCTTGGGCACGGCGCGGCGGGCGACAGCCGAGGCGCCGTCCCACAACTCACCCGCCCGATTGGCGTCGACCAGTTGCGCCGCCTTCAATGCAGCGCTGCCCATTTCCGCGTCCTGCTTCTGCACCTGCGCCTGCTGGGCAGCACTCAGCACCGGCGTGGCAGCCGTCGCCGGTTTCGCGGCGGTCGGGGCGCTCGCCGCGGGGCGCGCCGGGGCCGGTGCGGGTGTGGTCGGTGCAGGCGCTTGCGCCAGTGCAACCGCGGGCAACAGGGACAGCAGCAGGAGCACGCGCTTCATGGACACCGCCGGTTCGATGGAAAGAACCGCAGTCTACGCCAGCGCGGTGAGTGGCCCGTCAGCGCGCCTGGACGCTGCCTTCCACCGCGCCAGCGTCGGCCTGCGCCGCCGGTGCAGCGGACGTCGCCGGCAGCTGCTCGGCCACAGGCGGCTGCTCCGGTGGCGCCGGCGGCAGCGTGGCCACGTCGATCTCCGACAGCGGGCTTTCCTCCGGGCACACCGGATCGGGGAAGCCGAAGCGCTGTTTCAGCGACTGGCCACAGCTGTTGATCGATTCCATGTCGGCGCCGTCGCGCTTGCACTGCTGGTCGAAGGCCACCAGGAACGCATCCTTGCGTTGCACGAAGTCATCGCCGCAGGCGCGCATCTGCTTGATCCGCTCAAGGTCATCCTGCACCGCGTTGGTTCCGTCCAGGCCGTACTGGCGAAGCTCTTCGGCCGTCAGCAGGCGCAGGCTGCGGTTGGGCACGGTCATCATCAGGTCGGCCACGCCCACCGCCACGCCATTGCGCTGCAGGTAGTCCTTCACGTTGTCATAGACCTCGTGCAGCTCGCGGTTGAGTTCCGCGCGCGAAGTGGCCTTGGAACTGATGCGCATCATGCGGTGGATGCCGACCTTGCCGGTCAGCAGGCGGTTGTCACCGGCAGCCAGTACGAATACGCAGGCACTGTGGCAGATCGAGCCCTCGCGCACCCAGATGGTCCAGCCGGATTCACCGATGCTGTCACCGGCAACGATCGCCGATTCCACCTGGCCGCCACTGGAATCCAGATCGAGGATGCGCTTGTGGATCTGCAGTTCGTCGGCAACCACGGCCAGCCGCCACATCATCTCGGCAAACCCAGGATTGATCTTGCCGTTGTAGCGCACGCGCAGCAGGCCACGCTCGGCACACGGCGCCAGGGCCTGCTTCAGCTGTTCGCGCTGCAGCCCTTCCAGTTCGAGGCCATCGCCGCCTTCGCCGGCGTAGTCGGTGCTGCAGCTGATCCACGCCTTGCCATTGTCCAGCTGGGTCTGCGGCCAGGGCCGATCGGCACTGCTGCGTGCCTGTGCCGGCGGCGGCGGCGCATCGGCGGCATTGATCGACACCATGTTCTCGCCATCGCTGGCCGGGGCACGCGTGGCCTTGTCGGCGGCAGTGACGTTGCCGGGGTTCTCCAACTGACTGCAGCCCGCCAGGGCCAGGCACAACAGGGGCAACCAGCGGAGTTTGGCGGACATCGGGCAACCGGATTTCGGACAGGTAAGAACCACAGTCTACCTGCCCATGCCGCGCATTCAGCGCGCGCCACTGAACCTGCTCTGACCCTCAGCCCCTGTCATTTCCCGTTCCAGTGTCTTCCACCTTCCCATCCACGCATGGCGTGGATCTACGCGTCGACCAAGGTCGACACCTACCAGCAGCACAGAACGCCGTTCCAACAGATCGCGGCCAACTGTCGAAGGCGGGGTGGCTCCGGTTGCGGGGGTGTCCGCGGCATGGATGCCGCGGCCAAGCCCCCATGGACGGGTTTACGGCGTCCCCCGCAACCGGACCCACCCCGCCATCCCACGGAATGCAGGTTTTTGACGTTGCTGTTGCTGTTGACGTCGCCGTTGCCCCCCCGCGGGTGCCGGGCGCAGCCCGGCCGACCTCCCCCAGCATCCATGTCCGAATATGGCGAGTACTGTCCCCCGGACACGCCTAGACTGGCGCCATGGATACCGCACTCGCCCTCGACACAGCCGCCTGCGACCGCGCCCGCCTGGCCCGTGATGCGCGCTTCGACGGCGTGTTCTTCACCGCCGTGCGCAGCACCGGCATCTACTGCCGGCCGGTGTGCCCGGCGCCGCCACCGAAGCCGCGCAACATCACCTATTACCCCACGGCTGCTGCCGCCGCTTCGGCCGGCTATCGTCCCTGCCTGCGTTGCCGCCCCGAACTGGCCCCGCTGGCACAACAGGCACTGGCCGGGCAGGCCGTGCAGCGTGCCCTGGCCCTGATCCATGCAGGCTTCCTGCAGGACCAGCCGGTGGCCGACCTGGCAGGAAAGATCGGCCTCAGCGCACGCCAACTGCAACGCCTGTTCGTCGAACGGCTGGGCGCAACGCCAGGGCAGATCCACGCGACCCATCGCCTGCTGCTGGCCAAGCAGCTGCTGACCGAAACCACGCTGCCGGTGACCGACGTGGCGCTGGCCGCCGGTTACAACAGCCTGCGCCGCTTCAATACGGCCTTCCTGCAGGGCTGCGGCATGGCGCCTACCGTGCTGCGCCGCCAGCACCATCCACTGGCCGCCGACGATGGCGGGCTGGTATTGCGCCTGGGCTATCGACCGCCGCTGGATTTCCCGCGGATGCTGTCGTTCCTGCGCAAGCGCAGCCTGCCCGGCATCGAGCTGATCGGTGAAGACAGTTATCAGCGCGTACTGGGCACAGCCGAGCGCCCCACCCTGCTGCGGGTCACCGCCGATCCGAAGCGGCCCGAGCTGCGCCTGCAGCTGGGCGCGGTCGACCCGCGCCTGATTCCGGACATCGTCCGCCGCGTGCGTCGCGTGTTCGACCTGGATGCCGACCTGCAGCAGGTGCACGCAGCACTGGGCAATGAACCCCTGCTGGCACGAGGCATCGACGAGCGCCCCGGCCTGCGCGTACCGGGCGGCTGGGATGGCTTCGAGGTGGGCGTACGCGCGGTGCTCGGCCAGCAGGTAAGCGTGGCGGCGGCAACCACGTTCGCGCGGCGGCTGGTCGATGCCTACGGTGCGCACCTGCCCGGCATGCCGTCTGAATTCGACCGTCAATTTCCGGCGCCGGACGTGCTTGCCGAAGCCCCACTGGAATCGATCGGTCTGCCACGCAGCCGCGCCGCTACCGTGCGCGCCCTCGCCGCGGCCTGCGCCAGCGGCCAGCTCGACTTCGGGCCAGGCCAGGCACTGGAAGATTTCGTCGCCCGGTGCGTGGCACTGCCCGGGATCGGCCCGTGGACGGCGCAGTACATTGCCCTGCGCGGGCTCGGCCAGCCTGATGCCTTCCCCGCCGGTGATCTGGTGCTGCAGCAGGTGCTGGGCCACGCACAGGGCCAGCGCCTCAGCGAACGCGCCACCGAAGCGCGTTCGCAATCGTGGCGCCCATGGCGCGCCTATGCCGTGCTGCATCTGTGGCACCTGTCCGGCACTTTCGTTGGAGAACCCTCATGAACCTGTTGTTCGATCGCTTCGATACACCGATCGGTGAACTCACCATCGCCGGAGATGACAATGGCCTGGCCCACGTTCTGTTCCCGGAAAACCGCCATCCTGCGCGCGGTCGCGAGCACTGGCATTACGCGCCGGGTGCATTGCCGGAGGCGCGCGAACAGTTGCTGCAGTACCTGCATGGTGAGCGCAGTGATTTCGACCTGGTGCTGGCACCGCATGGCACGCCGTTCCAGCTGCGCGTGTGGCATGCGCTGGCGTTGATTCCCTTCGGCCAGACCTGGAGCTACCTGCAGTTGGCGCAGCAGCTGGGCCAGCCCACCGCGACCCGTGCGGTTGGCGCAGCCAATGGCCGCAATCCGCTGCCGATCGTGCTGCCCTGCCATCGCGTGATCGGCAGCAACGGTACGTTGACGGGCTTTGGTGGCGGCCTGGAAACCAAGGCGGCATTGCTGCGGCTGGAGCAGCGGCAGGCGCCGTTGTTTGCATGAGGGTTGGAGGCAGGGCTGCGCCCTGCACCCGCCGAGGCCGGAGCAACAGCAACCGCCGAAGCAACAGCCGGCTCTGGATTGCCTGAGGGTTGGTGGGATGGATCGGGTATGCAGGACACGCCGTAAACCCGTCCGTGGGGGCTCGATGGCGCCATCCATGGCGCCAACGGTCCTGCATACCCGATCCATCCCTCCCCTGACAGGTTCCCGGTGACGGTAGATCCACGCCATGCGTGGATGGAAGCATCCGCAATCTGTCTGCCTACAGGCGCGGGGAACAGGAAGAATGCGTGGACACGCGCCGCCCAAGGGCGCCACGTGTCTTTGGCACGTCATCGCTGCGGATTATCATGGGCGGATGACATCCGTACGCCTGACCTGCACGCTGGCGCTGCTGCTGCCCCTGGCCGCCTGCACCACCACGCCTTCGCCTTCGACAATCGCTGCGGCAAGCGGCTCGAATGCGACCCCGGCCACGCCGCCGAAGCTGCTGCTGATCTCCATCGATGGCCTGCGCGCCGATGCGCTGGATCGCGGCCTCACCCCGAACCTGCAGCGGGTCATCGACGGTGGCGTGCGTGCGCGCTGGATGACGCCTTCCTATCCGTCACTCACCTTCCCCAATCACTACACGCTGGTCACCGGCCTGCGCCCGGACCACCACGGCATCATCAACAACAGCATGGACGACGCTGCGTTGGGGCGCTTCGCGCTGCACGACCGCACCGCGGTGACCAACAGCGGATGGTGGGGCGGCGAACCGATCTGGGTGGGTGCCGAGAAAGTCGGTGTGCGCACCGCCACCACTTCATGGCCAGGCAGCGAAGCCGAGATCCAAGGCACGCGCCCCAGCCAGTGGCGCATCTACAACGCCAAGGAGCCCCTGCAACAGCGTGCGCAGACCGTGCTCGACTGGCTGTCGCAGACCGATGCCGATGCCCCACGCCTGACCACGCTGTACATGGAGCACGTGGACAAGGCCGGCCACAACTTTGGGCCGGAATCCAGGCAATACACCGATGCGATCGTGCAGGCCGACCGGATCGTCGGCCAGGTGCTCGATGGCCTGCAGCAGCACGGCCTGACCGATACCACCAACGTGATCGTGGTCTCCGACCATGGCATGGCGTCGGTGCCGGAGGGCCAGGTGACCGCCCTCGAATCGATGGTTGATCCCAGCATCGCGCGCAACGTCAGCCCGGGCCAGTCGGTCGGCTTCGCGCCGGTGGCGGGACATGAGGCAGAGGCCGAGCGCGCCCTGCTCGGCCGTCACGCACACTACGAATGCTGGAAGAAGGAAAACCTGCCGGCGCGCTGGCACTACGGCACCCATCCGCGCGTGCCGGCAATCGTCTGCCAGATGGATGAGGGCTGGGACGCGCTGACACGCGAGAAGATCGCCAAGCGCGAGCATGCCGATCGCGGCTCGCATGGCTACGACAACGCGTTGCCGTCGATGCGCGCGGTGTTCGTGGCCCGTGGCCCTTCATTCCGGCAAGGCCTGGTGATCGACGGTTTCGACAACGTCGATCTCTATCCGCTGCTGGCGCACCTGCTGCAGGTGCCGGAAGCGGCGAACGATGGCAATCCGGAAACGCTGAAGCAGACCCTGCGTTGAATACGTTGTAGAGCCGAGCCCATGCTCGGCTGCATTGCGCCAGCCGAGCCTGGGCTCGGCTCTACAAAAATGAGCAAAAAAAAACGCGGCGCCGAGCGCCGCGTTTTCTTTGGACCGGTCGGTCGGCGGATCAGCCGGCCTTGGCCACTGCCTTCTTGGCCACAGCCTTCTTCGCCGGAGCCTTGGCCACGGTCTTCTTGGCAACCGGGGCGGCGGTGCCTACAGCGACCTTGCTCGCGGTGTGCGAACGGGCGTTGCCGTAGCTGGCGTTGTAGCGCTTGCCCTTGGCGGTCTTGCGGTCACCCTTACCCATGTCATCAACTCCTCAAGTATGAAATCTGGTTACCCCGTTCTGACACGGGTTTGGCGGGACCGTCTTGCTGGACGCCCCCGCGCACGATCGGAAATCCTAGCACGCCGGGCCTAGTGCGCGCAGCTTGCGTCGTGCACGTGCCCGTGATTCAGGCGCAGATTGACCAGATGCGCGATGCCGACCAGCAGCCCGCCCAGCGTCATCACCACTGCGTGCGGCACCGCGTTGTGGTGCAGCGGGTCGTACAGCACACCGGCCCACAAAGCGACCAGGCCGGGAATCAGGAACGCCAGCGCACGCAGCGCGCCGTGGCGCCGATAGCCCCAGACCAGGCTGAACAAGCCCAGCAGGGTCACGAACACCACCAGCGCTTTTTCCACGCCATCACTGAGCCAGAAAGACAGGCCCAGCGAGGGCGCCGCTGCCAGCAGCAGCGGAATCACCGCGCAATGCACCGCGCACAGCATCGAACCGGTGGCGCCGAAGCGATCGAGCAGGTGGCGCAGGCGTGAGGGCAAAGGCATGACTTCCAGCAGGGCGGCGAATCGTTATGGAATAATATAACATCGATCCCCGACCCGCACGGTTTCCCTCCCCCTGTCCCGCCGACGGGATTCGTGCGCCACCCGATTGATACATTGTAACAAAGGACCGCCCATGCCCTCCCACCACCCTCGTTTCAAGCCGCATTCCCTGGCCCTGGCGCTCGCTGCGCTGCTGCCGTCCGTCGCCTTTGCGGCCTCCGACGATGATTCGCATCGTGACCGCCACCTGACCGAACTGTCCTCGGTACAGGTCACCGCGTCGCCGCTGCAGGGTGATGCCGAATCGCTAGCACGCCCGGTTGAAGTGCTGGCCGGTGAGCGCCTGGACGAGCAGAAGGCCGGCACCCTCGGCGACACCGTGGCCAAGCTGCCCGGCGTGCAGAGCACCTTCTTCGGCCCCGGTGTCGGCCGCCCGATCATCCGCGGCCAGGAAGGCCCGCGCGTGGCCGTGCTGTCCAACGGCATGGGCAACATGGACGCCTCCACCGTCAGCGCCGACCACGCCACCAGCATCGAGCCGTTCCTGGCCGACCAGATCGAAGTGCTGAAAGGCCCCGCGACCCTGCTGTTCGGCAGCGGCGCGATCGGCGGCGCGGTGAACGTGGTCGATGGCCGCATCGCGCGCGAACTGCCGGACCGTCCGCTCAGCGGCCGCGCCGAACTGCGCGGCAACTCGGTCAACGACGAGCGCAGCGGCATGTTCCGCCTTGACGGCGTGAGCGGCAATGTCGTGCTGCACGTGGATGGCCTGGTGCGCAATGGCGACGACTTCCGCATTCCCGGCTACGCGGTGATCGACGGCCTGGAAGACCACCACGATGACCACGACCACGCAGGCGAGGAAGGCGAAGAGCCGCGTCGCGGCCGCCTGGACAACAGCTCCATCCGCACCCGCGCCGGCGGTGTCGGCGCCACCTGGCTGGGTGAAGGCGGCTACTTCGGCGTCTCTGCCAGCACCTATCGCACCAACTACGGCATTCCCAACGGCGCCCATGTGCATGCCGACGGCGATGGCCACGACCATGGTCACGACCACGACCATGGCGAGGAGGAGGAAGGTGAAGAGCATGACGTGCGCATCGACATGGTGCAGAACCGCTTCGAGACCAAGGCCGGCATCTACAACCCGGTGTCGTTCCTGAAGAACATCAACGCGCGCGTGGCCTACACCGACTACGAACACGTGGAGCTGGAAGCCGGCACGCCGTCCACCCGCTTCACCAACCGCGGCATCGAAGGCCGCCTGGAAGCAGTGCAGCAGCAGATCGGCGGCTGGGACGGCGCCTTCGGCCTGCAGGTCGGCAACAGCGATTTCGGCGCCAAGGGCGAAGAAGCCTTCGTGCCGGATACCGGAACGAAGAACATCGGCGTGTTCGTGCTGCAGGAAAAGCAGTTCGGCCCGTTCAAGCTGGAACTGGGCGGCCGCCACGACCAGGTCAAGCTGGACCCGACCGGCGACTACCAGCGCCGCAAGTTCGATGCGACCAACCTGTCGGCCGCCGGCATCTGGAAGCTCAACGATGCAGTCGACCTGCGCATCGGCGTGGACAGCTCCGAGCGCGCGCCGACCAATGAAGAGCTGTACGCCGCTGGCGCACACATCGCCACCCGCTCGCTGGAAATCGGTGATGCCAACCTGAAGACCGAGCGCGGCCAGCGCATCGAACTGGGCATCCACACCCACAGCGAGCGCCTCGATTTCTCCGCCGCGATCTACCAGACGAAGTTCAAGGACTTCATCTACCTGGCCGACACCGGCGTGACCGAGAGCCTGCCGGTGCGTGCCTGGACCCAGCAGGACGCGGTGTTCAAGGGCGCCGAGGCCGAAGCGCTGGTGCACCTGTTCGAAGGCGTTGCCGGCGATTGGGACCTGCGCGTGTTCGGCGACTACGTGCAGGCCAAGCTGGACGGCAACGGCAGCCGCACCCTCGACATCGCCGTGCCGCACGGTGACCACAACCACAACTACAGCGTGGAACTGGCCAACACCGGTTACCTGCCGCGCATCGCACCGGCCCGTGTCGGCGCCGACCTGCGCTGGGCGAAGGATGGCTGGCGTGCCTCGTTGGGCGCGGTGCGTTACAGCCGGCAGAAGGACGTGGCGCAGAACGAGGAGCCGAGCAACGGCTACACCCTGGTCGATGCGCACCTGGCCTACCGCTGGGACCGCAGCGACAGCAACAGCTACGAGTTGTTCCTGGACGGCAGCAACCTGACCAACCGCGAAGTGCGTCCGCACACCTCGCTGTTGAAGGATTACTCGCCGCTGCCGGGCCGTGGTGTCGCTTTCGGGATCCGCGCGTTCTTCTGATGGGGCATCCACGCATGGCGTGGATCTACTGGAAATGGATCCACGCATGGCGTGGATCTAAGGGTAAGTGCATCCACGCATGGCGTGGAGCTACCGACTTTGATGGCTACGTGCTGTCGTTCTCTCCCGGGGGGCCAGGTGGCCCCCCGTTTTTTTTACGCTCCCAGCCGCCCCTCACACAGGCGTCACAAAGATGTGCGTACGACAACAAGCGGACAATCCCGTCGCCATTCGTCTCTCGCCATCCGGACATGTTTGTCCGAAAATGAAGCCATGACCACCCAACGTGCCGATGCTGCTGCCCGCCGAGCCCTCATCCTCGATGCCGCCGACCATGTGTTCGGCCAACATGGCGTTACCGCGCCGCTGGACCTGGTGGTCGAGCGTGCCGAAGTCGGCCGCGCGACCCTGTACCGCAATTTCCCCGACCGGACCGCGCTGATCCAAGCGCTGCTGCAGCGCACGGTCGACCGCATCCGCCGCCAGGTCGAGCAGCTTGGCGACCGCGACGACGCCCTGTTCGAGGTGTTCGAAGGCATGGCCCAGCGCATCGTCGATTCGCCTGCGCTGGCCGACTACTGGCGCGCGGTGGATTCGGATGTCCCGGCCATGCGCACCGCACGCGAGACCGTGCGCGACCTGCTGGAAGCGCCCATCGCCCGTGCCAAAGCCGCTGGCCTGTGCCGGCCCGACCTGGAGAAGACGGATATTTCACTGATCTCGGGCATGCTGGGTGCGGCCCTGCGCGGCAAGACCCGCGATGAGCGTGCCCAGCTGGCCGGGCGTGCCCTGCAGCTGCTGCGCGGGGGACTCCAGGGAGCAGCCAGCGGGGAACGCTGATGGTGCAGCCGTACCTCAAGCCGGTGCCGGATTGGGAGGAGCACGAGAAGCCGACCATGCCCGGTTCGGCGTCGATGCCGTGGCACCCACCCTATCGGCGTGCAGCCTATGCGCTGGTGTCGCTGCTGGTGGCCATCACCGGCGGCCTTGGCAACGCGCTGGTAACGGCCAACCTGCCGTTCCTGCAGGGACAACTGGCACTCACTCCCACCCAGGGCAGCTGGCTGGTCGCCGCCTACGCCATGGTGAACGTGACCGCCAACCTGCTGGCCTTCAAGTTCCGCCAGCAGTACGGCATCCGCCTGTTCGCCGAGATCGGCCTGGGGCTGTATGCGGCGCTGGCGGTGCTGCACCTGTTCGTCGGCAGCTTCGAGACCACCATGCTGACCCGCGCCGCCAGCGGTTTCGCCGGCGCGGCATGTTCGACGCTGGGTACGCTGTACAT
The DNA here is from genome assembly GCF_014763005.1 of Stenotrophomonas sp. Br8. Lineage (NCBI taxonomy): Bacteria > Pseudomonadati > Pseudomonadota > Gammaproteobacteria > Lysobacterales > Lysobacteraceae > Stenotrophomonas > Stenotrophomonas sp. Br8. The sequence goes on along the minus strand of NZ_JACGTN010000003.1, from coordinate 271,080 downwards.
GCTGCAGGCACTGCCGCGGCGTTTCACCGGCAACCTGCTGGTGGTCGGCGTTGGCCTGTCGCAGCTGGCGGTGCCGATTGCCTGGATCGTCTCGCCGGGCCTGGTCGATACCGGTCAATGGCACCAGCTGTATTCGTTCGAAGCAGGGCTGGCGCTGTGCGCGTTTGCCGCCGTGGTGGTGCTGAAGCTGCCGCCCGGCATCCAGGTCAAGGCCTTCGAACCTCTGGACTTCCTCACCTTCGCCCTGCTCGCGCCTGCCGTCGCCCTGCTGGTGATCGTGCTCGCGCAGGGCTACACGCGCTGGTGGTTGAACACGCCATGGCTGGGCTGGGCGCTGATCGCCTCCATCGCGCTGACCACCACCGCGCTGATCATCGAACACTACCGGCGCAATCCGCTGCTGCAGATCCGCTGGCTGTCGACCCTGCCGGTGATGCACTTCATCGTCGGCGCCTTCCTGATCCGCTTCCTGACCACCGAACAGTCCTACGGCGTGGTCAACCTGATGCGCACCCTGGGCATGGGGCCGGACCAGATGCGGCCGTTGTTCGTGGTGATCCTGGCCGGCGTGGTGACCGGCATCGCCGGCGCGGCGATCACCTTCGGCCCGAAGCGGCTGATCGCGCAGCTGCTGATGGCGATCCTGCTGCTGGGTGCAGCCGCGTTCTTCGACCAGCACCGCACCAGCATGGATCGACCACACGACTTCTACGTCAGCCAGTTCCTGGCCTCGGTGGGCGCCGGCATGTTCATGGGCCCGCTGATCATGCTCGGCATTTCCGCCGCGCTGAAACAGGGTGTGGACCACATGATCACCTTCCTGGTGACCTTGTCGATCACCCAGACGCTGGGCGGACTGGCCGGCTCGGCCGTGCTGGGAACGTTCCAGCTGCATCGCGAACAGCTGTATTCCAGCGCCTTGACCAGCCAGCTCGATCCCGCCGACCCGGTGGTGGCGCAGCGCCTGCGCATCCAGCAGCAGCTGTACGCAGCGCAGATCACCGACCCGGTGCTGCGCAGCGCACAGGGCAGCGCGCAGCTGGCGCAGACCACCCGACGCGAAGCCAACGTGCGTGGCTTCAATGATGTGTTCACCCTGAGCGGCTGGCTGGCGATCGGTTTCCTGTGCTGGTTGCTGCTGCTGTCGCTGCGTACCGCCGTGCGCAAACAATGGCGCAAGCGCCATCCTTCCTCCCCCGCTGCGGCTGCGACCGCGGCACCGCGCTGAGTCCATCGCCATGCCTCCCGTCCCGCCCCGTCCAGACGACACCGACGCCGCCGAGAACGTCACCCCGCCACCGCCCACCGATGCGGCGCCTGCGGCGACGCCAGCCGCGCCGGCCGCCGCACCGAAGTACCTGAAACCGAGTTCGCGCAGCGTGGTGGTGATGGTCGTGGTGGCGTTGCTGGGCATCGCGCTGATCCTGCGCGCCTGGCATCTGTGGCCGTTCACCAGCAGCGTGATGGTGACCGACAACGCCTATGTGCGCGGGCAGATCACGGTAATGGCGCCGCAGGTCAACGGTTACGTGACCGATGTGCTGGTGAAGGATTTCCAGCACGTGAAGCAGGGCGAGCCGCTGCTGCGCATCGACGACCGTATCTATGCGCAGCGGGTGGCGCAGGCCCAGGCGACGCTGGACAGCGCGCGCGCGGCGCTGGCCAATTCGGACCAGTCACAGGCGCAGAACCGCGCGCAGATCGCTTCGGCGCAGGCCACGCTGTCGGCGGGACAGGCTGAGCTGCAGCGCTCCCGCAATGAGGCCAAGCGCTACGAGGAGCTGGCGGCGCAGCAGCTGGTGTCGATCAACGACCGCGACAAGTTCCGCACCACCCAGGCCTCGGCACAGGCCAGCGTGCAGCAGTCGCAGGCGCAGATCCGCATCGCCGAGGAGACCCTGGTCTCCACCCAGGTCTCGCGCAAGAGCCTGGAGGCGCAGGTGGAAAGTGCGCAGGCGCAGCTGGAACTGGCGCGCATCGACCTGGCCAACACGGTGATCCATGCGCCGCGCGATGGCCAGATCAGCGAAGCCAGCGTGCGCGTGGGCCAGTACGTGGCGGCTGGTTCGCAGCTGCTGTTCCTGGTGCCGGATGCATTGTGGGTGGTGGCCAACTACAAGGAAGGCCAGACCTGGAAGATGGCGATCGGGCAGCCGGCGTCGTTCTCGGTCGATGCGTTCCAGGGTCAGGTGCTGCGCGGACGCGTGGAAGAAATCGCGCCGGCCACCGGATCGGAGTTCAGCGTGCTGCGCCCGGACAATGCCAGCGGCAATTTCACCAAGGTGGTGCAGCGGTTGCCGGTGCGGATCTCGATCAACGGGGAGCAGCAGCTGGCGGCGCGGTTGCGGCCGGGCATGTCGGTGATCGTGCGGGTGGATACTGCGACGAAGCCGATGGACTAGGCGCGGGCCTGCTTGACTGCGCGGCTTCGTCGAAGACAGCGAACGGCGGAGCCCCTCGTGGCTGATCGTTGCGGTTGGATTGCTGGGATTGGCCGGGTGCGTGAGGCAGGCGGGACACGCCGTGAACCCATCCCTGGGGGCTCGTAGGCGCCATCCATGGCGCCTGCGGTCCCGCCTACCCCACCCACCCGACCACGGACAGGTTCCGTGCGCGTCAGCCACGTGAATCAAAGGATGAAAATCAAAAGCAAAAGCGCGCGGCTCCGCTTTTTTGTAGTGTTGAGCCATGCTCGACTGCTTTGCTGCAGGAACACACGACAACGATGAAGTTCAACGCGCTGGCCCGTAAGGCGGCCAAAGGTCCTGCGCCGCTGGAGCATGGCGGTGCGATCGAGGTGGAGGACCTGATCGGCTTCGTGCTGGAGCATGGCGTCGAAGGTGCGGCCGAGATTGAACGTCTATGCGCGCTGCATGGCTGGCGCGAGGAGTTCCAGTACAACGGCGATGGCACGCATTTCGCGCCGATGGCGCCGTGGGCAAGGGCCTGTGCGGCTTTCGGCCATGGCGGCGTGGCGGCGATGCCGCCGCTGCTGGGTCAGCCGCGCATGGCGACCTATGTGATCGGGGTGCTGGAAGAGGTGCGCAGCGAGGCTTCGGTTGCGGCCCTGCTGGCGTTCTGCGGACAGGCCGATTTCAGCCAGGACGATCCCACGTCAGCGCCGTGGCGTGCATTGGGCGCGCTGAACATGCTGCTGTCGTTCGACAGGGGGGTGGCGGTGTCTACGGATATCCGACAGACGTTGCTGCAGCGGGTGCAGCGCGCGTGGGGCCAAGCGCCGACACCGCAACGGCAGTGCCTGGCACTGTATGCCGTGCGCGGCGCACACGTGGCCGAAGCGTTGGACTGGGTGCAGTCGCTGGTGCTGGAGGATGCGGAGCTGATCGCCGCGCGCAAGGCAGTGCTGAAGCATCTGCGCAAGCAGCCGTGAAATGGGGTCAGATCCCTTTGCCACTGGCAAAGGGATCTGACCCCAATCGCGAGGATGCCGGCCAGCGGCCGGCACTACCGTTCCGTCAGCCGGCGCAGCGTGCGCACAGGCCGTGCACTTCCAGCGTCTGTGCCTGCGGCTGGAAGCCCAGTTCCTTGGCCCGCTTCTCCAGCTGGGTCACGATCTCGCGGTCTTCCAGTTCCACTGCGCTGTGGCAGCTGTTGCAGATCAGGAACGGCACCGAATGGGCCGCACTGCTGGGATGGTGGCAGGCCACGAAGGCATTGACCGATTCCAGCTTGTGCACGAAGCCATTGGCCATCAGGAAATCCAGCGCGCGGTACACGGTAGGCGGGGCATCAGCGCCCACACCCTTGCCGTTGCGAACCCACTCCAGCAACTCGTAGGCCTTGACCGGCTTGCCGGCCTCGGCGATGAGCTTGAGCACGTTGGCGCGGATCGGGGTCAGGCGCAGCCCGCGCTCACGCGAGACACGCTCGACCACCGCCACGAAATCCGAAGCGTCGTGGACATGATGGTGCGGGGCCGTACAGGCGGTTTTGGCGGACATGCGCGTTCTCCAGTTCGGGCGTGGGCCGGTGGGCTCAGGCCGTTGCTACCTTGGTGATGGCCACATCGATGCGTTTCAAGGCCTGCTCGCGGCCAGCCAGGTACACGGTATGGGAAATGTCAGGGCTGACCTGGGTGCCGGTGATGGCCACGCGCAGCGGCTGGGCGACCTTGCCCATGCCCATTTCCAGCGCCGCAGCTGCATCGTGCAGGGCCACGCCAACAGCCTCGGCGGTCCACTCCGGCAGGGCTGCCAGCAGCTCGCGGGCCTTGCCCAGCGGCAGTTCCGCACCGGCCTTGAAGTGCTTGGCCACGGCCGCTTCATCGTACTCGTTCAGCGGCTGGTACCAGACCACGGCCTTCTCGGCCATTTCCTTCAGGGTCTGCACGCGCTCGCGCAGGGCGATCACCACGTCCACCGGCGCCGGGCCAGCGCCCACGTCCAGGCCCAGCTTCTGCAGCTGGTAGACCAGGTGCGGCGCGATCGCGGCCGGTTCCTCGGTCTTCAGGAAGTGCTGGTTGACCCAGCCCAGCTTGGCCATGTCCAGGCGCGAGGCTTTGGAATTGCAGTCCTTCACGTCGAACAGGTCGATCAGCTCCTGGCGGCTGAACAGTTCCTGGTCGCCATGCGACCAGCCCAGCCGGGCCAGGTAGCTCAGCAGCGCGTCGGGCAGGTAACCGGCGTCCTTGTACTGCATCACGTCGGCCGCGCCGGTGCGCTTGGACAGCTTGGCACCCTGCTCGTCCAGGATCATCGGCATGTGGCCGAACTTCGGCACCGGCGCGCCGATGCCTTCGTACAGGTTGATCTGGCGCGGGGTGTTGTTGATGTGGTCGTCGCCACGGATGACTTCGGAGATCTTCATGTCCCAGTCGTCCACCACCACCGCGAAGTTGTAGGTGGGGTAGCCGTCCGGACGGAAGATGACCATGTCATCCAGTTCGCTGTTGGCGATCTCGATGCGGCCCTTGATCAGATCATCGAACACCACCGTACCTTCAAGCGGATTCTTGAAGCGGATGACGCGGTTCGGGTCGTCCCGGTACGGCAGCCCCTGCTCGCGCGCGGCGCCGTTGTAGCGCGGCTTTTCCTGCTTGGCCATCGCGGCCTCGCGCATGGCATCCAGCTCTTCGCGGGTTTCATAGGCGTAGTACGCCTTGCCGTCGGCGATCAGCTGCTCGGCCACTTCCTTGTACCGGGCGACGCGCTCGGTCTGGTAGAACGGACCTTCGTCGTAGTCCAGGCCCAGCCACTCCATCGCCTCCAGGATGGCGTCGATCGCGCCCTGGGTGCTGCGTTCACGGTCGGTGTCCTCGATGCGCAGCACGAACTCGCCGCCACGATGGCGGGCCTCCAGCCAGCAGTACAGCGCGGTGCGGGCGCCACCGATATGCAGGTAGCCGGTGGGACTGGGGGCGAAGCGGGTGCGGCAGGTCATGGAGGGCTCGAGGAACGGGTATCCCCCGATTTTACCAGCCCTCCGCCCCCTGCGGAAAAAGGGGACGGAGGGGATTAAGTCGCTATTCCCCCGCTCCTGCGGGGATGCGCGGGCAACGGAGGGGAAATGCGACTTAATCCCCTCCGTCCCCTTTTCAGGGCTCGGGCTTGCGCGGGAAGGGCTGCTCGCGCATGGCGGCGTGGTAGGCGAAGGAGGCAACGATGGCAGCGGCCTGCTTCAGGTCTTCCGGTTCCGCGTGGTCCCAAGTGTCCAGGTGGCTGTGGTGGACGTTGCTGAAATAGTCCAGCTTGTCCTGGATGAACTGGAAGCCCGGCAGGCCGATGCGGTCGAAGCTGATGTGGTCGGTGCTGCCGGTGTTGCGGGTGGCCACGGTGGTCGCGCCCACGTCATGGAACGGGGCCAGCCAGGCTTCGAAGATCGGCATGGCCGCCAGGTTTTCCTGTGCGTAGATGCCACGGAAACGGCCCGAGCCGTTGTCCATGTTGAAGTAGACCTGGAACTTGCCGTAGTCACGGGTCTTCTGCAGGGCACCGGTCGGTTCGCGCAGCGAGGCTGGCAGCGCCTTCTGCGCCGGGTCGGTCGGCTCGGGGAATCGACCGAAGTGCTTGGCCACGTATGCCTGCGAACCGATCAGCCCCTGCTCCTCGCCACTCCACAGCGCAACCCGGATGGTGCGCTTGGGCTTGGCGCCGCTGGCCTTGAGGATGCGCATGGCCTCCATCATCACCGCCACGCCGGCCGCGTTGTCGGCTGCGCCGGTGCCGCTGTGCCAGGAATCCAGGTGCGCGCCGATCATCACCACTTCGTCGGGCCTGCTGCTGCCACGGATCTCGGCCAGCGTGTTGTAGCCGGGCTGGTCCGCTTCATCGGTGAAGCGAGCGGCCACATCCACGCGCAGGCGCACGCTCTGCTTGGCTTCCAGCGCGCGCACCAGCGGATTGAAGTGCTCGGCGATCATCGCCAGTTCGGGAATGCCGACCGACTCGCCGGCTTTGCGCGAGCCACCACCGGCCACGCGGATGATGCCGTTGTCCCAGCTGCTGATGCTGATCGAGGCCAGCGCGCCTTCTTCGACGAAGAACGCGTTGACCTTCGCCGCCAGCGCCTGCTTCTCCTGGTATTCCTTGACCCGCTTGGCGCGGTCGGCCGCCACGTCCTTGTCCTTGGGCAGGGTGAACTCCTGCAGGCCTTCCAGCGAGGTGGCGTCGTGCCGGTGCGAATCGGCATCGGTTCCACGCTTGTATTCGCGTGCTTCGCCAAGCAGCAGGATCTTACCCCGCAGCTTGCCGCGATATCTCTCGATGTCCTCAGGCTTCTTGATGTCCACCTGCAGCAGTTCGCCCTCGACCGGGCCCCTGGTGCCCGGCGTCCACGCCTTGGGCAGGGCATGCAGCGGCTGCACGCGATCGCCCAGCATCTCCACACTGGCCGAGGTGAATTCCCAGCCACGGCCGAATTCGTCGAAGGCTTCGTCGTGGACATTGTCCAGCTTCCATTCGCTGAACTTGCCGCGGGTCCAGGCGTTGGCGCGGCCCATCGCCGGCGAATTGGTCAGGCGCGGCCCGATGCGTTCGGTGAGGTAGCTGAAGGTGTCCATCACCTGCGATTTGTGGAACGCCTGCTGGCGGATCTTGCCGACCATGTCCAGGTCCACCGGCTCGCGCTGCTGCGCCACCGCATTGCCACCCATCGCCAGCGCTACTGCCAGCACGCCCCACTTCAGCACATCGCACCCCTGCCCTTCGGCTCGATCATCAACCGGTCGAGTCTAGCCAGCCAGGGCGCCGGGCCCCCGTCCCATCGGTCATGGGCATCTGGTAGATCCACGCCATGCGTGGATGGGGCATGGAGCGGCTGTCACCCCTTCCACCCCAGCCACAGCTGCGCGCGCTCCGGCAACAGCAGCAGCCAATGCCGCTGGTCGATGCTGCTGCAGCCGAACACGGTGGCGTGTTCCGGCCACTCCGCAGGCAGCCCGTCGATGCCGATCTCCGACAATGCCGCCGCCCCGGCCTTCCATGGCCGGTAACGGGGCACCTTGCCCGCGAGCGCGCCGCGTCCGTGCCGCGCCTCCCGCAGCCAGTCCAGCCCACGCCGCTGCAGTCCCTCGCAGGTGATGGCGGCCAGCTGGAAGCGGACCAGGCCGGGCGCGATCCGTGCCCCCGGCAACGCCGCCAAAACGCCATGCGCCTGCAGCAGCGCATCCACTTCCAGCAGGGCGGGAATGCCCTGTCGTGCCCGTTGCTGCAATCCTTGGCGCCAACCCATGGCGTGCTCCTTACTTCTGCTCGGCCAGGGCGTACCAGTCGACCCGACGGGTCACCCACATCGCCAGCGCGAGGATCACGAACAGCAGCAGCGAGCCCATCAGCAGCGCATTGTTTTCCGACACCAGCAGCCCATACAGCGCGCCGTACAGCACCGTCAGCATCGCGGCGAAGCCCAGGCCCCGCTTCCAGTGCCCCAGCACATTGGCCAGGTACACCGCCTGCAGGCCGATACAGGCCAGCGCGGAGACCAGGTAGGCCTGCCAGAAGGCGATGTGCTCGGACAGGCTGATCAGCAGCAGGAAGAAGATCGCCAGCGCCAGGCCGACCATCAGGTACTGCAGCGGATGGATGCGCAGCGACTTGATCAGCTCGAACAGGATGAAACCAACGAACGTCAGCACCACGAACAGCACGCCGTACTTGGAAGCGCGATCGGCCTGGGTATAGGTATCGACCGGGTCGACCAGCGAAACCTGCACCGCCTGCGCGTCCAGGTCATCGCCCTCGCGCAGTCGCTGCTGTGCGTCCGATGCCAGCGAGGACACGGCCCAGCGTGCATCGAAGCCCTGCGCATCCACACGCCGCTCGTTCGGCAGGAACGCACCGGCAAACGACGGGTGCGGCCAGCTGGAACGCAGCGCGATCTGGTTGTCATCGCCCACCGGCACCACCGACAGCGAGCGGCTGCCATCGAGCTGCAGCTCCAGTTCCACGCTGCTGGCCGCCAGGGTGCCTCCGCTGCGGGCGACGCCGGCGATCGGTGCATGCAGCCCACGGCCCAGTGCGGAAGCGCCGGCCACGCCCGGCAGCAGCTTGACCTGCTGCCCATCAACCCGAAGATTCGGCGTACCGACCAGGCCGCGCGCGTCGGACACACCCAGCGCGATGTACGCCTCGCCATAGGTCGTGCCATGGTGCTCCGGGTAGTCATCCTCGCTGAAGGTCGCCTTGAGCTGGCCATTCCAGCTGTACACCGGCACCTTGAACAGGCCGACCGAACGCTGGCTTGGCAGCAGCTCGCCGCTGATCTGCAGGGTGGCCGGCGGCTGCAACCAGTAGCCCTGGGTGGTCTGCAGCTCGGTCTTCTTGTTGCCCTGCGCATCGACCACTTCCACAAGCTCGCGCTTGGACCACGGCACCACGCGCACCGGCCCGACCACGCGCTGGGTACCGGCACGGCTTTCGGCCACCCGCGAATAGGCCTCTTCGCGATAGGCGCTGCGCTCGGTGATGACGCTGCGGATCAGGAACAGCGGGATCAGCAGCAGCAGGATCAGGCCGCCGACAATGGCGAACCGCAGCAGCATCTTCAGGGATTTCATCGTCCGTCCTCGTTGGAGAGGACTGCAGGATGGATCGCTGCGGTGAGCAGGGTTTGTGGCGAATTTGAAGCGAGTGTGAAGTCAGCGCCGCGGACGCTGCCCTGGTATCGCCAGCGGCAGCCACAGGCTGGCCACGGTGCCGCCTGCTTCGCGCGGCTGCAGGCTGGCGCGGCCGTCATGCAGGCGCGCGACTTCCTGCACGAAGGGCAGGCCGAGGCCGGAACTGCGGCGGCCGGTGCCGGGTCGGGCCAGCGAATAGAAGCGTTCAAACACGCGCTCGCGCGCGTAATCGGGAATGCCCGCGCCACGGTCGGCAACCTGCAGGCGTACGCCCTGCCCGTCCAGCTGTGCATCCAGCTGCACCTGTGCCCCGGGCGGCGAGAACGCAATGGCGTTGTCGATCAGGTTGTGCAGGGCTTGCCGCAGCAGATAGCCATCGCCCTGCACGCGCAGGTCGGGCACCTGCTCGATATGCAGCTCGACACCGGCGGCCTGCGCGCGTACCTGCGCTGCCGTTGCGGCTTCCTGCAGCAGCGCGGGCAAGGCAATCGGATCACGGGTCTGCAACCAGCCGTGCTGCTCGACCTCGGCCAGCGCCAACAGCTTGTCGATGGTTTCGGTCAGCCGCTCCTGCTGGTCGACGATGCTGCGTGCGAAATGCGCGCGGTCGGCGTCGGCCATCGGCTCCTGCAGCAGTTCGGCCGCACCGCGGATCGCCGCCAACGGACTCTTCATCTCGTGGGTCAGCGATTGCACGTACTGTTCGACGTACGCTTTGCCTTCCAGCTTGCGTCGCATCGTCTCCAGTGCCTGGCCAAGCTCGCCGATTTCATCGTTGCGGCGCTTCGGCGGAGGCACCGGCTCACCGGCGCTGACTGCCCGCGCATAGCGGCTGAGCTGGCCCAGGCCGTTGGTCAGCCACATCGTCACCAGCACACCCACCAGCGCCGACAGGCCGATCAGCCACGCGCCGCGTTCGATGATGGCGCGCTGGCTGGCGGCAATGAACGGATCGATGCTGCGGTTGGGCTGGGCCAGGCTGAGCACGCCGATCAGGGTATTGCCATCGACCGGGTCGTACACCGGCGCGGCCACGTGCATCACCGTGTTGCTGTCATCGCCCGGTGTTTCCGGGCTGGAGCGCGCGCCGTACTCGCCGCGCAGCGTGCGATAGACATCGTTCCAGCGCGAATTGTCGCGCCCCACGTCGCGGCCCAACGAGTCGTAGATCACGATGCCCTTGGCGTCGGTGATCGTCACCCGGTAGTCCAGCGCACGCTTGGGGAAGCGCCAGACCATGGCCTTCAGGTCGCGCTGCCGGGCCTTGGCCAGGCTGCGGGTGAAGCTGCCGTTGCGGATGGTGCCGGCCTTGACGTCGGCGGCGGCCATCTCGGCCAACACATTGGCCGCATCCACCAGGGTCGATTCCATCGCCTGGCGCACGCCCGGCTTCACTTCGTTGACGAACACGCGCATCACGAAGAACGCAGCGATGCCCACGATCAGGAAGAAGCCCAGGAACAGTTTCAGGACCAGACGCACGCGTCAGACCTCCAGGGCGTAGCCGAGGCCGCGATGGGTGCGGATCGGCTCACCGCTGGCACCGGCCGCACGCAGCTTGGCGCGCAGCGTCTTGACGTGGGTGTCGACGGTGCGGTCAGCGCTGTCGGCGGCGCTGTCCCAGCCACGGTCCATCAGCTGGGCGCGGCTGAGGATCGCGCCGGGGCGCTGCAGCAGCGCTTCCAGCAACGCATATTCATAGCGGGTCAGGTCCAGCGCATGGCCCTGGTAGCGGATGCGGCGGCCATCGCGATCAATGGCGAAGGCGCCGTGTTTCTGCCAGCCGGTCTCGGCGCCCGGGGCCGCCGGCGCGGGCGTGGCACGCCGCAGGCGGGCACGTACCCGCGCCACCAGCTCGCGCGGCGAGAACGGCTTGGCCATGTAGTCGTCGGCCCCCAGTTCCAGGCCCAGCACGCGGTCGAGTTCGTCGTTGCGCGCGGTCAGGAAGATCACCGGCACCTGCGCCACGGGCCCTGGCAGGGTCCGCAGCCGGCGGCAGACCTCGAAACCACTGAGGTCCGGCAGGCCGACATCCAGCACTACCAGATCGATATCGCCGGCCTGCAGCTGCTGCAGGGCCAGCCCGCCCAGCAGGCAATGGCTGGCGGCATAGCCTTCGCTGCGCAGCGCATAGAGCACGGTTTCGGCGATGGCCGCTTCGTCTTCGACCACCAGGACATGGGTAACAGGCGCTGTCATGGCGCGCAGCATAGCCGCTGCGGCCCTTGCCCCGTACACTGCCGCCCATGAACTATCGCCACGCCTTCCACGCCGGCAACCACGCCGATGTCCTCAAGCACATCGTGCAGCTGGCCCTGATCGACAGCTTCAAGCGCAAGGACAGCCCGTTCTTCGTGCTCGACACCCACGGCGGTGCCGGCCGCTACCTGCTGGCCAGCGAAGAAAGCCGCAAGACCCTTGAGGCCGAATCCGGGGTCATGCGGCTGATGGCCCAGCCCAAACTGCCGGAGGTGGTCGAGCGCTACCTGAAGGCGGTACAGGCCGACAATCCGGTCGGCGCGATGATCTCCTACCCAGGCTCGCCGCTGCTGAGCGCGCAGGCCATGCGCCCGCAGGACCGCATGGCGGTGTGCGAGCTGCAGGAGGACGAAGCCGCCTCGCTGAAGACCCTGTTCGCCCATGACAGCCGCGTCGGCGTACACCCCGGTGACGGCTACGCGCTGCTGCGTTCGCTGCTGCCGCCCAAGGCCAACGGCGCCAAGATCGGCCGCGGCCTGGTCCTGATCGACCCGCCCTATGAGGCCCAGGACGCCGAGTACCAGGCGGTCCTCGCTGCGCTGGCCGAGACCCTGGCGCGCTGGCCGCAGGCCACCTGTGCGGTCTGGTTCCCGATCAAGCAGCGCCGCACCATCCTGCATTTCCTGCGCAAGGCCGCCGCACTGCCGGTGAAGTCGGCCGTGACCATCGAGTTCCTGGTGCGCCCGGACGACTCGCCGCTGCGCCTCAACGGCAGTGGCATGCTGGTGCTCAATGCACCCTGGCAGTTCGACCGCGTGGTCGGCCCGGCCCTGCCGGCGCTGCGCCAGCATCTGGGCGAACCCGGTGCCAGCACCCGCCTGGACTGGCTGAAGACGGCCGAATAAGGGCCTTCACGAGGCTGTACGACCGTGAGCCTTTCGTTCACGGAATGCAGCCCCGGTGATGACACAATCGATGGACCACCAAGGAATCACCCGGTATGGCCACTCGCAACCGCATGCCGCCCTGGCATGAGATCTTCAAGGCTCCCAGCGGCCACGAGCTGCTGATCCGCCCCATCCGCCCGGAAGATGGCGCGCCGCTGCAGGCCGCCTTCAGCCTGTTCGGGCCGGAAGAAATCCGCGACCGCTTCCTGCAGTCGGTGACCGAGCTGTCGCCGGAAACCACCCAGCGCCTGACCCACCCCAATCCGAAGACCGAGATCACCCTGGTCGCCGCCGAGTCGCTGCCGGCCGGTGAGGCCGTGGTCGGCGCGGTGGCCCGTGCCTCGATCATCCCCGGTACCCGTGAAGCCGAGTACGCGATCCTGATCAGCCGGTTCCTGATCGGCCAGGGCCTGGGCCGCCAGCTGATGCGCAAGCTGGTGAAATGGGGCCGCGGCAAGTATCTGGACCGCCTGTACGGCGATGTTGCCGCCGAGAACGAGCCGATGAAGCAGCTGGCCGCCTCGCTGGGCTTCAAGCCGGTACCACACCCGAACGGGGCCGAAGGCCTGGTGCGGATGGTGTTGGAACTGGACAACTGACGGTAGCGCCGGGCCATGCCCGGCGATGTTGATCCGACCGCTGCGCTCGCCGGGCATGGCCCGGCGCTACCCCGGTCACGTAACGATCATGGGCCCGGCGGGGGCTTCTGCTAAAATCCGCGGTTCATGTCGCGTACTCCATTCCCCGCCCCGCCGTTGCCACGTGCCGGCCAGCTCCGCGCCTGGTGGCGCGCCCCCGCCTCGCCCACTGCCCTGGCCTGGTATCTGGCCCAGGCAGCGCGCACGCATGATGCCCCGGTACTGGTGGTGGCCCGTGACAACCACGGTGCCAACCAGATCGAAGCGGATCTGCATACCCTGCTGGGAGGCGACCCGAGCCTGCCGGTGGTGGCGTTCCCGGACTGGGAAACGCTGCCCTACGACCGCTTCAGCCCGCACCCGGACATCATTTCGCAGCGCCTGTCGGCCCTGCACCGCCTGCCCACGCTGAAGCGTGGCCTGGTGGTGGTACCGGTGCAGACCCTTCTGCAGCAGCTGGCACCCCGCAGCTACGTCATCGGCGGCAGCTTCAACCTTGAAGTCGGCCAGCGCCTGGACCTGGAAGCGGAGAAGCGTCGCCTCGAAAGCGCCGGTTACCGCAACGTGCCGCAGGTGATGGACCCGGGTGACTTCGCCGTGCGCGGTGGCCTGCTTGACGTCTACCCGATGGGCGCCGACGAGCCGCTGCGGGTGGAGCTGCTGGACGAAGACATCGATTCGATCCGTGCATTCGATCCGGAAAGCCAGCGCTCGCTGGACAAGGTCGAGGCGGTGCACATGCTGCCCGGTCGCGAAGTGCCGATGGACGACGCCAGCATCGCGCGGGTGCTGGCCACCCTGCGCGAGCGCTTCGACGTCGATACCCGTCGCAGTTCGCTGTACCAGGATCTGAAATCGGGCCTGGCGCCGGCTGGCATCGAGTACTACCTGCCGCTGTTCTTCGAGCGCACCGCCACCCTGTTCGACTACCTGCCTGCCGGCAGCCTGCCGGTGGTCTGCGTCGGTGCCGCTGAAGCGGCAGAGACCTTCTGGACGCAGACCGGCGAGCGCTACGAGCAACGCCGCCATGATGTTGAACGGCCGCTGCTGCCACCGTCGGCGCTGTACCTGTCGCCGGACCTGCTGCGCGAGCGGCTGAACGACGCACCGCGCATCGAGGTATGGGCTGCCGATCACGCGCGCATTGCCGAGGCGCATGCGCTGGGCGACCAGCCGTTGCCGCCGCTGCCGGTGGCCGCACGCGAGGCACCGGCCGGTGACGCACTGAAATCCTTCCTCGGCCATTACCCTGGCCGTGTGCTGATTGCCGCCGATTCACCCGGCCGCCGTGAGGCCCTGCTGGAAGTGCTGCAGGCGGCCGAGCTGAAGCCGCCGGTGGTGGCCGACCTGCTGTCCTTCCTGGCCAGCGACGAACGCTTCGCCATTGCCGTGGCGCCGCTGGAAGACGGCTTCGCATTGGATGCGCCGCACATCGCGGTGCTGACCGAACGCCAGCTGTTCCCCGAGCGCGCCGGCAGCACACGCCGCACGCGCCGCGCCGGACGTGAGCCGGAAGCGATCATCCGCGATCTCGGCGAGCTGACCGAAGGCGCGCCGATCGTGCACGAGGACCATGGTGTCGGCCGCTATCGCGGACTGATCGCGATGGACGTCGGCGGCATGCCCGGCGAATTCCTGGAAATCGAATATGCCAAGGGCGACCGGCTGTACGTGCCGGTCGCGCAGCTGCACCTTATCAGCCGCTATTCCGGCGCCTCGGCCGAGACCGCACCCCTGCATTCGCTGGGTGGCGAGCAGTGGAGCAAGGCCAAGCGCAAGGCTGCCGAAAAAGTGCGCGATGTGGCCGCCGAGCTGCTGGAGATCCAGGCCCGCCGCCAGGCGCGTGCCGGACTGGCACTGCAGGTGGACCGCGCGATGTACGAGCCGTTCGCCGCCGGTTTCCCGTTCGAGGAAACCCCGGACCAGCTGGCCGCCATCGACGCCACCCTGCGTGACCTGGCCAGCAGCCAGCCGATGGACCGCGTGGTCTGTGGCGATGTGGGCTTCGGCAAGACCGAAGTCGCGGTGCGTGCCGCGTTCGCTGCCGCCAGCGCTGGCAAGCAGGTGGCGGTGCTGGTGCCGACCACGCTGCTGGCCGAACAGCATTACCGCAATTTCCGCGACCGCTTCGCCGACTATCCGATGAAGGTCGAAGTGCTGTCGCGCTTCAAGAGCACCAAGGAGATCAAGGCCGAGCTGGAGAAGGTCGCCGCCGGCACCATCGACGTCATCGTCGGCACCCATCGCCTGCTGCAGCCGGACGTGAAGTTCAAGGATCTGGGCATGGTCGTCGTCGACGAGGAGCAGCGCTTCGGCGTGCGCCAGAAGGAGGCGCTGAAGGCACTGCGCGCCAACGTGCACCTGCTGACCCTGACCGCCACGCCGATCCCGCGTACGTTGAACATGGCCATGGCCGGCCTGCGCGACCTGTCGATCATCGCCACCCCGCCGCCGAACCGGCTGGCGGTGCAGACCTTCATCACCCAGTGGGACAACGCGCTGCTGCGCGAAGCCTTCCAGCGCGAGCTGGCACGCGGTGGCCAGCTGTATTTCCTGCACAACGACGTGGAAAGCATCGGCCGCATGCAACGCGAGCTGTCCGAGCTGGTGCCCGAAGCGCGCATCGGCATCGCCCATGGGCAGATGCCCGAGCGCGAGCTGGAAAAGGTGATGCTGGACTTCCAGAAGCAGCGCTTCAACGTGCTGCTGTCGACCACGATCATCGAATCGGGCATCGACATCCCCAACGCCAACACCATCATCATCAACCGTGCCGACCGCTTCGGCCTGGCCCAGCTGCATCAGCTGCGTGGCCGCGTCGGTCGTTCGCACCACCGCGCCTATGCGTACCTGGTTGTACCGGACCGTCGCTCGATCACGCCCGACGCGGAAAAGCGCCTGGAAGCGATCGCCTCAATGGACGAACTGGGCGCCGGCTTCACCCTGGCCACGCACGATCTGGAAATCCGCGGTGCCGGTGAACTGCTGGGCGAGGACCAGAGCGGGCAGATGGCCGAGGTGGGCTTCAGCCTGTATACCGAGCTGCTGGAACGTGCCGTGCGCAGCATCAAGCAGGGCCATCTGCCCGACATCGATGCCGGCGAAGAAGCGCGTGGCGCCGAGGTCGAACTGCATGTGCCGGCGCTGATTCCGGACGACTACCTGCCGGACGTGCACACCCGCCTGACGTTGTACAAGCGCATTTCCAGCGCGCGCGACAGCGATGCGCTCCGCGAGCTGCAGGTGGAGATGATCGACCGCTTCGGCCTGCTGCCGGATGCGGCCAAGAACCTGTTCGCCATCGCCGAGCTGAAGCTGCAGGCCAGCACGCTGGGCATCCGCAAGCTGGACCTGGGCGAGAATGGTGGCCGCATCGTGTTCGAATCCAAGCCGAACATCGACCCGATGGCGGTGATCCAGCTGATCCAGAAACAACCGAACCTCTATGCCATGGACGGTCCGGACAAGCTGCGCGTCAAGCATCCGCTGCCGCTGCCCGAAGACCGCTTCAATGCCGCACGGGCGCTGCTGCTGACCCTGGCCCTGCGCTGATCGATCTCCAAGGCGCCGGTCCGCCGCGGGCGGCAGACCGGTGCCCTTTCCGTTTACTGCGCCCGCGACAAGGAGTGTTGCCGTGAATCGTTTCGCCCCCCTTCTGCTCGCCACCAGCCTGGGCCTGCTGGCCGCCTGCCACAACGGCATGAGCAACCGTGATTACCTGCTTGAGAATGTCGCCAGCTGGAACGGCACGGTCAGCATGGTCGAGCAATGGACCAACGGCCCGAACGGCGAGTCCTTCCATGCGTCGCTGCAGGATGGCAAGAGCATGCAGCAGCATCGCTTCGGCCTGAAGAACGCGCACAAGGAGATCGCCGACCGGCTGGTCTTCGTCCAGCAGTTCACCCATGGCAAGGACGCCGATGCACTGCACCAGAACCTGCTCGACTCCCTGAAGAGCACCGAACAGATGTTCGCGGTGATGGAACAGCTGGCTGCCCTGCCCGATGGCTACAGCGAAGAACAGGTCACCCCGCTGCTGCAGACGCTGGATGAAGCCGTGACCAAAATGGACGAAGACATGCAGACCCTGAGCGACGCGCAGGATGCCTTCGCCAAAGCCCATCGCATCCACCTGCAGACCACCGGCTGAGCCACGCCGCCCCGGTTGCCGATGCGGCCGGGGCGATGACACGCTGTACACGACTGAACGCACGGCCCCACGCGATACCGTCGATGCGCCCCGCGCAACACCGATGCGGGTACCCTATGCGCCGCCCCGGCCCGCTCTTGCGGGCCTTTCCGTTTCCTGCGCGGCTTCGCCGCGCCGCCAGTTCCGATGCCCCTGCCCAGACCTCCCGACCTCCTGCACGCGCAGGCCTGCCTGATCGACGCCCTGTCGATGTCGCTGCAGATGCGTGATGCCTATACCCGCCACCACTGCGACCGCGTGGGCCTTCTTGCGCAGCACCTTGCCCTGCATTGCGACCTGGATGAGGAAGCCTGCGCGCAGGTCGCCCTGGCCGCACGCTTCCACGATATCGGCAAGATCGGCATTCCCGACGACGTACTGCTGAGCCCACGCCGGCACAGCGATGAGGAGCGCGCGATCATGCGCGAGCATCCGGTACGTGGCGAACATATCTTCCTGGCCACTGGTCGCAGCGATGCGGCGCCGGTCGCGCGCCTGATCCGCGCCCACCATGAAGCGTTCGACGGCAGCGGCTATCCCGATGGCCTGCAGGGCGAGAACATCCCGCTGGGCGCACGCATCGTCACCATCGTCGATGCCTATGATGCGATGACCAGTGCACGCCCCTATCGCGCGGCGATGGAGCATGAGACGGTGCTGCGGATACTCGATGAGCAGGCCGGTGGCCTGATCGATCCATACGTGCTGCAGCGTTTCCACGGCATGCTCAAGCACGAGCCGGCGCTGGCCTGAGCATTCACATGCTGGGCTGCGCCTTGCTTGCGCAGCCACGGCAATCCTCGCAAGCTGATGGTCGGCCAAAGACGGTCGCCTGCTTACGAGGAGTACCACCCATGAAAGGAAACACCCGCATCGCCGCACCGCTGGGACTGTTGCTGTTGGCCCTGGCGCCGTTCGCGCAGGCCCAGCAAGAGAGCAACGCGCCCGCTGCCGCCTGCCTGTCGCGCAGCCAGATCACCGCCGGCACCTCGCCCGCCGCCCTGATGAACGCCCTGCCCCGCTGCGTGCAGGATGGGCGCATGCAGGACGCCATCGATCTCTACAACATCGCCGGCGTATTCGCCCATTTCGATCGCCAGCGGGTCGCTGACGAGACCGGACACAGTGCCTACAACGCGCTGAAGTCGATGGCGGGTTCGGCCATGGGCGAGGACAATCTCGGCCGCTTCGACAGCGCATTGAAGGCGCAGCTGACCCCCGACAAGGCACCCGCCTATGTCGCTGGCATCTGCACCTTCAGCAAGCGCGTGGGGCCGCCCTCGTATACCCCCACCTACATGCTGGCCCATGGCATGTCCAACTTCACCGGCACGGGTGGCGGTCTGGTGCCAGGCTTCGACCCGGCCAGCGCGTGGCAGGCGACGTTGTCGCAGTACCTGAAATGCCCGGGCTGAGCCTCAGCCGGTTGTAGTGGTTGCCAATGAAAAGGCCCGGCTTGCGCCGGGCCTTCTGCTTTGCACGTTGCGGGCAATCGGTTACCAGATCACCACGCGCTTGTCGTCTGCGCGCACCATCGCATCACCGGCCTTGCACTGGAACGCAGCGGCATAGGACGGCATGTTCGACGGCGCACCGTTGGCACGGAAGTTCGCCGGTGCGTGCGGATCGGTGTTCAGGCGCACGCGCAGCTCACCGTCGGTGAAATTGCGACGCCACACGGTGGCCCAGTTCATGAAGAAGCGCTGGTCCTGGCTGTGGCCGTCGACTTCGACGTTCGCCTTCGGATTCTCCTTCAGCGCCATCTGCAGTGCATCGTAGGCAACGGTCAGGCCACCCAGATCACCGATGTTCTCGCCCAGCGTCAGCTTGCCCTTCACGAACACGCCCGGCACCGACTCGTAGCCGTCGAACTGTGCGACCAGCTGATCGGTGCGCTCGGTGAAGGCCTTGCGGTCGCTGTCGGTCCACCAGTTGTCGAAGTTGCCGTTGGCGGCGAACTGGCTGCCCGAGTCATCGTAGCCGTGCATCATCTCGTGGCCGATGACCGCACCGATGCCACCGTAGTTCAGCGCCGGATCGGCCTTGGCGTCGAAGAACGGCGCCTGCAGGATCGCCGCCGGGAACACGATCTCGTTCTTGGTGGCGTTGTAGTAGGCATTGACCGTCTGCGGGGTCATGCCCCACTCGGTCTTGTCCACCGGCTTGCCGACCTTGTCCAGCATGTAGCGGTAGTTGAACGCGCGCGCGGCCTGCATGTTGCCCAGGTAGCTGTCACCGTTGGTCTGCAGGCCCGTCCACTCGCGCCACTTGTCCGGGTAACCGATCTTCGGAGTGAAGCTGGCCCACTTCTCCAGCGCCTTCTTCTTGGTTTCTTCGCCCATCCACGGCAGCTGCTCCAGGCGCGCCTTCAGCGCCACCGACAGGTTCTGCACCAGGTGCTGCATGGCCACCTTGGATTCGGCCGGGAACACTGCATCGACATACAGCTGGCCGAGCGCTTCGCCCATGCCACCATTGACCGACTCCAGCACGCGCTTCCAGCGCGGCTGCATTTCCTGCTGGCCGCGCAGGGTCTTGCCATAGAACTCGAAGTTGGCCTTCTCGAACTGGCTGCTCAGGTACGGCGAGGCATCATCGATGGTGTGGAAGCGCAGGTAGGACTGCCAGGTGGCGGCCGGCACGTCGGCCAGCATCTTGTCCATCTCGCTGAAGAAGCCCGGCTGGGCCAGCGAGAACTTCTGTGCGGCCGGCACCTTCAGGGTGTCGAACAGCGCGGTCCAGCTGAAGT
Source organism: Stenotrophomonas sp. Br8 (assembly GCF_014763005.1). Classification (NCBI taxonomy): domain Bacteria; kingdom Pseudomonadati; phylum Pseudomonadota; class Gammaproteobacteria; order Lysobacterales; family Lysobacteraceae; genus Stenotrophomonas; species Stenotrophomonas sp. Br8. The sequence goes on along the minus strand of NZ_JACGTN010000003.1, from coordinate 251,285 downwards.
TCGGGGTCAGCTTGTCCGCGTCGGCGGCGCTGAGCGGGTTGTAGCGCTTGGCCGGGTCACGCATCTCGATGCGCGACATCGAGGCCTTGGCCAGGCGGGTCTCGAACGCCATCACCGCCTTGGCCTGTTCGGCAGCCTGCGCGGCGTCCACGCCGGACAGCGTCAGCACCTGTGCGATATAGGCCACGTAGGCGTCGCGGATCTTGGCCTGCGACTCGTCGAAGTAATAGCCCTTCTCCGGCAGGCCGAGGCCGCCCTGGCCGACGTAGGCGATGACGTTCGCCGAATCCTTGTAGTCGGCATTGGCGAACAGCGAGAACAGCACGCCCTGGCCCTGCGCCTGGCTGTCGCGCAGGTACTGGGTGATGGCGGCGGTGTCGTTCAGCGCGGTGATCTTGTCCAGCGTCGGCTGCAGCGGCGCCAGGCCGGCGGCCTCGATCTTCGCTTCGTCGTTGCCGGTCTTCCAGATGTCGCCGATCTTGGCTTCCACCGAGCCGGCCTTGGCCTGGCTGGCGGCGGCCTGCTGCACCAGCGCGTGCTGCACTTCCAGCGAGCGCTCACGCAGGATCTCGAAGCTGCCCCAGGTGGTCTGGTCGCCCGGCACCGGGTTGGCCTTCAGCCACTTGCTGTTGACGAAGCCGTTGAGGTCGGTGCACGCAGCGATGGAAGGATCCAGATCGGCGCTGTTGAGCGAGATCAGCGCGGTCTTGATCTGCGACTGGTCGAACGCCGGCTTGGCAGCGTCGGCAGCGGGCGCGGTCTCGTTCTTGCCACAGGCGGCGAGCGAGGCGGCGATGGCGATGGTCAGGCCCAGCGGGACCAGATTGCGGACGTTCATGGCGTGTCTCCAACGGCGAATCGTCCAGCGTAGCCGCTGCAGCGATGGTGGGGACCGGCCAAAGGTCACAGGAGTGCGCCTGTAGAGCCGAGCCCATGCTCGGCTGCTTTCTGAAAACGTCGGCAATGCATCAGCCGAGCGTGGGCTCGGCTCTACAAAAGCGAAGGCCGGCGTGCGCCGGCCCTTCGTTCTTACTTCGCCTTGCCCTGGTTGGCCACGGCTTCAGCGGCCTTGCGCGCCGCCTCCGGGTCACCCAGGTAGCGGAACGACTTCACGGTGAGGTCGTCATTCAACTCGAACAGAAGCGGGATGCCGGTCGGGATGTTCAGCTCGAGGATTTCCTCGCGCGACACGTTGTTGAGGTACTTGTACAGCGCGCGCAGCGAATTGCCGTGGGCGGTGACCAGCACCGTCTTGCCGTCCTTCAGCTGCGGCGCGATGGCGTCGTGCCAGTACGGCAGCACGCGGTCCAGGGTGGTGGCCAGCGATTCGGTGCCCGGCAGCGCGTTGCGGTCCAGGCCGGCGTAGCGACGGTCATGGATCGGGTGGCCCGGATCTTCCAGGTCCATCGCCGGCGGCGGGATGTCGTACGAACGGCGCCACACCTTGACCTGGTCTTCGCCGTGCTTGGCGGCGGTCTCGGCCTTGTCCAGGCCCTGCAGGCCGCCGTAGTGGCGCTCGTTGAGGCGCCAGGACTTGTTCACCGGCAGCCAATCCTGATCAAGCTCGGCCAGCGCACCCTGCAGGGTGTGGATGGCGCGCTTGAGCACGGAGGTGTGGGCGACGTCGAACTGCAGGCCTTCCTCGCGCATCAGGCGGCCGGCGGCAGCCGCTTCCCGGCGCCCCTGCTCGGTCAGGTCGACATCGACCCAGCCGGTGAAGCGGTTGTCCAGGTTCCACTGGCTCTGGCCATGGCGCAACAGTACGAGTTTACGGGTCACTGCAGGGTCTCCAACGCGAGGAAAGGCAGGCGGCCATTGTAGCCCCGGCGCCCGCTCACCGCGCCGTGGCGGTGCGGATGTCATCCTGTAGCCGATGAATACCGTGATCGACCCCGGGCGCTGGGAAGGCAGCGTCAGTGCCGCACGCGAGCAGCAGAAGCAGCTGGCCACCCGCGTGCAGCGCCAGGACCGGCTGCCCGCCACCGTGCGCTGGCTGGCCGGACTGGATGTCGGCTTCGAGGAAGACGGCGCGATCACCCGCGCGGCGGCGGTACTGCTCGACGCGGAGACCCTGCAGCCGGTGGCGCAGGAAATCGCCCGCATCCCCACCGTCATGCCCTATATCCCAGGCCTGCTCAGCTTCCGCGAGCTGCCGGCGCTGCTGGCGGCATTGGCGCTGCTGCCGCGAACACCGGATCTGGTGTTCGTCGATGGCCACGGCATCAGCCATCCGCGCCGCCTGGGCATTGCCGCACACCTGGGCGTGGTGACCGACCTGCCGAGCGTCGGCGTGGCCAAGTCGAAGCTGGTTGGCCGCTTCATCGAGCCGGGCGCCGAGGCAGGCGCGCATACGCCGTTGCTGGATGGCAGCGAACAGCTCGGCTGGGTGCTGCGCAGCAAGCTGCGCTGCAAGCCGCTGTTCGTCGCCGGCGGACATCGGGTCAGCGCCGATACCGCGCTGGCCTGGGTGCAGCGCACGCTGCGCGGCTATCGCCTGCCCGAGCCGACCCGGTTGGCGGATCGGCTGGCCTCGCGGCGCGACGAGCAGCAGTGACGCCGGGCACAGCCCGGCACACCCGCTCAGCGATGCACGTGACCGCGATGGCCCTGCGCATCGGTCGCTGCATGATCGTGCCCGGCGTGATCGTCGTCCTTGGCCGCTGACGGCTGGCCACAGGCTTCGCCGCAATGGTCGGCCTCGATCTGCAGGGTCACGTGTTCGATGCCGAAATCATCGTGCAGGCGATCACCGAGTTCGCGACGAAGGCGATCGGCATCGTCGCCTTCGCGCATCACGATGTGTGCGGTCAGTGCCGGCGTGCTGGACGCCAGCGCCCATACGTGCAGGTCATGCACGTCCAGCACCGCGTCATGGTCGGACAGGCGGTCGCGTACCTTGGCCACGTCCATGCCCTTGGGCACGCCTTCCAGCAACACGTTTACCGCTTCGCGCATCAGCACATACGTGCGTGGCAGCACCCACAGACCGATCAGCACAGCCAGGATCGGGTCGATCGGCTTCCAACCGGTCCATTGGATCAGCAGCGCGCCGGCAATCACCGCCACCGAGCCGAGCATGTCGGCCCACACTTCCAGGTAGGCCCCCTTCACGTTGAGGCTCTCGCCGCTGCCGGCCTGCAGCAGGCGCATGGAAATCATGTTGATCACCAACCCGGCCGCGGCGATCACCAGCATGCCGGTGGAGGCGATCTCCTGAGGTTGGCGGAAGCGACCGATGGCTTCCCACAGGATGTAGCCGGCGACCACGAACAGCATGGCGCCGTTGATCATCGCACCCAGTGCCTCAAGGCGTGCATAGCCGTAGGTGCGGCGCGCATCCGGCGGACGCCGGCTCAGCCGCACGGCAACCAGCGCGATCATCAGCGCCAGGGTGTCGGTGGCCATGTGCGCGGCATCGGACAGCAGCGCCAGGCTGTTGGTCCAGAACGCACCGACCACCTCCACGACAAGGAAGGTAGAGGTCAGGCCGAGCGCCCACCACAAGGGTTTCTCGTGGCGGATCTCGGATGGCAGGTGATCGTGGTCGTGACCCATGGCAACAGCTCCTTTGCGATGGAGGCAGGCTACGCCGGCGGGCGTTGGGAAACTATCACGGTGTTTATAACATTTCAGGCCTGCACGGCCGATGCCGCCGGGCATGGCCCGGCACTACCGGTGTGACATGCCCGCCTCCGGTAGCGCCAGGCCATGCCTGGCGAGCGCAGCGGATCAGAACCCGAAACGCAGGCTGGCCCAGTACGCGCGGCCTGGTTCGTTGTACGTCGCCGCACCGGCATCACTGCTGTTGGCTTCGCGGAACAGGCGCTTGTCGGCCAGGTTGTTGACGCCGAAGCCCACGCTGACCGTATCGGTCACCTTGTAGCGCGCGCTCACGCCCCAGACGTTGTACGCGCCGCGGGTCTGCAGCACCGTGGACGCATCGCAGTTGGCCGTGCAGCGCGGATCGTTGTTGATGTTGGCCGTGGCCGGCTCCTGCTTGCCGTAGAAGGTGCCGGTCAGCAGCAGCGACAACTGCTCGGTGGCTTGCCAGTCCAGCATGGTGTTGACGGTGTACTTGGGAATCACCGACAGCGGCTGGCCGGTGCTCTTGTTTTCGTTCTCCACCATGTAGGTGAAGTTGTTGCTCCACTTCAGGCGGTCGCCCTGCTCGCCCAGCAGCGGAATCACCAGGTTGCCCTCGAGCCCCTGCACGATGGCCTTGGGTGCGTTCTCCCAGCGGAAGATGCGGCCCTTGCTGTCGGCCGTCAGGCCGATCTGGGTGTAACCGGCCTGGATCTTGTCCTTGTAGTCGTTGTGGAAGTAGGTCAACGAGGCCTGCCAGCCGCTCTGCGGTGCCCACTCCACGCCCAGTTCCTTGTTCAAACTGGTCTCTGCCTTCAGATCCGCATTGCCCTGCATGTAGCAACCGGCACCCAGGCTCGGCAATGCGTTCGGGCAGCCATTGCCACGGGTGTAATACAGATAGTCCGGGTTGGACTGGTACAGGTTCGGCGCCTTGAACGCGCGTGCGATGCCGCCCTTCACCACCCAATCACTGTTGAGCCGGAACTGCGCGTTGAGGCTCGGGCTGGTGTTGTTGCCGAACTGGCTGTGATGGTCGAAGCGCAGGCCCGGGGTCACGATCCAGCGCTCACCCAGGTAGATGTTGTCTTCCACGTAGACGGCGGTGGTCTGTGCATCGGACTTGCCGCGTGCGCGGTCGGCCGAAAGGCCCGGAATGCCGCCACCGCTGCTGCTCGACTGGCTCATGGAATACGGATCGGTCAGCCGGCTGTCGAGGTATTCGAAGCCCAGCGTCCACACGTTCTCGGCGCCGCCGAGGGTGGTCGGGAAGCTGACCTCGCCGTCCAACTGGTAGTTGCGCAGGCGCGAGGTCGACCAGTCAGCACCATTGAAGCTGCCTTCCGGGCCACCGGCCAGGCCCTCGTTGATGCGCGAACTGTTGACCCCTTCCACCGCTGCGGTCAGCCGCGAGCTGACATCGCCCCAGCGTCCGCGATGGGTGATCGCGCCGGTGCTGCGGTACATGCGGTTGGTCTCGGCCTGCTGCTCGGCCAGCGCACCGAGATCAACGCCGGTGGAGGTGCCTGTGTTGCTGACCGCACGGTCGCCGGCATAGATGTTGCCTTGGCGGCTGGTGCCGGCCTCGAATTCGACCACCTGGTTGGCGGTCACGTCCCAACGCAGCAGTGCGTTGACATCGCGGTTCTTGACGCCTTCGCGGCCCGCCGGCGGTACCGCATTGGCGCCGGTGGCGAAGTTGCGGTTGAGATCCAGCGAATCGGCATCGGTCTTGTTGAGGTTGCCGTACAGCCGGAACGACAGCGTGTCGGTCATCGGCCCGCTCAGCTGCAGGCCGACGCGCTCGCTGCCACCTTCGGCACTGTGTTCGGGCACCAGGCCGTACAGATCAACCGCACCGGTCAGGTCGCCAGTGGGGCGCTTGGTGATGATGTTGACCACGCCACCGGATGCACCCGAGCCATAGCGCGCCGCCGCCGGGCCGCGCAGCACTTCGATGCGCTCGATCATTTCCGCCGGCACCCAGTTGGTATCGCCACGCGTGTTGCGCTCGCCACTGCGGCCCATGCGCACCGCGTCGCGTGCACCCACGCGCTTGCCGTCGATCAGGATCAGGGTATTTTCCGGCCCCATGCCGCGCAGATCGATCTGCCGGTTGTTGCCGTACTGTCCCGATGCGCTGTTACCGGTCAGATTGACGCCGGGCATCGTACGCAGCAGTTCGGCGATGTCGTTGACCGGCGGTCGCTTGGCGATGTCTTCAGCGGTGATGGTGGAGGTGCCCAGCGCCTGCCGCGCGATCTGCGAGGCGGTGACATGCACGGTATCGATATCGGTGGCATCGGTTTCCGCATGCGCGGTAACCGCAGCGCCGGCCAGCAGCGCGGCGACGGCGAGCGCCAGCGGGCGCGGTGAAAGAGTGTTTGCAGGCATGTTCTGGACCTTCTGGCAGGGCAGCGGAAGCCTCTGGCATAGGGCACGAGGCGGCGACGGGGGAGGCGGAACGATCGCTGCGGGATGCCCGCAGGTCGGTTCCTGACGTCATTTTTTCATAAATGCGAGTGATTCTCAAATGCGTCAACGCATTGCGGCATCGGCCGGCATGTGCTCTGCCCGGGTTTTTCGGCCTGCATGGCGCTTAAACTGGACGGCTTACCTGCCATCAACCGTCGACAGCTGCGGCCGATACCGTGGTCTGTTGTGCGCCGCTAGAGATCGACGTGGATACACCCCAACTGGACGAAGCCAGCCAACCGCTGGCTCAGGCCTGGCAGCAGTGCCTGCTGCAGGCCGGCCCCGCCGCCGCCGCACTGCTGCATGCCGTGGCCGCCGACGCACCGCCAATGCTGGCGCAGCGCTTCTACGAGGTGCTGCTGCAGGACACGCGTGCGCGCCGCTTCCTGTCCCATGAACAGGTCAAGCAACGCCTGCAACCGGCGATGCAGCGTTGGCTGGCCCAGCTGCTGACCACCGATGCGGATGGAATTGCCGCTACGGTCGCCGCACAGCGGGTGATCGGCGATGTGCATGCACGGGTCGGTATTCCGGTTGACCTGGTGGCACGCGGTGCACGCGTACTCAAGCACGAACTGTTCGTGCGCCTGCGCGCCGACGCCGATGACAGCGACACCGCTTTCGCCGCCATCGATTGCCTCAGCGCGATCATGGACATCGCCATGGAGGGCATGACCCTGGCCTATACGCATGCACGTGAGCGCTCGTCGCGCACCGATGCAGCGTACCGGCTGTTCTCGCTGGTGCAGAACGTCAGCACCGAGCGCGAGCGCCAGCGCGCCCTGCTGCTGGATTGGGAAAACAGCCTGCTGTACACGCTCGCTGGCCATGCGACAGGCGCCGACAACGCCAGTCTGGCGACCTCGGAATTCGGCCTGTGGTTCACCCACAAGGGTATTCCCAGCTTCGGCGAAAGCAGCGAGACACAGCAGGTCGCCCAGCTGATGGCACGCATCGACAGCAACCTGCAGCGCGCCACGGATGAAGATCCGGCACGGCGACTGGCGGCCCTGCCGGCGATCCGCGAAGACCTCGCCACCATCCGCAACCTGATGACCCTGCTGTTCGAACGCATCGGCGAACTGGATGCGGGCAGCGATGCGTTGACCAACCTGCTCAACCGGCGCTTCCTGCCGACCGTGCTGCGCCGTGAGATCGAATTGTCCACGCGCAACCACACGCCATTCTCGCTGCTGTTGCTGGACCTGGATCATTTCAAGGCGATCAACGATGGCCACGGCCACGACGCTGGCGACCGCGCCCTGCAGCACGTTGCCGCCCTGCTCGGCCAGCAGACCCGAGGCAGCGACTACCTGTTCCGCTATGGCGGCGAGGAGTTCGTGGTGGTGCTGGTGGCGGCGAGCGAGTCGCAGGCGGAGGTGATCGCGGAAAGCCTGCGTCGGCAGATCGCACAATTGCCGATCTCTCTCCCGAATGGACAGACGTTGGGCCTGACCGCCAGCATCGGCGTGGCCGGACACGATGGGCATCCCGATTACGAGCGGCTGATGGCGCGCGCCGATGCGGCGATGTATGCCGCCAAGCGACAAGGCCGCAACCGTGTGGTGGTGGCCGACGAAGCACTGCCCGAGGCACCCGGGCGACGCGCGCTGCAACGTTGAGCCTGCAGCGCGCGCGGTAGGGCGTCGAACAGCGTCGGCGCTACCGGGCGGCCTTGCGCGGAATACGCCACGCCGCCCACCACGCCAAGCCCAGCAGGGCGATTCCCGTTCCCAGCGCGCACACCGCCGGCCACCCGTAGCGCGCCTGCATCCAGGTGCCTGCGGCAGCGCCCACACCGCTGCCCACCGCATAGAACAGCATGTACAGCGCCACCAGGCGCCCATGCTGTTCGGCCGGTGCGCGCAGCAGCAGTGCCTGGTTGGACACATGCAATGCCTGCCCGCCCAGGTCCAGCACCACCACGCCCAGCAGCAACAGCGCCAGCGACTGCGGCAGGCCCAGCAGCGGCGCCCAGGCGACCAGCATCAACAGCAGCGCGCCCAGGCTCACCCGATGGGCAAAGCCACGATCCATCCAGTGCCCGACCCGCGCCGCCAGCAGCGCGCCGATGATGCCAGCCAGGCCCAGCGCGCCGATGCCAGCGGTCGACCAGCTCAGGGGCGGCGCCGACAACGGCAGTGGCACCGCCGCCCAGAACACATTGAGACCGGCAAACAACAGCAGTGCCAAAGGCCCACGTTCGCGCAGTGCCCGATCCTGCAGCAGCATCTGGACCATGGAACGCAGCAGCTCGCGCCACGCCGGCGGCCTTGCAGGCACCGGCACGTGCGGCAGCCGCCGCCACAGCAGCAGCGCCAGCGCTGCCATCAACAGTGCCGACAGCAGGTATACCGCGCGCCATCCCGCCACGGCGGCGACCGCGCCGGACACCACGCGTGCCGACAGCAGGCCGATGAACACGCCGCCCTGGACCATGCCCACCACCCGCCCGCGTTGCTCCGGTGCAGCGAGGTTGGCGGCGTAGGCGATCAACCCTTGGGTCAGCGCCGTACCCAACAACCCCGCCAGCAGCATGCCCGACAACAACCACACGGTGCTGCGGGCGGCGGCCAGCCACAGCAGCGCCACCACCAGCGCCAGCAATTGCACCCGCAGCAGTCGGCGACGGTCGCCACGGTCGGCCAGCGGCAGCAATCCGAGCAGGGCCAGCACGCTGCCAGCCTGGGTGGCAGCCAGCAGTGCACCGGCCACCGCGGCATCCAGGGCGAAATCGTGGGCCAGGCGCTCCAGCAGCGGCTGCGCGAAGTAGACGTTGGCCACGCTGGCACCGGCAGCAATGGCGAGCAGGCCCAACAACGGGCGGGACAGCGAAGGCATCATCATTGTGGTTGCAATTTGAAACTACGTGCACGATAGCGCCACTGGTTTTAAACTGCAACCACAATCGAGGACATTCCCCATGCACGCCAACAGCCCCTGCCCCGTGGCCCGCAGCGCCGATCTGCTTGGCGACCGCTGGGCGTTGCTGATCATCCGCGATGCCTTCGATGGCATCAGCCGCTTCGGCGATTTCCAGCGCAGCCTGGGCGCGGCGCGCAACATCCTCAGCGACCGCCTGCGGCGACTGGTCGAGGCGGGGCTGCTGGTGCAGCAGCCTGCCGCCGATGGCAGCGCGTACCAGGACTATGTACTGACCGCGGCCGGCCAGGACCTGTTCCCGCTGCTGGTCGCCCTGCGGCAATGGGGAGAACGGCATCGCTTCGCTGCTGGCGAGGCACACTCGCAGCTGATCGAATCCAGCAGCCGCCGGCCGCTGCCCTACATGCAACCGCACGGACGCGATGGCCAGCCCCTGCACGCCGCCGATACCCGCGTACGCAAGCTCAAGGAAGGAGACAGCCGGGCCTGATCCGCCCGTTCACGCACACCGGCGACGTCCCCGGGCAGTTAGCATCGCTGGTCTCCTGCCGCTGAATGCCGCCGATGCCGAACTACGCCAGAACCGTTTCGATCCTGCTGCCGCTGGCCCTGCTGCTGGCCGCACCACTGGCCTCGGCCCGCGACGTGGCAGCACCTGCAGAACACGTGGACACCGATGGTCCTTATGTGTTCCGTGAAGGCGCGCAACTGAAAGCGCAGTGGATCTGCCAGGACCAGGTGGAAACCCATACCGTGCGCGCCGGCACCGCAGGCGCGGATGTTGCCGCGCACTGCGGCTACCCGCATGCGGTGCATGTGCTGCCGCCGAATGCGCCGTCGGTATCCGTGCTGCCCGCCGTGCCGCGCATCGTCGCCGTGTCCGACATCCACGGCCAGTACAAGCTGCTGGTCCGCCTGCTGCGCGCCAACCGGGTGATCGACGCGCAGGACCGCTGGGCACTGGGCACGGACACGCTGGTGATCGCGGGCGACGTGTTCGATCGCGGCCCACAGGTGACCGAAGCGTTCTGGCTGCTGTACGGCCTGCAGCAGCAGGCGGCGGCGGCCGGTGGCGCGGTGCATTTCGTGCTCGGCAACCACGAGACCATGGTGCTCTACGACGACCTGCGCTACGTCAACCCGAAGTACCTGCGCAGCGCGCAGCTGCTCGGCCGCAGCTATCCGCAGCTGTATGGTGCCGACTCGGTGATCGGCCAGTGGCTGCGCACGCGCCCGGTGCTGCTGCAGATCGGCGATACCCTGTTCCTGCACGGCGGCATCTCGCCCGATGCCGTGCAGATGGCATTGGACCCGGCCCGCACCAACGCCGCCTACCAGGCCTCGCTGGGCATCCCCAAGGCCGAGGTGAAGGCAGACCCCGCCACTGCACCGCTGTACGACGGCAAGACCAGCCCGATCTGGTACCGCGGCTACTTCGACGGACGCCTGGACACCCCGGGCGTGCAGGCGGTGCTCGACCGCCTCCAGCTCAAGCGCATCGTGGTCGGCCACACCTCCATGCCACATGTCAGCAGCTTCCACGACGGCCGCGTGATCGCCATCGACAGCAGCATCAAGAATGGCGAGAACGGCGAGCTGCTGTTCATCGAGGGCGGCAAGCTCAGCCGCGGCCTGTTGGACGGTTCGCGGGTGCCACTGGCCAAGGGCGAGCCCGGCCTGCAGGACTGAACGAAGGGCCAGCGCCGGGCCGGCCCAGGTCCCCCACGCCCGCCACCTGCACCCGGTTTGCCGCTACCCTCGGCAGCCGAGAGGCCCGCCCTGTCCAGCGGGCGGCCCATCCGCCCCCAGGAGCCCCGCGCATGCGCGTTCTCATCGCAGAAGACGACCCCGACATCGCCTCCGGCCTGTGCGCCTCGATGCGCCGGCAGGGCCACGTGGTCGACCACGTGGACAACGGCGCGCATGCCGATGCCGCACTGAATTCCACCCAGTACGCACTGCTGGTGCTGGATCTTGGCCTGCCCCAGCTGGATGGCCGTGACGTGCTGCAACGGCTGCGCCAGCGCGGCGATGGCCTGGCCGTGCTGGTGGTCACCGCACGCGATGGCCTGGCCGAGCGCGTGCGCGTGCTCGACCTGGGGGCCGACGACTACCTGGTCAAACCCTTTGCGCTGGACGAATTCGAAGCGCGCGTGCGCGCGCAGCTGCGCCGGGTCACCAGCAACGGCAACCCCGACCTGCGCATCGGCCGGCTGCGCCTGGACCTGACCGGGCACCGGGTGTGGATAGACGAGCAGACGCTGGAGCTGACCGCGCGCGAATTCGGCCTGCTGTCCGCCCTGGCGGTGCGTGCCGAGCGCATCGTCTCCCGTGCGCAGCTGGTGGAGGCCCTGTGCGACTGGGGCCAGGACCTGACCGACAATGGCCTGGACATCGCCCTGCATCGCCTGCGCCGCAAGCTGCAGCCGGGCGGCATGGGCATCCGCACGGTGCGCGGGCTGGGCTACATGCTGGAAGACGCCGGCGCGTGATCAGCGGACCGCCCAGCCTGCGACGGCGTCTGCTCGCCTTCCTGGCGCTGCCGATGCTGGGCCTGCTGACCTTCAACACGCTGCTGGCGTACTACGTGGCGCTGGACTACTCCAACCGCATCCACGACCGCAACCTGACCGACGACACCGTATCGTTCGCACAGATGCTCAGCACCATGCCGGTCAGCAGCGACCTGTCCCCGCAGGCACGCTTTCTCATCGAGTACGACCCCGATGGTCATCGCTACTTCAACGTCGACAGCAGCCGCCTGGGCACCATCGCCGGCAACGCCGATTTCAGCGCCTATGCACCGTCGCAGGACTGCAGCGGCATGCACCCGGCACTGTACGAAGGTGAATTGAATGGCCAGCAGGTGCGCATGTCGACGGTCTGCACCCAGGCGATGAACGATCCACAGGACCAGCTGGCGGTGACCGTGGCCGAAAGCATGGCCGACCGCCGCCAGCGTGCACGCGAGATCCTGATGATCGTCATTCCACTGATGGCCATGCTGGCCCTGGGAATGGCGGCACTGGTCTGGTTCGGCGTCACCCACGGCCTGCGTATTCTGACGCCGCTGACCTCCCGCCTGGCCCAGCGCCGCGGCGAGCTGGCACCGATTTCCGACGCCGACGTGCCCGAGGAAATCCAGCCCCTGATCAGCACCATCGATGGCCTGTTCGCGCGGCAGGCGGAAATGATCACGCTGCAGAACCGCTTCATTGCCGATGCCGCGCACCAGTTGCGCTCGCCACTGGCGGGCATGGCACTGCACGTGGACCAGGCACTGGCCCACGGCGATCCTGAGACCGTGCGCGAAGCGCTGCAGAACATCCGCCGGCTCAACCAGCGAACCGCCCGCGTCAGCACCCAGCTGCTGGCGTTGAGCCGTGCCCAGACCGTGCCGGAGACGGTGGAGGCGCTGGACCTGTCCGAGCTGGTGCCGCAATGGGTGGGCATGCGCGTGCCCGAAGCGATCCGCGATGGCATCGACCTGGGCTATCTGGGTCCGCAGCAGCCGGTGCGGATACTGGGCAACGGCGCCCTGCTGCACGAGGCGCTGGACAATCTGATCGACAACGCCCTGCGCTACGCCGGCGTGGATGCGACCGTCACGGTGGGCGTGCAGACCCTCGACGACAATGATGTCGAGCTGTACGTCGAAGACAACGGCCCGGGCGTACCCGAGGACGTGATGTCGCGGTTGGGGGAACGTTTCTTCCGCGCGCCCGGCACTGCCGCCAGCGGCACCGGCCTCGGCCTGGCCATCGCCCATGAGGCCGTCGAGCATCTGGGCGGGCGCCTGGGTTACCTCAACCGTCCCGGTGGCGGCCTGAAGGTATCCATCACCATACCGTTGCTGAAGGGCCCTTGATCCAGCCGGTCCGCTGAAAGGTTGCCGAAAATCGCGCTTGCGATGCTGGCCATCCCGACTGCCGCGCTGGAGCCGACTGGTGTCCGCATCCCATGAGTTCTTTCTTCCCGGTGGCCCGCAGGGTGTCCTGCTGATCCATGGCCTGACCGGCACGCCGGCCGAGATGCGCATGCTGGGCAAAGGGCTGAACAACGCCGGCTTCAGCGTGCACGGTGTGCAGCTGCCAGGCCACTGCGGCAGCGTCGAGGACCTGCTGCAGACCCGCTGGGAAGAGTGGTACCAAGGCGTGGAAGATGCGGCCGCGAACCTGCGCGGCAAGGTTGACCAGTTGTTCGTCGGCGGGCTGTCGATGGGTGCGGTGCTGGCGCTGGCACTGGCCGCGCGCCGGCCGGACTGGGTCTCCGGCGTGGGCGTGTACGGCGCCACCTTCCGCTACGACGGCTGGAATATTCCGGCGGTTGCGCGCTTCTCGTTCCTGCTGCCGTGGTTCAAACGCCTGGGCATCGGCCGCGACCGCATGTTCATGGAAGAGCCGCCGTATGGCCTGCGCGACGAGCGCCTGCGCGCGCAGGTCAGCGCCGCCATGCTGTCCGGTGACAGTGCCGCTGCCGGCCTGCCGGGCAATCCGTGGCATGCGTTGGCCGAAATGCGTGCACTGAGCACCTGGACCCGCCGTCACCTGCACCAGGTCACGGCACCGTGCCTGGTGATGCACGCCCGCGAGGACGACGTGGCCAGCATGGGCAATGCCGAGCTGGTGATCTCGCGCGTCAGCGGACCGACCGAACTGGTGGTGCTGGAAGACAGCTACCACATGATCACCATCGATCGCGAACGGCGCGAGGTGATCCGCCGCAGCGCGCGCTTCTTCAGCGACATCGGCGAACGTGCGGGCGTGCTGCAGGCGGTCGCCTGAGATGGGATCGCTTGCCACCCTGCTGTGGCTGGTCAACGTGGTGCTCGACACCGGCGGCCAGCTGGCCTTCAAGGCCGCCGCCAGCGACCCGCAGGACGGCGAAGGCCTGCAGCGCTGGAAACACATGTTCGGCCGTCCCTGGCTGTGGCTGGGCATCGCCTGCTACGTGCTTGAATTCGTCGCCTGGATCGCCTTCCTGTCGCTGGTACCGTTGTCGCAGGGCGTGCTGCTCGGCTCGATCAACATCGTCGCGCTGATGGTTGCCGGCCGCCTCCTGTTCCGCGAGCGGCTGACGCCGTTGCGGGTGACCGGCATGCTGCTGGTCAGCGCCGGCGTTGCCGTGGTTGGAGCCGGAACATGAGGCGGCTGTACCTGATCGGCTTTCCGCTGCTGATGGCCTTCGACACCTTGGCCCAGCTGTGCTTCAAGTATGCCGGCGACGCCGCGCTGCCGGTCGAGGCCAACACCGCGTGGCTGCTGCGCGTGCTGTCGCAGCCCTGGGTGTACGGCGCGATGCTCGGTTACGTCGGCGCGTTCTTCACCTGGATGAGCCTGCTGCGGCACGCGCCGATCGGCCCTGCGTTCGCGGCCTCGCACCTGGAAGTGATCAGCGTGCTGCTGCTGTCAGCGTGGCTGCTGCACGAACCGTTGACGCTGCATCACCTGATCGGTGCGGTGCTGATCGTGGCCGGCATCATCTGCCTGGGTCGTGCCGAAGCGGATGATCCGCACGCTGCAACTGAACCATCCCCGTGAGCCTGCTGTCGCGCGAGTTGCCGCCCACCGCCGGTCTGCCACTGCAGGCCGGCGATTTCCTTCCCGGCGGCGGCGACCTGTGCGCGATTCTCGCCGAGCAGTTGGGCACGCCGCCACTGCAGCTGACCTGCTCGGGCACCCACGCCCTGCTGATCGCCCTGCGCACCCTGCGCAGGCGCGCGCCGTACCGCGATACGGTGATCCTGCCGGCCTATACCTGCCCACTGGTGCCGATTGCCGTGCACAGCCTCGGCCTGCGCATACAGCTGTGCGATACCCGCCGCGACCACTTCGATTTCGACCCGGTAGCACTGCACGCCGCAGCCGATGCACGCACGTTGGCGATCATTCCCACACATCTGGGCGGGCGCATCGCCGATGTCGATCGCGCATGTGCGATCGCGCACCGCGTCGGTGCATGGGTGATCGAGGACGCTGCGCAGGCGCTGGGGGCACGCGTGGCCGGCAACAGCGTCGGCCTGCGCGGCGACATCGGTTTCTTCAGCCTGGCCGCCGGCAAAGGCCTGAGCCTGCATGAGGGCGGACTGCTGCTGACGCATGACGAAGCACTGCGTACGGCAATGATCGAGCAGGCCGCAGGACACACGCCCTTCAGCCTGCGCTGGGAGCTGACCCGCAGCCTGCAGCTGTTGGGCCTGGCAGCCTGCTACCGCCCTTCCCTGCTGTCGCTGGTGTATGGAAACCCGCTGCGGCGTGCCCTGCGCAGCGGCGACCTGGAAGCTGCGGTGGGTGATGTGTTTCCGTTGGATATTCCGCAGCATCGCGTCAGCCGCTGGCGGCAGAACGTCGGTGCACGCGCAGCGCAGCGTCTGCCCGCCTTCCTGCAGGCAGCCCGCCTGCGTGCGCTGCAGCTGCGCGTGCAGCTGGAGTCGCTGCCTGCCGTTGAGGTGGTGGACGGAATGCCAGGCACCCAGGGCACCTGGCCGATGCTGATGCTGATGCTGCCCAGCGAACGTGCACGTGACAAAGCACTGTCCGCGCTGTGGCAGCGCGGCCTGGGTGTCAGCCGCATGTTCATCCATGCCCTGCCGGACTACGCCTATCTGCGAGGCATCGTTGCAGACGCGCCCGTACCCAATGCCCGCGACTTCGCCGCCCGCTGCCTGACCGTGGGCAACAGCCCCTGGCTGAGCCATGAAGACACCCGCGAGATCGTGAAGGTACTGGCGCGCCAGTAGTCGCTGAAGCCAGGCGAGGCCTGCTCCGCGTCACTGGCTGAACGCTTCCCGAGCGCCTCCATTCGAGCTTTCAGGCGGAAAGGAACGAGAAAGACGGCCTGCCTACATTGGCCCCGTCGCCGGCATCGTGCCAAGGCCTCTCTTCATCGACGGAGCTGCCCATGCAATGGAGCATCCTGTGTGACTTCGATGGCACCATCAGCCTCGAGGACGTCATCGATTCACTGTTGGAAAAATTCGGCCAGCCCGGTTGGCAGCAGCTGGAAGATCAGTGGCGTTCGGGTGAGATCGGCTCGCGTGAATGCATGCAGGGCCAGGTCCGCCTGCTGAAGCTGGATCCGGCCACCCTCGATGCACACCTGGACCAGGTACGCATCGATCCGGGCTTCGCCGCCTTCGTCAATCGCGCACACGCGTTGGGCCTGCCTCTGCGCATCGTCAGCGACGGTCTGGACTACGCGATCCATCGCATCCTCGCCAACCATGGCCTGCCACCGCTGCCTGTAGTGGCCAACCACCTGCGCTGGTGTGACGGTCATTGGCAACTGGAATCCCCCTACCAGGCCGAAGGCTGCCGCAGCGGCACCTGCAAGTGCACCTGCGCGGCGCAGGCACGTGCCGACGAAGCACCCCGCGTGCTGATGATCGGTGATGGTGCCTCGGATTTCTGCGTATCCGAACACGCCGACTTCGTATTCGCCAAGCGTCGCCTCATTGCCCATTGCACCGACGCCGGCATTCCCCACGCCGCCATCGACACCTTCCACGACGCTACTGCGCTGCTGCCGCGCCTGCTCGACGGCAGCCTGCTGCAGCCCTCGCTTCCGCGGCTGCTCGCCACCGCCTGATCGCTCCGCCCGTTGCTTCCTTCGAATGCCCTCTCCGGAACCGAACCGATGAATATTTTTGACAAGAACGCCGATGCCGCCATCACCGATGCGCAGTTGCTGGCAGACGAAGCCCGCTACAGTTCCTTCGGCGACACCGTGCACTACGTCGATCCGCCGAAGATCTTCCAGCGCTGCGAAGGCAGCTACATGTTCGACGCCGCCGGCACCCCGTACCTCGATCTGCAGATGTGGTACTCGGCCTGCAACTTCGGTTACGCCAACCAGCGGCTGAACAATGCGCTGAAGGACCAGATCGACACCCTGCCGCAGGTCGCCAGCCAGTATCTGCACCCGACGCGTGTGCAACTGGCCAAGACCATCGCGGTAGACATGCACGAAAAGTTCGGCCTCGATGGCCGCGTGCACTTCAACGTCGGTGGTGCGCAGGCGGTGGAGGATTCGCTGAAGATCGTCCGCAACGCGCGCAACGGCAAGAGCCTGATGTTTGCGTTTGAAGGCGGTTACCACGGCCGAACCCTCGGCGCCTCGTCGATCACATCCAGCTACCGCTACCGCCGTCGTTACGGCCACTTCGGCGAACGCGCGATGTTCATCCCGTTCCCGTATCCGTTCCGTCGCCCGAAGGGCATGACCCCGGACGAATACTCCGACCACTGCGTGCACCAGTTCGAGCGCCTGTTCGAAAGCGAGTACAACGGCGTGTGGGATCCCAAGGTCGGCCAGGCCGAGTACGCCGCGTTCTATGTCGAGCCGATCCAGGGCACCGGCGGCTATGTCATTCCGCCGCGCAACTTCTTCAAGGGCCTCAAGCGCGTGCTGGACAAGTACGGCATCCTGATGGTCGTCGATGAAATCCAGATGGGCTTCTGGCGCACTGGCAAGCTGTGGGCCATCGAGCACTTCGATGTCACTCCGGACGTGCTGGTGTTCGGCAAGGCGCTGACCAACGGCCTCAACCCGTTGTCGGGCCTGTGGGCGCGCGAAGAGCTGATCAACCCGACCGTGTTCCCGCCGGGCTCCACCCACTCCACCTTCAACTCCAATCCGCTGGGTACGCGCCTGGGCCTGGAAGTGCTGAAGCTGGGCAAGGAGATGGACTACGAGCGTACCGTGCCGGAAAAGGGCGCCTACTTCCTCGACGGCCTGCGCGGCCTGCAGAAGCGCCATCCGGAAATCGGTGATGTCGACGGCCTCGGCCTGGCCCTGCGTGCGGAAATCTGCGCCGCCGATGGCTTCACTCCGAACCGTGAGCTGCTGGACCGCATGGTCGACATCGGCCTGGCCGGTGACCTGCTGCACGACGGCAAGCGCATGGGCCTCGTGCTCGATGTCGGTGGCTGGTACAAGAACGTGATCACCTTCGCGCCTTCGTTGAACATCACCTACGAAGAGATCGATCTGGCGATCACCCTGCTGGACCAGCTGCTGACCAAGGCCAAGGGCTGAGCTGCAATGCGCTGCCGGTTCCCGTGCCCCGCATGGACATGATTCCGCGTGTATCCAGCACCGCGCTGGAGCCGGCCGCGCTGCTGGAGGGCTTCCTGGCCCACCCGCCCCTGGGGTTCGATGCCAGCCGCCTGCCCAGCGGCCTGCCCAGCTTCCGTGCGCCGCTGGATCTGACCACGACCCTGGACGATGCACTGCGCTCGCGCCTGCTGGGGCTGCCGCTGTCGCGCCTGTGGCAGCCGTGGCTGACCTGGCAGACGCGGTTCATCGGCGCCACCAGCACCGAGTACACACCGTTGCCGGCACATGTGTCGGCGGCGGCACTGGCCGACGACGTGCTGCGTCACGGCGTCGGTGACAGTCGGCTGCTGGTGGTCAAGGATCTGGCGATCGATTCCCCCTTGCTGGACGATGCCGCCAACGCGCACAGCCACGCTTTCCTGCAGGCGCTGCTGGAACGCGGCTTCATCCAGCTGGAAGGCATGCCACTGGCATGGGTGGCGATCGATTTCGACTGCATCGATACCTACCTGGCACGTCTGTCCACGGCGCGGCGCAAGAACATCCGGCGCAAGCTGCGCTCGCGTGCCCACCTGCAGATCGACTGCATCGCTACCGGCGACCCCGCCCTTGCCGAGCCACGGCTGCAGGCCGAACTGCACGCGCTGTACCTGCAGGTGTATGCACAAAGCGCCGTGCACTTCGACCAGCTCGACCTGCCCTTCTTCCAGCACCTGCTGGCAGACACGCAGGGCCAGGGGCGCTTGTTCCTCTACCGCCACAATGGCGAGCTGATCGGCTGGAACCTGTGCTACGTGCACGCCGGCAAGCTGGTGGACAAGTACATCGGCCTGTCCTATCCGCAGTCGCGCGACCACAACCTGTACTCGGTCAGCTGGATGCACAACCTGGAGTACGCGATGCAACACGGCCTCAGCCACTACGTCGCCGGCTGGACCGATTCACGCATCAAGGCCGAACTGGGTGCCCGCTTCACTTCCACTGTGCATGCGGTGCATGCGCGTTCGCCGCTGCTGCGCGCCGCCCTGCGCAGGCTGGCCCCGCACCTGCAGGCTGAGCCGGATGGAGGGGGTTGACCGATGCAGCTGCGTCCCCCGCTGATCCTCGACCTCGATGGTGGCGTACTGCCGTTGCCGCAGGCACGCACGCTCGCGCTGCAGCACTGGCATGACCCGCTGCGTTTTGCCTGCCGCAACACCACGCTGTCGCGCTTCGCCAATGACGTTCTGTTGCCGTTGCCGGCACAACTCGGCACGGTGATGCTCGGCAGCGGCGACTTCCACCATCTCAGCCTGCCACTGCTGCAGCGCCTGCACACGCGCGCCCCGTTCCAGCTGGTGGTGCTGGACAACCATCCGGACAACATGCGCTTTCCCTTCGGCATGCACTGCGGTTCCTGGGTGAATGCCGCCGCTGCGCTGCCGCAGGTATCGCATGTGCATGTACTGGGCATCACCTCGACCGATATCGGCGTGGGCCACGCGTGGGAGAACCACTGGCGGCCCTTGCTGGGGCGACGGCTGACCTATTGGTGCATGGACGTGGATGTGGGCTGGGCCAGCCGCATGGGCATGGCAGGCGCCTTCCGTCGCTTCGAACATCCCGAGGCGCTGGTTGCCGCGTTCGCCGCCGAACAGGCGCAGGCGCCGCGGCCCACCTATCTGTCGATCGACAAGGACGTGTTCGCTGAAGAGGTAGCGCGCAGCAACTGGGACCAGGGCCGCTTCCAGCTTGAACATGCGCTGATGGTGATCGAGGCGCTGCGCACCGGTGGACTGGTGGGCAGCGACATCACCGGCGAGGTGTCGCTGCCCAGCTACCAGAGCCGTTTCAAGCGCTGGTTGTCGTCGCTGGATGCCCAGCCAGACATCAGCGCCGATGATCTGCCGGCATGGCAGCAGCAGCACCAGCAGGTGAACCGCGAACTGCTGGCGGCGATGGCCGCAGTACCGACTGCCTGCTGAGCGCTTTTTTGTAGAGCCGAGCCATGCTCGGCTGCTGTTCGCGGTCCCCTGAGTCGAGCATGGCTCGACTGTACAAATGGCGATAGCCGAGCATGGCTCGGCACTACACTGGACTCCCGCCCCGGAGCCGCCGTCATGCCCCAGACCGTCATCCCGCAGCTGCGCATGCGCCATGCCGATACCAGCCTGCCGTTCTACGTACAGGGCCTGGGCTTCCTCATCGACTGGGAGCACCGCTTCGAACCCGGCTTCCCGCTGTTCGCCCAGCTCACCCGCGAGGGCCAGACGATCTTCCTGACCGAACACACCGGCGACTGCGAAGTGGGCGGCGCGGTGTATTTCATCGTCAACGACGTCGATGCCCTGCATCGTGCTTTCAGCGCTGCGGGGGTACCCATCGAGCAGCCGCCACACGATACGGACTGGGGAAGCCGCGAAATGCTGATCGTCGATCCGGACGGCAACCGCCTGCGCTTCGCCACGGATGCTGGCTGAATGCCACGGGCTTGAGAGGTGATATACGTTTCGTATACGCTTCGTATATTCCCTGTCGAGAACTCCCATGGGCATCGTCAACATCGATGACACCCTGCACGACCAGCTGCGCCGTGCCTGCACCGTCTCCAACCGCTCGATCAATGCCCAGGCCACGTTCTGGATCCGGGTCGGCATGCTGTGCGAGATGAACCCGACCCTGAGCTTCCAGGACGTCGTCGCCAGCGAACTGCGCGCCGCCGGCGTGCAGCCGCAGCTGCTTGCGCCCGGGCGGGCCTGAGCCGATGGCCATGATCAAGCGCCCCGACGAGATCGACCGCCTGGCCGAGTCCGGACGACTGCTGGCGCAGGTCTTCGCGATGCTTGACGCGCTGCCGCTGCAGGGCCGCAGCACGCTGGAGATCAACGACATCGTCGAACGCATGATCGTCGACGACCTGCAGGCACGGCCCGCCAGCAAAGGGCAGTACGGGTTCCCGTACGTGCTCAATGCCTCGATCGACAACGTCATCTGCCACGGCATGCCGTCGGCCGACGATGTGCTGCGCAATGGCCAGATCGTCAACCTCGACATCACGCTGGAGAAGCACGGCTACATCGCCGATTCCAGCACCACGTATCTGGTGGGTGAAGTCGACTACGCCGCGCGCAAGCTGGTGCAGGTGACCTACCAGGCCATGTGGAAGGGCATCGCCGCTGTGCGGCCAGGCGCGCGCCTGGGCGACATCGGCCACGCCATCGCCCGCCATGCCCGCAGCCACGGCTACAGCGTGGTCAAGGAATACTGCGGCCACGGTATCGGCCAGGAAATGCACGAGGAGCCACAGATCCTGCACTACGGCCATGCCGGCACCGGCATGGAACTGCAGGAAGGCATGGTGTTCACCATCGAGCCGATGCTCAACCAGGGCAAGCCTGCGATCCGCCAGCAGCCCGACGAATGGCCGGTGTACACCCGCGACGGCAAGCTGTCAGCGCAGTTCGAGCACACCGTAGCCGTGACCCGTACCGGTGTGCGCGTGCTGACCCTGCGCCCCGATGAAACCCCGTTGTGCGCAGTGGACGCGGCCTAGAGCGGACGCAGCAGCAACAGCAGCGCAAGGCACAGCATGAAGGCCGACACGCCTGCATCCAGCACCCGCCACGCTGCCGCGTTGCGGAACACCGGCTGCAGCAACCGGGCGCCGAATCCCAGCCCGCAGAACCAGAGCACGCTGGCCACGCAGGCGCCCGCCGCGAACGCCCAGCGCAGCTCACCCGGATAGCGCGTGGACAGGCTGCCCAGCAACACCATCGTATCCAGGTAGACGTGCGGGTTGAGCAGGGTGAAGGCCAGGCAGGCCAGCAGCACCTGCCGCCGGCTGCCACCACTGGCATCGGCCGCGGCCAGCGCGCTGCCACCTCGCCATGCGCGCAGCCCGGCCTGCAGGCCATAGCACAGCAGGAAGGCGGCCCCGCCGAAGCGCAGCACCTGCAACAGCAGCGGCCATTGCAGCACCAGTGCTCCCATGCCGCCCACGCCAGCCAGGATCAGCGCGATGTCCGCGCCCATGCAGGCCAGCACCACCATGCCCACGTAGCGACGCTGCAGCCCCTGCCGCAGCACGAAGGCGTTCTGCGCACCGATGGCGATGATCAGGCCAGCACCCGCAAACAGGCCAGCCAAGGCCGCAGCAATCCACATCCGACGCTCTCCACCGTGAAAGGAGGCGCAGGGTGCGACCAACGGACCCGTTAAGGCCAGCTGGTTTTTCTTTATCCTGTGCAGAAAAACTGAAGAGGCATCGCGTGGACCTGGTACATCCGCAGTTGAGCGCCTTCACCGCGGTGCTCGAAGAAGGCAGCTTCGAGGCCGCCGCACGCCGCCTGTCGATCAGCCCGTCGGCGTTGTCGCAACGGATCAAGGCGCTTGAGGACCGGCTGGGCCAGGTGCTGGTGGTGCGGCAGGCGCCGTGCCGGCCTACCGCTGCCGGTGAAGTGCTGCTGCGGCGGGTGCGGCCGATGCAGGCCCTGCAGGCCGAAGCGCTGGCCGAACTGCTGCCGGAACGCGGCAGCGATGCCACCCGCACGCCGATCCCGCTGGCGGTCAACGACGATTCGCTGGATACCTGGTTCGTCGCCGCCATCGCAGAGCTGCACCAGCGCCACGGCTACCTGTTCGACCTGCACATGGACGACCAGGACCACACCCTGGAACTGCTGCGCAACGGCAGCGTGCTGGGCGCGGTCACCGCCGAACGCAACCCCCTGAAGGGCTGCAACGTGCATCCGCTGGGCGCGATGCGTTACCACGCCATCGCCTCACCGGTCTTTGCGCGGCGCCACTTCAGCAAGGGCATGCAGGCCGACGCGTTGGCGTCGGCGCCGATGATCGTGTTCAACCGCAAGGATGAACTGCAATGGCGCTTCCTGCGCAGGCTGACCCGTGCACGCCTGCAACCGCCCGTCCACTACCTGCCCTCCTCCACCGGCTTCGTCGATGCTGCCGCGCGTGGACTCGGCTGGTGCCTTGCTCCGGAGGCCCTGGTTACGCCAGCGGTACAGGCCGGGCAGGTGGTGGTGCTGGAAGCTCGTCGCTGGCTCGACGTACCCTTGTTCTGGCAGCATGCCGCCGTGCGTTCGAGCACGCTGCAGCACATCACCCAGGCGCTGCGCACCGCCGCTGGCAACACCTTACGTTGAAAAGAGCATGATCCAGACCACCGCAGACCCCGGCTTCACGCGCGGACCACTACCGTTTGCCCACTTCTTCACTACAGGAACGGCATGCGCCTGAGCTGCCCACGGACAAGGATGCACCGCGCGCTCGGCGCTGCCGGCCTGGCCTTGCTGGCAAGCCTGCCGCTGGCCGCAGCGGCACAGACCAGCGCGCCTCCAGCGCTGGAATGGGAACAGGCGCGGCAGCGGCTGGAACAGGTCTCCGACGCACTGGCCGCTGCTGATGCCGGCGTGCGCAACAAGGAAGAACTGCAGGAAGCCACCCGCCTGCTGCGCCTGCCGGAGATCACCGGCGAAGTGCGCCGGCTGCAGTTCCAGAAGACCCTGACCCTGCCGCTGGGCTCACTGGCACCGGTGGCCGAGGCCTATGGCATCGACTCGCCGCTGTCGTTCACCGAACGCGACTGGCGCACGCGGCCGGTGGTCACCGCCGTGCTGCCGCTGTACACCGGCGGCCTGATTCCCGCCGCGCAGCGTGCTGCCGGCGCGGCCAGCGAACAGGCCAGCGCCGAGCGCGAAGCGCAGCGACAGTCACTGACCGTGCAGCTGGCCCAGGCCTACTTTGGCCAGCGCCTGGCCGAGCAGGCTGTAGTCGTGCGGCGCGATGTGCGCGATGGCCTCAATCGCCACCTGTCGGATGCCGAAAAGCTGGAACGCGAAGGCTTCGCCACCCGAGCGCAGCGCCTGCAGGCCACCGTCGCCCGCGACAAGGCCGAGCGCGAATACCAGAAGACCCTCAATGATCTGGCCACGCTGAAGGCTGCGCTGGCGACCCTGCTGCGCAGCGGCGGCGATGTGCAGCCATTGTCTCCGCTGTTCGTGCAGCGCACCGCGCTGGAACCGGTCACCAGCTTCGAGCGCACCGCGCAGGCACGGCAGCCGCAGATCGCGCGCCTGCGGGCGATCGTCGCGCAGGCCGAACAGGGCGTGCGCGTGCAGCAGGCCAAGCTCAAGCCAACGATATTCCTGTTCGGCCAGTACGACTTCCGGCGCCGCGACGAAATGCTGACCGATCCGGACTGGGCGTTCGGCATCGGCCTGAAGTACACCTTCCTGTCGCCGAACTCGCGACCGGCACAGATCAGCGCCGCACGCGCGCAGCAGGAGCAGGCCGAGGCAGGCCTGCGCGAGGCCGAGAACCAGGTGGCACTGGGTGTGCGCAAGGCCTGGAACGAGCTGGAAACCGCGCGACAGCAGTTCGTGCTGCTGGACAGCAGCATCGCCCAGGCCGACGAGAACCTGCGCCTGCAGGAGCTGGCGTTCCGCGAAGGCCAGGCCACCTCGCTGGACGTGATCGATGCGCGGCTCGGCCTCGGCGGCGCCCGCGTCGAACGTGCGCAGGCGGCCTACCAATACGATATCGCCTTGGCGCAGTTGCTCGAGGTGAGTGGACAGATGGACCGCTTCGAAGACTATCGGCGGCGTGCAGACGAGGTGATCGATCATGAGTGATGTGTTGCACGACGAAGCAACGACGCCCCCGGGCAAGCGCCGGCTGGGGCCGATTCTGCTGGTGGTGCTGCTGGTGGCGGTGGTGCTGGGCCTGTGGCTGGCCTGGCGCAGCCCCGCCGACCAGATCCAGGGCATGGCCGACGCCGACACCCTCAACGTGTCGGCCAAGATCACGGCGCGCGTGGCCGAACTGAAGGTGCGCGAGGGCGATCGCGTGCAGGCTGGACAGGTGCTGTTCCTGCTCGACAGCCCCGAAGTCGCGGCCAAGGAACAGCAGGCGCACGGCGCGCTGGCCGCGGCGCAGGCGGTGGCCGACAAAGCCAACGACGGCGCACGCAGCGAAGACATCCGCGCGGCCGAAGCCAACTGGAAGCGCGCCGAAGCCGGTGCCACCCTCGCCGAAGCCACCTACCGGCGCGTGCAGAACCTGTTCAACGAAGGGGTGATGACCCGGCAGAAGCGCGACGAAGCCGCTGCCCAGGCCACCAGCTCACGCGAACTGGCCCGTGCCGCCCGCGCCCAGTACGACATGGCGTTGGCCGGTGCGCGCGAGCAGGACAAGCGTGCCGCACAGGGCCAGGTGCAGCAGGCGCAGGGCGCGGTGGCGGAAGTCAACGCCGCGCGCGTTGAAGTGGAAGGTCGCGCACCGCTGGCCGGTGAAATCAACAAGCGCATGGCCGACCCGGGCGAACTGGTACCGGCCGGCTACCCGGTGTTCACCCTGGTCGATATCGACCGCATGTGGGTGTCGATGAACCTGCGCGAATCGCAGATGCAGGGCCTGAAGGTCGGCAGCAAGCTGCGTGGCAGCGTGCCGGCGCTCGGCAAGGACGACGAGTTCGAGGTCTATTTCATCAATCCCGCGGGCGACTACGCTACCTGGCGTACGACCCGTCAGTCATCGGGCTATGACGTGCGCAGCTTCGAAGTGCGGGTGCGCCCGGTACGCCGCATCGAGGGCTTCCGCCCCGGCATGAGCGTGCTGTTCGCATGGCCGCAGCACTGAATACCGACCGCGGTGGCTTCGGCGGCTCATGGCAGCGCGAACTGCGCCGGTTGCGCAGCAGCCGTGCAGACCTGGCGCTGGTCACCGTGCTGCCACTGTTGATGCTGGTGGTGATGGCCTGGATGTTCTCCGCATCGGTGATGCGCGATGTGCCGATTGCCGTGGTCGACCTGGACCACAGCAGCGACAGCCGCCTGCTGCTGCGCATGCTGGATGCCAGCCCCGGTGTGCGCGTCGCCAGCCAACCGGCAGGCATGGAGGAGGCACGTGGGCAGCTGCGCCGGCTGGAAGTGTTCGCGGTGGTGCTGGTGCCGCGCGATGTGACCCGCCAGGCGTTGCGCGGCCAGCAAGGCACGGTGTTTTCCTATTACAACGCCACCTACATGACCACCGGCCAGTCCGCCGCGCGGGATATCGGCGACGCGGTATCGGCGTGGAACGCGCGCCTGCTGCGCGAACGCATCGGCCTGCAGGTCGGGCCGGGCAAGCTGCGTGCCGCGCCCATCGCGGTGCAGTCGGACATCCTGTTCAATCCGGCGCGCAGCTACGAGCTGTTCCTGCTGCCGCTGATCTTCCCGGCGGTACTGTCGCTGGTACTGGCGCTGGCGGTGGCCGGCAGCCTCGGCCGCGAAATCCGCGACGGCACCCTGCCCGCCTGGCTGGGCCACGCGCCGTGGTCGACCATTGCCGGCAAGGTGCTGCCCTACGTCCTGCTGTTCTCGTTGTACGGCGCGCTGGGCGCGGCCTACCTGGCCTGGCTGCGCGGCGACGGCATCGCCGGCAGTGTGGTTCTGCTACTGCTCGCACAGCCGCTGTTCTACCTGGCCACCGCGGCCTATGCACTGTTCTTCGTCGGCGTTACCCGCGACATGGGCACGGCCCTGTCCGCCGTGGGCCTGAGCATCGGCACCGCGCTGGCCTTTTCCAGCGCTACGTTCCCGGTGATCGACGCGCCGTTGTTCACCCGCGTCTGGCATCTGCTGCTGCCGCTCAGCGCCTACATCAAGCTGCAGACCCAGCAGCAGTTCATCGGCTCGCCACTGGTGGTGTCGCTGTGGCCGCTGGCCACGCTGCTGCTGATGATCGCGGTTGCCGGCGGCATCGGCGGCTGGCGCCTGCTGGCGTTCGCGCGCACCCCGCAGGCAGCGCAGCCCGCCGGGGCTGGCGCATGAGCAGGATCTGGCACAGCCTGCGGCAAACCCTCCTGGCCGTGCTCTGCGACCGCTATGCGATCGTGGTGATGGTCGGCGCGGTGATCCTGTACTCGTTCTTCTACCCCGCCGCCTATCGCCACCAGGTAGCCGGCAACCTGCCCGTGCTGGTGGTCGATGAAGACCACAGCGCGACCAGCCGCGAACTGCTGCGCAAGCTCGATTCGCTGCGCGTGGCCCATGTGGTCGGACAACCGGCCGACCTGCAGGACGCGCGTGCACAGCTGGAGGCAGGTCATGCCGAAGGCATCGTGCTGATTCCGGCCAACCTGGAGCGCGACATCCTGCGTGGTCATCCGGCCAAGATAGTGCTGCTCGGCAACGGCGCCTATCTCGGTCGCGCCAGCTGGGTGCTGGGCAGCTTGGCTGATGCACTGGGCGCGTTCGGCCGCGAAGCGGCAGTCACCCAGGCCGCGTTCATGGGCGCGCCACAGGCACCACCGGTCACCCTCGTGCAACGGCCGCTGTACAACACGCAGGAAGGCTACGGCAGCGCGATCGTGCCCGGCGTGGCCGAACTGATCGTGCACCAGACGCTGCTGATGGGCATCGGCGTGCTGCTAGGCGGTCGCCGTCTGGTGCTGGGCCGGCGCCTGCAGTTCGACCTGCCCACC
Source organism: Stenotrophomonas sp. Br8 (assembly GCF_014763005.1). Taxonomy (NCBI): domain Bacteria; kingdom Pseudomonadati; phylum Pseudomonadota; class Gammaproteobacteria; order Lysobacterales; family Lysobacteraceae; genus Stenotrophomonas; species Stenotrophomonas sp. Br8. The sequence goes on along the minus strand of NZ_JACGTN010000003.1, from coordinate 223,828 downwards.
CTGACCGGCATGGCGCTCGGCTTCGGCCTGATCGGGCTGTTCGGGCTGTTCTGGTACGCCGGCTTCACCGCCTGGGTGCAGGACTATCCGCGTGGTGGCAACCCGCTCGGGCAACTGCTGGGCGGTACGCTGTTCATCGCTGCCACGGTAGCGTTCGGCCTGTTCGTCGGCAGCTTCTTCCGCACCCGCGAACGCGCCTTCCAGTACATCATCGCCACCTCCATCCCGCTGTTCTTCCTGGCCAGCCTTTCCTGGCCGGCGGTGATGACCCCGCGCCCGCTGGTGTGGCTGGCGCAGCTGCTGCCGACCACCTCCGGCATCAACCTGATGGTGCGCCTGAACCAGATGGACGCCAGCCTGGCCGAGGTCAGCCACGAGCTGATCACCCTGACCGCCCTGCTGGTGCTGTACAGCGCCCTCGCCCTCTGGCGCCTCCACAGCAAAAAGGGGACGGAGGGGATTAAGTCGTAATCGGCACGAAGGGGAAGAAAGCGACTTGATCCCCTGCGTCCCCTTTTACGGCTCTGGTGCGTACCAGAACGGGATGCTGTACTCGCGACGGCGGCTGGGGCCACGTTCGCCGCCGTCGGCGTTCCAGACCAGTCGCAGGTCATGCCGGCCCGGCTTCAGATCCGCCATCGGCAGGTAGCCCACCAGCCCGCGCATGTCGAGGTCGCGGCGCTCCATCGGCACGAAATCATGCAGGTCGACCTTGCCGCCATCGAGCTGCACCGTCCACAGCAGCGCCATGCAGTTCACCGCTGCCGTCGCCGCCTGTGCACCCTGCGCTTCGTTGCGGGCACCGCCCGCACAGCGCTGCCGTGCCACCGGATTGTCACGCTGCGGACGGTGCGGAATGAACAGCCGCAACCGCGATGCACTGATGGTATCGGCCGGAATCATCGGATAGGGCAGCAGCTGGTCATGCGCCGAGCGCAGCGATTCGTAGTGCGCGCCCAGCATGCCGTGGTCCACGGCTTCCTCAGTCAGCACGCTGTAGCGGTTGAACGGCGAGAACTTCATCGAGCCGTACACCTGCAGGGCGGCGAGCACCATCGCCAGCATCACCGCCGACAGGTAGATCACGGTGAACGAGCGACCGCGCAGGTTGCTCTGCAGGGTCCACTGCATGGTCTGCAGCAGGCGCAGCATCGGCACCCGCTGCAGGCCAGCCAGCACCGACTGCAGCCGCTTCTCCTGCCGTGCGGTGTCCAGCCCCCGCGTGCGACGCCGCGCGATCGACTTCTCCAGCAGCATCGGCACCATCGCCAGACCGAGCAGGCCGACCATCAGCACCGCGACGATTCCCAGCGTGATGCGATCAACATCGCCGAAGGCGGCACCGATGGCCATCGCCACACCGAGCGAGACAATCGCCACCACCAGGGTGCCGGCCAGGGTCTGCACGCACAGCAGCGTGGTCGAGAACAGCATCGTGGCAAGCCGGTCTGCACGTTCGATGGTGCCGTCGAGCCCACCGTCGCGTTGCTGCAGGAATGCTCGTGAGAACGGCCCCAGCATCGTCAGCCGATCCCAGTCGATGCCGTTGGGGAAGTGCGATTTCAGGCCGATCAGGCCGATCCAGTAGCCACGCACCGCCAAGTGGATGATCAAGGCCACCGCCAGCACGTAGCACATGCCGACGCCGATGCTGAAGGCGAACCACAACGCCTGGAAATAGACCCCTTCGGTATGCAGGCTGCTGCGCGCCCACGCGTCGAACAGGTAGCCCGGCACGGCCAGCAGTGCGAAGGCGAGCAGGCCGGAAATGAACAGCTCCAGCTCGTCGGTGCGGTCGCGCACGCGGGAGTAGCTGGCTGTCGTGCGAGGCATTGCATCAGCAACAACCGACGGTTCCCGACCGTCTACAGCACTCGACTCGTTCACTGGCGATTCATCCCTGGAGGTCGGCGCAGTATAGGCATGCGCCCTGCTCCGCGGAACGGGACCGGAAACGAAGAACGCCGGCACAGGGCCGGCGTTCGGGGTACAGCAGTGTGGAAGGGGTTATCGCAGGGATGGATCAGCGGTAGACGCGCTCACAACGACGCTCGACCACGCGATCACCAGTCTTCTGCTGATGGTTGCCCTGAATCTGCCGGCCGGCTGCGCCGCCCGCTACAGCGCCGGCAACCGTTGCCAGCTTCTTGCCGTTGCCGCCGCCTACCTGGTTGCCCAGCAAACCACCAACCACGGCGCCGGTGGCGGTACCGGTGATGCGGTTGGGATCGCGGGTATTGCGCTGCACTTCCACGTTCTTGCAGACCACGCGGCTGCCATCGTTGAACTTGCGGCCTTCATCACGCGGGCCGTAATTCTGTGCGCCAGCAACGGACGAGGCTGCCAGCAGGGTGCCCAGCACCATCAATCGGGTCGAGGTCTTCATGGCCATCTCCTGTGCTCCGGTATGGCGCAAGTGTCTGCCTGCGGGTGGCAACTGCAGGTGAAATCCAGGTGTCCGTAGGCTGAGCGGCCATCATCGGTTCAGGAAACAAAAATGCGCCCATCGCGACCAGCATCGCGATGGGCGCCGTCTCCCACCCGGCTTAGAACTCTTCCCACCCACCCGTGTTGGCGGCGAGCGAGGGCGCGATGCGCGGCGGCACGCCGGTCACGCGACGCACCGGCGGCACACTTGCAGCGACCGCTGCCAACATCGGACGGACTGCCGCCGCCGCCACCGAAGCCCCGGTGCGGAACACCGATACCGCTTCGGCCAGCAGGTTGGCCTGTTCCTCCATCGAACGTGCTGCAGCGCTGGCCTCTTCCACCAGCGCAGCATTCTGCTGGGTGGTTTCGTCCATCTGCATCACGGTCTGGTTGACCTGCTCGATACCCGAGCTCTGCTCCTGCGAAGCCGCCGAGATCTCGGCCATGATGTCGGTCACCCGCTGCACCGAGGCGACGATCTCGCCCATCGTGGTGCCGGCCTGACGCACCAGCGCCGAGCCGTCGGATACCTTGCCCACCGACTCTTCGATCAGGCCCTTGATCTCCTTGGCGGCGCCAGCCGAGCGCTGCGCCAGCGTGCGCACCTCACTGGCCACCACGGCGAAGCCCCTGCCCTGCTCGCCCGCGCGCGCCGCTTCCACCGCGGCGTTGAGCGCCAGGATGTTGGTCTGGAAGGCGATGCCATCAATCACACTGATGATCTCGGCGATCTTCTTCGACGACGCTTCGATGGCGCTCATGGTGGTCACCACCTGACCGACCACCTCGCCGCCCTGCGAGGCCACCCCATGTGCACCGATCGCCAGCTGATTGGCCTGGCGCGCGTGTTCGGCGTTCTGCTTCACCGTGGAGGTCAGTTCCTCCATCGACGCTGCCGTCTCTTCCAGGTTGGCCGCCTGCTGCTCGGTACGCCGCGACAGATCGGTATTGCCCGAGGCGATTTCCCCCGCTGCCAGATTGATGCTGGATGCACTGGTCTGGATGCGGCCGACGATCTGGATCAGCTGTTCGACGGTGGCATTGCAGTCGTCGCGCATGCGCGCGAAGACACCGTGGAAATCGCCCTGCATGCGTACGGTCAAATCGCCGCGCGAGATCGCCTGCAGCAGGCTCGACACCTGCACCAGATTCTCATCGGTGGTCTGCATCAACCGGTTCAACCCGGTCACCATCTCGCCGAAATCGTGCTCGAAGCGAGTTTCGTCGCCACGCAGGCTGAAGTCGCCGGCGGCCGCGGCTGTGGCCAGCCGGCGGATCTCGCCGTTGATGGCCGACAGGCTGGACTTGGTCTCATCCATGGCCTGGGTGATCGCCGCCTTCTCGCCCGGCAGGCGATCCATGTCCACCGACAGGTCGCCACGTGCGTAGTGCTTCATCACTTCGATCAGGCGGTTCTGCACCTGCACGTGCGAACCCACCAGCGCGTTGGTGTCATGCACCATCCGCCCGTAATCGCCGGGGAAGGTACTCTCGTCCATGCGGTAGCTCAGGCTGCCGTCATCATGCTGCCGCGCCATCTCGCCCTGCGCCGTCATCACCGCCTGCAGCTGCCCCTGCATGCGCTGCATGGATTTCAGCAACTGGGTCACCTCGTCGTTGCCCGAGGCATCGATGACGTTGTCCAAGCGACCGTTGGCAATGCCATCGGCCAGCTTCACCGCGCCCGCCAAGGGCCGGGTCAGACTGCGGGTGATCGCCCACGCAGCCAGTGCACCGAGGATCAGGCTGAGCACACCGAAGGCGATGGACAGTGTTCCCGTCCACGCTTCCGTGGCGCGGTACTCCTCACGGCTGCGTTCGGTCAGGGCTTCCTGGTGCCGCAGCAGGCTGGAGATCGCTCCATTCCAGGCGGTGGCCAGACCGTGTTCGGCCAGCAGTTCGGTGGCCGCACCGTCGTAGTCGCCCGCCTTCATCCGTTCGTGCAGCTGCCGGGTGGAGGCGTCGGTGGCCTTGCGTGCCGCCGCGATCTGCGCCACCAGCGTATCGCCGGTGGCATCGCGGGGAATCGTGATGTACTTGTCCCAGATGCCGTCGTAGGTGCGGCTCAGTTCCTGCGCCCGCTGGTAATCCCTGTCGAACTCCTCGCCGCGCTTGATCACCATCAGGCGACGATGCATCAGCACCGCGTTGTTGGTATCAAGCATGTCGTTCAACAACCGCATCTTGACCATGTTCACGCCCACCACTTTCTCGAACTGGGCGGACTTCAGATGGTTTCCGTACAACACCAGGCCGACGATGGCCATGATGAACAGCAACAGCAGACCGAAGCCGGCAGAAAGCCGGGATCCCACACGGAGGTTGCGTAAGGCGAGCATCTCAATTCCCTTGATCGTGGCCCTATATCGGTGACGGCACGATCCGGGGAAACTTTAAATACATTTACTGAAACAACGCCTCATTAACATAAATGCATTCAAGTAGAGCCCTTTCCTTATTCCTCCCCATTTTCCACTGAAGGCAGGGCGGGAATGCATAACGCAGATGAATAAGCCGCGCGCTCTTTGGCCGCGCAACGCTATAGTCGGCAGATGAACGTATTCCTGCAGATCAACGGCACCGTCATCGTTGATATCCCAAGTTTCTACGCAGAAATCAACCGTGTATTCATGGCTGGCGAAGACTGGCAGCTCGGGCCCAGCCTCGATGCATTGGACGATCTGCTGTACGGCGGTTATGGCGCACTGGCCGGGCACAAAACGGCCACGGTGGTCTGGCGCGATATCGACTGCAGCCGCGATGCACTGGGAGTGGAGGCCACGCGTGCGTGGCTGCAAGACAAGCTGCGGCAACCGGGTACGTTCAATGCCGAAGCCATCGGCCGCCAGCTGGACGCCCTGCAGCGCGGCGATGGGCAGACCTACTTTGACATCGTGATGGATATCTTCGCCAGCCACCCGAATATCAATCTGCAACGTGCCTGAGGCAGTCAGGCCTGTTGCCACTCCACATCAGGGAACATGGCAACAGGTGCCACAAGCACAGCAGGAACTTGCCCCACAGCATTTGAGCGACTGTCCGCTGCCATCCTGACACTTCGCGCCACAGCATCCGCTGTTGCGCACAGATGCCACCGTCGTGGCGATCCCACACGCCTTCAACGCGTCATCCGCCTCCAGAAGCGGCGTCTCTCTTGAATAGTCAAGTACCTGAACGTCGGCCGGACCCGCATCCAGTCCCTGCTTGTAAAGCCCCAGCGGTCGCCCGCTTCGCGCTGCGGCCTGCACCGTTATCGGAGAAATCGTCAGTGCACCCTCCTGCAACAACGTACCGCTGAACTGTTCTCCCTGCCACAGACTCCACTGCAGGTCTGCGGCCGCTTCACCGACAAAGGCCGATGCCTGGGCAACATCGAGCACCAACGTGTAGCGGCGCCCGTGCTTCTCCCCCAGCGTGAGGATCGCCGTGCGTCCTTCCTGCACGCTTACACGGGGCGAGAATACGGGGTTCGCGTCGTGCAGCACCCGCAGAGTGAGGTGGTGCAGGTCCTTTGATCCGGATACTTCTGCAGCCAGGGACGGAGCCGCAATACTGACCAGGAACATCGCAAGCAACATACCAAACAACGTACGAAGGAACATGCAGGAACTCCGTTGACCGCCCGATTGCGGCCGTCAACTCTCCACCGGCGATCCAAACGCAAGTTGTGACCCACACAACACATTCATCAAGCTCCCCCGACGGCGCGCCCACAGCGACCATTTCATACGTGATCGCCGCTATCCTGCGGCATCCACGCAGCCACTGACCACCACGGCCGCCACCGCCGCTGCTTGTCTGCGACATCTCACACGCCACCAACGAAAGCGCCTTTTCCCCCCGACCAGTTACCATGGACAGCCCTGTACCCGTTCCGCACCCGCTGCCCTCCGGCGCGAGCGGACGCCCCTGATCCACGAGCCCCATGTCCAAAGACAAGTCCGCCGAACACACCCCGCTGATGAAGCAGTTCTTCGCAGCCAAGTCCGACTATCCGGACCTGCTGCTGTTCTTCCGCATGGGCGACTTCTACGAGCTGTTCTACGACGACGCGCGCAAGGCCGCGCGCCTGCTCGACATCACCCTGACCCAGCGCGGCAGCTCCGGTGGCGCACCGATTCCGATGGCCGGTGTGCCGGTGCACGCCTATGAGGGCTACCTGGCACGGCTGGTGGCGCTGGGCGAATCGGTGGCGATCTGCGAACAGATCGGCGACCCGGCACTGGCCAAGGGTCTGGTCGAACGCAAGGTGGTGCGCATCGTCACCCCCGGCACCGTCACCGACGAGGCGCTGCTGGACGAGCGCCGCGACACCCTGCTGATGGCCCTGTCGCGCAACAAGAGCGGCTATGGGCTGGCCTGGGCCGACCTGGCCGGCGGCCGATTCCTGGTCAACGAAGTCGACACCGATGACGCGCTGGAGGCGGAGCTGGCCCGTCTGGAACCGGCCGAACTGCTGGTGCCGGATGAAGAGAACTGGCCCGACTTCCTGCGCCAGCGCAGCGGCGTGCGTCGCCGCGCGCCGTGGCTGTTCGACGCCGACAGTGGTCGCCGCCAGCTGCTGAACTTCTTCAAGCTGCACGACCTCAGCGGCTTCGGCATCGACGACAAGCCGCGCGCCACGGCCGCTGCCGGCGCCCTGCTCGGCTATGTCGAGGAAACCCAGAAGCAGCGCCTGCCGCACCTGACCTCCATCTCGATGGAGACCGCCAGCGAAGCGATTGCGATGAATGCGGCAACGCGACGCCATCTGGAGCTGGACACCCGCGTCGACGGCGATACCCGCAACACCCTGCTCGGCGTGCTCGACAGCACGGTGACGCCGATGGGTGGCCGTCTGCTTCGCCGCTGGCTGCATCGGCCGCTGCGCCTGCGCGAGGTGCTGGTGCAGCGCCACCACGCGGTGGAGACACTGATCGACCGCGGCAGCGACGCCGACATCCGCGAGCAGTTCCGCCGCCTCGGCGACCTGGAACGCATCCTCACCCGCGTCGCCCTGCGCTCGGCACGGCCGCGCGACTTCTCGACCCTGCGCGATGGCCTCGGCCTGCTGCCGGCCGTACGCGAGGTGCTGGCACCGCTGGATTCACCGCGACTGCAGACCCTGCACGCCGCGCTCGGCGAGCACGACGAGTGCGCGCACCTGCTGGCCAGCGCCATTGCCGAAATGCCACCGCTCAAGCTCAGCGATGGTGGCGTGCTGGCCGATGGCTTCGACGCCGAGCTGGATGAACTGCGCCGCCTGTCGACCCACGCCGACCAGTTCCTGGTCGACCTGGAACAGCGCGAGCGCGAGAGCAGCGGCATCGCCACCCTGAAGGTCGGCTACAACCGTGTGCACGGCTACTACATCGAAATCAGCAAGGGCCAGTCCGAGCGCGCGCCGGTGCATTACACCCGCCGCCAGACACTGACCAACGCCGAGCGCTACATCACCGAAGAACTGAAGGCGTTCGAGGACAAGGTGCTGTCTGCCCGCGACCGTTCGCTGTCGCGCGAGAAGTATCTGTACGAGCAGCTGCTGGACACGCTGGGCACGCAGCTGGAACCGCTCAAGCAGTGCGCCGCCGCACTCAGCGAACTGGATGTGCTGGCCGCCTTCGCCGAGCGTGCGCAGGCGCTGGACTGGGCGCGTCCGGAACTGCAGGCCGGGCCGTGCCTGAAGATCGAACGCGGCCGCCATCCGGTGGTGGAAGCGGTGCGTGACCAGCCGTTCGAGCCCAACGATCTGGACCTGCACCCGGACCGTCGCATGCTGGTCATCACCGGCCCGAACATGGGCGGTAAATCGACCTACATGCGGCAGAACGCGCTGATCGTGCTGCTGGCCCACATCGGCAGCTTCGTGCCGGCCAGCCGCGCGTTGATCGGCCCGATCGACCGCATCCTGACCCGCATCGGCGCAGGCGACGATCTTGCCCGCGGGCAGTCGACCTTCATGGTCGAGATGGCTGAAACCAGCTACATCCTGCATCACGCCACCGCACATTCGCTGGTGCTGATGGACGAGATCGGCCGCGGCACCTCCACCTACGATGGCCTCGCCCTGGCCGACGCGGTGGCGCGCCACCTCGCCTACGAAAACCGCTGCTACACGCTGTTCGCCACCCATTACTTCGAACTGACCGCGCTGGCCGACGAACAGCACGAGGGCGGCCGCAGCGGCATCGCCAACGTGCATCTGGATGCCGTGGAGCACGGCGAAGCGCTGGTGTTCATGCACGCGGTGAAGGACGGCCCGGCCAACCGCAGCTTCGGCCTGCAGGTGGCTGCCCTTGCCGGCCTGCCGCGTGCCACCGTGGCACAGGCGCGTCGACGCCTGGCCGAGCTGGAGCAGCGCGGCGGCGAAAGCCATGCTGCCGAGCTCGCCCCGCAGGCGCTGGATGCACCGCAGCAGTTCGGACTGTTCGCCGCCCCGCCGAACAAGGCGCAGGAGGCGCTGGCCGCGCTCGACCCGGACGAGCTGACGCCGAAGCAGGCACTGGAAGCGCTGTACCGGTTGAAGGCGCTGCTGTAATCCCGGCCGCCGGGCATGGCCCGGCGCTACCGTTGTAGAGCCGAGCCCACGCTCGGCTGCCTTTCGCACTTCCGTCGTGTACACGGCGTTATGCTCGGGCGGTTCGTCCTTCACAGACCGGAGACCGCCATGAACACCGAATCCCTCGCTGCATCCCTCTTCCAGCAGCTGCAGCAGGGCCAAGGCCTGCAGCAGGTGTCGCAGCAGCTCGGCCTGGACAGCAGCCAAGCCACCCAGGCCGTCGGCAGCGCCCTGCCCCTGCTGCTCGGCGCGATGGGCCAGAACGCCAGTGAGCCGCAGGGTGCGCAGTCCCTGCTCAATGCCCTGCAGCGCGACCACCTCGGTTCGGCCGGCGGCGGCGGTGGAGGTTTCGATCTCGGCAGCATCCTCGGCGCGGTGATGGGCGGCGGCGGCGGCAACGCCACAAACGGCGCCGGCATCCTCGGCCATGTATTCGGTGGGCAGACCTCACAGGCGGCCGAAGCGCTGGGCCAGAAGACCGGCCTGGACAGCGGCAAGTCCAGTCAGCTGCTGGCGATCCTCGCCCCCATCGTCATGTCGTTCCTGGCCCAGCGGTTTGCCCAGAGCGGCAACGCCGGCCAGCTCAGCCAGGCCCTGGGCCAGGAAGCACAGCAATCCGGCGGCGGCATCGGCAGCCTGCTCGGCGGTGCGCTCGACCAGGACGGCGATGGCCAGTTCGGCGCCAGCGATCTGCTCAAGCTCGGCGCGGGCCTGCTCAAGCGCTGATCGCGCACAACGATCCAAGCGCTGCCAACCATAGGCAGCCACTATCGCAGCGGTTGAATCAATCGAATTTACCCATCGTTAGGCGATGCCTATGGTGGGTAAGCGATCTGATTCCCTCATTCGCCAGTCCACAGGTAGAGACCCATGAAAAGCGAAGCGAAGTGCCCGTTCAACCATGCCGTCGTCGGTGATGCGACGACCAACCGCGACTGGTGGCCGAACCAGCTGCGCGTGGACCTGCTCAACCAGCACTCCACGCGCTCCAATCCCCTTGATGCGGGCTTCGACTACGCCACGGCCTTCAACGGGCTGGACTACAGCGCGCTGAAGGCCGACCTGAAGGCGTTGATGACCGACTCGCAGGACTGGTGGCCGGCCGACTTCGGTCACTACGGCGGCCTGTTCATCCGCATGGCGTGGCACAGCGCCGGTACCTACCGCATCGACGATGGCCGTGGCGGCGGTGGCCGCGGCCAGCAGCGCTTCGCTCCGCTCAACAGCTGGCCGGACAACGTCAGCCTGGACAAGGCGCGACGCCTGCTGTGGCCGATCAAGCAGAAGTATGGCCAGGCCATTTCCTGGGCCGACCTGCTGATCCTGACCGGTAACGTCGCACTGGAATCGATGGGCTTCAAGACGCTCGGCTTTGCCGGCGGCCGTCCCGATACCTGGGAGCCGGACCAGGATGTGTACTGGGGCCGCGAGACCACCTGGCTCGGCGGCGACGTGCGTTACAAGCACGGCTCGGAGGGTGTGGAAGAGAACCACGGCGTGCTGGTGTCCGATGACGACGCTGATGGCGACGTGCATTCGCGCAAACTGGAAAACCCGCTGGCCGCCGTGCAGATGGGCCTGATCTACGTGAACCCGGAAGGCCCGGACGGCAATCCCGATCCGGTGCTGGCCGCGCATGACATCCGTGACACCTTCGGCCGCATGGCGATGGACGATGAAGAAACCGTCGCCCTGATCGCCGGTGGTCACAGCTTCGGCAAGACCCACGGTGCCGGCCCGGCCGACAACGTCGGCAAGGAACCAGAAGCAGCGGGCCTGGAAAGCCAGGGCCTGGGCTGGGCCAACAGCTTCGGCAGCGGCAAGGGTGGCGACACCATCACCAGCGGCCTGGAAGTCACCTGGACCCGCACCCCCGCACAGTGGAGCCATGACTTCTTCGAGATCCTGTTCGGCCACGAGTGGGAGCTGAGCAAGAGCCCGGCTGGCGCTCACCAGTGGGTCGCCAAGAACGCGGATGCGGTGATCCCCGATGCGCACGATCCGTCGAAGAAGCACCGCCCGACGATGCTGACCACCGATCTGTCGCTGCGCATGGATCCGGCCTACGAAAAGATCTCGCGGAAATTCCTTGCGGATCCGCAGGCCTTCGCCGATGCGTTTGCCCGCGCCTGGTTCAAGCTGACCCATCGCGACATGGGTCCGCGTGCGCGCTATCTCGGCCCGGAAATCCCCGCCGAGGAATTCATCTGGCAGGACCCGGTGCCGGAAGCGAAGCACCCGCTGATCGACGCCAAGGACATCGCCGCGCTGAAGCAGAAGATTGCGGCGACCGGCCTGAGCTTGGCTGAGCTGGTGTCCACGGCATGGGCCTCGGCGTCGACCTTCCGCGGCTCGGACAAGCGCGGTGGTGCCAACGGTGCGCGCGTGCGCCTGGCGCCGCAGAAGGATTGGGCGGTGAACCAGCCACAGCAGTTGGCCAAGGTGTTGGCCGCGCTGGAAAAGGTCCAGGCCGAGTTCAACGACTCGGGCAGCAAGCAGGTGTCGCTGGCCGACCTGATCGTGCTGGCCGGTGGCGTCGGCATCGAGCAAGCGGCAAAGGCCGGCGGCCACGACCTGAGCGTGCCGTTCACCCCGGGCCGCACCGATGCCAGCCAGGAGCAGACCGACGTCGAATCGTTCGCGGTACTGGAGCCGGCTGCCGATGGTTTCCGCAACTATCTCAAGGGCGCTTACAGCGTGCCTGGCGAGGCGCTGCTGATCGACAAGGCTCAGCTGCTGACCCTCACCGCACCGGAAATGACCGCGCTGGTCGGTGGCCTGCGCGTGCTCGGCGCCAACGTCGATGGCGGTAAGCACGGCGTGTTCACCAACCGCCCCGGCACGTTAAGCAACGACTTCTTCGTCAACCTGCTGGACATGGGCACGACCTGGAAGGCGACCGGCCGCGAAAGCTATGAAGGCCGCGGCCGCAACGATGGCGCTGCACGCTGGACCGGCACCCGTGCGGATCTGGTGTTCGGCTCCAACGCCGTGCTGCGTGCATTGGCCGAGGTGTATGCCAGTGCCGATGGCGAGAAGAAGTTCGTGCAGGATTTCATCGCCGCCTGGACGCGGGTGATGGAGCTGGACCGCTACGACCTGCACGGCTGACATGCTCTGGTAGGTGCCAACCTTGATTGGTACACAACACAACGCCCACCAAGGTGGGCGACTACCAGAGCGTTCGCACCCTGCCCTGGTAGATGCCGACCTTGGTCGGCACGCGGCACACGGCACAACGCCCACCAAGGTGGGCGTCTACCGATGCAACCGCCGGGCGTGGCCCGGCGCTACCGCGTAGGCGTCAGCGCGCTCCGGCCTTCAGCCGCTCCAGAATCGGTGCGAACAGCGGCGCCTGCATCGAACGCGGCGGCTGCACGGCTTCGCCCTTCTCGACGGCCTGCCAGTACGATCCCGGCAGCGGCTTGTCGCCCAGTTCGTAGTCCATGCCGTCCCAGCCGTCTTCGCGGAATGCGTAGAACGCCCAGTGCACCTTCTGCTGCTCGGCCACGTCCAGTACATCGCGCAGGTAGCGGCCGCAGTCCGGCCAACGTCGCATGCAGCCGAACTCACCGATCACCATGCGGTTGGCGCCGATGCCATGGGTCTTCGCCCAGTCCATTGGCTGCTGCAGGTAGCTGCGCACGCGCACGGCGTCCCAGCGCTCGCTGCGGTCGCCGAACGGCACTTCCGCGGGATAGCGGTACGGCGTGCTGCGCTTCTGGTTCGGCGCACTGGTGGCCGCATACGGCTCGTACATGTGCACGCTGTACAGCAGCTTCGCGTCGTCCAGCGGCGCAGGCCAGTAGTCGAACGCATCGGCCGCGGCATACCAGCCGGCATCAAGCATCAACGGTATCTCTGCATCGACTTCGCGCACGCTGGCCACCAATTCCATGTACAGCTGGCGCAGATCGCGCGGCCCGCCCTGCACGCCCGCATACCACTTCAGCATGTCCTCGCGGGAGGCATGTTCGGCCAGCGTGGTGGCGTATTCCGGCGCCGGCTCATTGATCAGGTTGTAGCCGGCCAGCGCCGGATGCCCTTTCAGTGCGGTGGCCAGGTCACGCCAGAAGCGCTGCGCAGGTGCGTGGTTGTCGAAGGACTGCCACAGGCGCTGGTCGACCACGTCGCCGTTCTTCTGTTTCCAGCGCAGCAAGGGCAGCGACAGCGGCACCAGCACCACCTTCAGGCCCACGGCATTGGCGTCATCCAGCGCGCGACGCAGGGTCTCCACATCGGCCGGCACCAGTCCTTGATAGTGGTCGGCATCGCCCATCAGGAAATCGCGGCCGCCGGCACTGCGCCATTTGTCCGGGGTCAGTCGCACCCAGGTGGCGCCGGTCGCACGCAACGCCTGGAAATAGGCCTTGTCCGGCGGCGCTTCGTTGAAGCTGTTGCCACCGCGCTGCGGGGTATCCCAGAAGGTGATGTCGGCGGCGAACACCGGGACGGCGGCGGACAGGGCCAGGCACAGCAGGCTGCGGCGCAGGAACATGGTGGGCTTCCATGAAGAGGACGTTCCAACGTGCGGGGCGCAAGCCGAACGGTGGCTGAGCGCAGGCGGCACAGCGCCCACCAAGGTGGGCGGCTACCAGAGCGCTTTCAGTCCGGCCACTGCGTCACAACGCATCGAGATCACCCAGGGCGCGGATCAACCGGCGTGCGCGCTTGTCCGGTTTGTGCTCCGGCGCCTGGTAGCCATCACGCGCGGCAATGCGCAGCGCTCGCAGTTCGGCACGACGCGCTTTGGAGGCCTCGCTCTCGGCATACAGCTGCTGCGCCACCGGCGCCGGTCCGCGCTGGTCGCTCAGGCCCAGCACCTGGATCTCGAAGTGTTCTTCACCGCGATCGACCAGCAGCTGCTCCCCCACACGCACCGCGCGCGAGGATTTCGGGCGCTGCCCGGCCACGGATACCTTGCCGGTCTCGATCGCCTGTTTTGCCAGGCTGCGGGTCTTGAAGAAGCGGGCCGCCCACAGCCAGATGTCCAGACGGACGCTGGGCGCCAACGGGGAAAGCTCGGACATCGGTAGGGACTACTCCGTTCGCTTGTTCAGGGGGCGCGGATTGTCGGGGTCGGTACGGCAACCAGTGCCCCCGATCAATGCCGGCGTTCCGGCCGCCAGATCCTGGCGCTGGCTGCCGACCAGGCACTCGGGGCGGTCGGTCGGCCGCACCTGGGTATCGCCCAGCCGGTCACCTGACGAACATGCGGCCAGTGCCGCTGCGATCAAGGCCACCGCGATCATCCGCATCGCCTGCTGTCGTTGATGCATTGCCACATCCTGCAAACCGGCTTGATGCTAGTGTGCGCCTCCCGGTAATCGATCACCACTCCATGGCCAAAGCGCCGCTTGACCTGACCTCCGGCCCGATCGGCCGCAACCTGCTGCTGTTCGCGCTGCCGATCCTGGCAGGCAACATCGCGCAGTCGCTGAACGGCTCGGTGAATGCGGTATGGGTGGGGCGCTTCCTCGGCGAAGCGGCACTGACCGCGACCGCGAACGCCAACAACATCATGTTCTTCCTGATCGGTTCGGTGTTCGGCTTCGGCATGGCCTCGACCATCCTTATCGGCCAGGCCATCGGCGCGCGCGACATCGCCCAGGCGCGGCGCGTGGTCGGTACCAGCGCCACGTTCTTCATCGGCCTGTCGGTGATCATCGCCATCGCCGGCTGGTTCCTGGCCCACCCGCTGCTGGCGGCGATGGGCACGCCTGCCGCCTCGCTGCCGTTGGCCGAGGCCTACCTGCGCATCATCTTCCTGGCGATGCCGACGCTGTACGCCTTCGCCTTCCTCAGTGCGGCGCTGCGTGGCGCCGGCGATTCGCGCACGCCCTTCCGCTTCCTGCTGGTCTCGGTGGTGCTGGACATCGCCCTGAACCCGGTGCTGATCTTCGGCATGGGGCCGTTCCCGGAACTGGGCATCGCCGGCTCGGCCTGGGCCACGCTGGTGTCGCAGACGCTGTCGCTGGCCGGCCTGCTGCTGTACATGCGGCACAAGCGGCACACGCTGTGGCTGGGCCGCGCCGACATGCACCTGTTCAAGCTGGACATGACCATCCTGCGTGCGCTGGTGATCAAGGGCGTGCCGATGGGCCTGCAGATGGTGCTGATCTCGCTGTCGGTGATCATGCTGATGACGATGGTCAACCAGTACGGCACCGACACCGGCGCGGCCTACGGTGCGTCGCTGCAGCTGTGGAACTACGTGCAGATGCCGGCGATGGCGATCGGTGCGGCGTGTTCGTCGATGGCCGCGCAGAATGTCGGTGCGCAGCGCTGGGACCGCGTGCGCGGTACCGCACGCCAGGGCATCCTGTTCAACTTCCTGCTGACCGGCGCGTTGATCCTGCCGCTGGTGCTGCTGGACCAGTATTCGCTGGCCTTGTTCCTGCCGCAGGGCAGCGAGTCGCTGCAGATCGCGCGGCACCTGAACCACATCGTGATCGGTTCGTTCCTGTTCTTCGGCGTCAGCTTCGTGATCTCCGGCGTGGTGCGGTCCACCGGCGCGGTGCTGCCGCCGCTGCTGATCCTGGCAGCGTCGCTGTGGGGCGTGCGCGTGCCATTCGCCGAATTCCTGCAGCCGTACTGGGGCGCCGACGCGATCTGGTGGAGCTTCCCGGCCGGTTCACTGGTGTCGATGCTGCTGTCGCTGGCGTATTACCGCTGGGGTGGCTGGCGCAAGGCGAGGATGATCAGCAAGCCGGTGCACGCGGAGGAACTGGCCACGCCATCGGAGATTCCGGCCTGCCCGCCGTCGCCGGTGGCCGACCCGGATGCTGTGACCCGGTAGCGCCGGGCCACGCCCGGCGAGCGCAGCGGTTGCCAGAAATCCGCCGGGCATGGCCCGGCACTACCGCTTTTTCTTCGTGGCGTTGTGCTTTGCGGCCGCACGCATCAGGGCTTTGAACGCCGCGGCATTCGGCATTTCGCCTTCGTGGATGTCGATCGCGCGGCGCGTGCCGCCTTCCAGGCTGGCATTGAACAGGCCCTTCGGATCCGGCAACGCAGCGCCGTGGGCGAAGGTCAGCTTCACCGCCTGCTTGTAGCATTCGCCGGTGCACAGGATGCCGTTGTGTTCCCACACCGGAGTGCCGCGCCACTTCCAGGTTTCCTCCACGTCCGGCAGCGCCTCGTGGATCAGCGCGCGCACGCGGGCGAGGATGTCGCCGCGCCAATCACCGAGCTCGGCAATACGAGCATCGATCAGTGCGGCGGCGGGGAGAGCAGCATCTGCGGGATCGGTCTTCTGCGTGGCCATCGTGTGGTCTCGTACGGGGAAAGATCCTTGAGAACTACATGCGTTCGCCGGGCAGCTCGCTGGCCTGCCGCACCCAGTTGAGGAACCGCGCCTCGTCCAGCACGCCATCCTCAAGGATGTGCAGGTAGCGCGTGTCGGCGCTCCTGGACGGTTCCGGCGGAACAGGCTGCAACCGCGCACCGCGGAAGAAGGCGACCTTGATGTAGCGGGCGAAGCAATGAAAGCTGAGGAACCAGCCCTCGCCGGCAGCGACGCCGTACATCGGCGAGTTCCATTTCACCGCCTTGTGCACGCCGGGCACGGCCTGCTCGATCAGTGCATCCAGACGTGCACCGACGGCCTGTTTCCAGTCCGGCATGGCGGCGATGTAGGCCTGCACGGGCGCATCGCCCTCACCCTTGGCGATCTGCGGATTACCGCCGGACAGCAGCTTCGGCGCAGCACTGTTGGCGGTTCGCTTGGCGGACATCGCAGGGGCCATGGGGGTTGAAGGCCCGAGCGTACGCCGCCGCCCGGCAGCGGTCACGGCGCACTGCGCCATGGCCTCAGAGGCTGCGGCGGAACTGCTGCCAGGTGGGCAGTTTGCGGGTCCCGCGCAGGAACCACATCAGGGTGGCCATCACCAGGCCGAACATTACGCCTGCCAGCACGCCAGCAAGCACCAGCAACGCCATTGCCGGGGCCCTGCCCTGCCACAGCAGCAGCCACATCAGCACCGTCCAGAACACGCCGAACAGCAGGCCCTGCAGCAGCGTATTGGTCAGGAACCCGGCCAGTATCGGCGGTGGCAGCGCGATACCCAGCCGCCACAGCATGCGGTGCAGCAGAGGGGCCGCTTCCCGCCGCGGAACGCCGGAACCGTCCAGGAAGCGCAATGCCACCTGGATGTCGGCCGGGTATCGATGGTCGGTCTCATCCATCCCTTGAAACTAACGAGGCGACACCACAAACGCAAACGGCCGCCCGAAGGCGGCCGTCGCGGCAACAACCGAAGTTGTTTATCAGCCCTTGGTTGCCAGACGGGCAACCTTGGCGGCAGCAGCAGCAGCCAGATCTTCCTTGATGCGGGCAGCCTTGCCTTCCAGGCCACGCAGGTAGTACAGCTTGCCGGCGCGGACCTTACCACGACGCTTCACTTCGACCGAGTCGATGATGGCGCTGTGGGTCTGGAACACGCGCTCGACGCCGTAGCCGTGCGAGATCTTGCGCACGGTGAACGAGGAGTTCAGGCCGCCGTTCTTGGTCGCGATGACAACGCCTTCATAGGCCTGCACGCGCTCGCGGGCACCTTCCTTCACCTTCACGTTGACGACAACGGTGTCGCCCTGGCTGAACTGCGGCAGTTCACGGGTGATCTGGGCGGATTCGAATTCCGCGACGATGGACTTGTTCAGCTTGCTCATGGGTTACACCGATTCATTGTTCGGGTGGGCGTGTCATTCGACAGCGTGGGCTCATGCAGTCACCGGACTGTGCTGCACGTTTGTTTTGGGTATTGCACGCCAGCCTGGGCCGGCGGTAATTGGCCATGATAGCCGATAAAGCGGGGCTGGCGCTAGGGCCTGCCCTTTTCTGCCGGGGCCTGGCGGGCCAGGGCCAGCAACTTGCGGTCGGCCTTGCCCAGCGCCTGTTCATCCAGCAGGTCCGGGCGCCGCTGCGCGGTACGGATCAACGACTGCTGCCGGCGCCAGGCGGCGATGGCGGCATGGTTGCCCGAGCGCAGCACGTCCGGCACGTCACCCAGCGGATGCTGGGCCGGCTGGCTGTAATGTGGGCAGTCGAGCAGGCCGAGGTCGCCCTCGAAACTGTCCTGCGCGGCCGATTCGGCGTCATTCAAGGCGCCTTCCTGCAGCCGGGCCACCGCGTCGATGATGACCGCAGCCCCCAGCTCGCCACCGGACAGCACATAGTCGCCGAGGGAGATCTCCTCATCGACATCGGCGGCCAGGAAACGCTCATCGATGCCTTCATAGCGGCCGCAGAGCAGGACCATGCGCGGCAATGCCGCCAGTTCCCGCACCTTGGCCTGGGTCAGTGGTGCGCCCTGCGGGCTGAGATGGATCACCCGCGCAGGCGTCGGATCGGCGTCGCGGATCGCCTGCAGGCAGGCCTGCAGCGGTTCGATCAGCATCACCATGCCCGGGCCACCGCCGAACGGACGATCGTCCACCCGGCGGTAGTTGCCCTCGGCGTAGTCACGGGGATTCCAGCCATGCAGGCTGAACAACCCCTTTTCCTGCGCACGGCCGACCACGCCCAGCCCAGCGGACTGGGCGAGGAAATCGGGGAACAGGGTGATGACGTCGAAACGCATGCTTACACTCAGAACTCGGGGTCCCAGTCGACCACGACCAGATTGGCCTCGAAGTCGACGGATTTGACGAACTCCGGCACGACGAACGGAATCATCCGCTCGCGATCGCCGCGTACGACCACCACATCGTTGGCGCCGGTACTGAACAGGTGCGAGACCTGGCCGAGGGCAACGCCTTCGACGGTCTTCACATCCAGGCCTTCCAGATCGACCCAGTAATACTCGTCGGCATTCGGCGGCGGCAGCGCACTGCGGGCCACGAAGACCTCGGTGCCATGCATCGCCTCGACCGTGTCGCGATCCTCGATGCCCGGGAAACGGGCCACCAGGTGCTTGCCGGTATCCCGGCCACGGGCGCCTTCAAGCGTCGATTCCTGCCCGTTGGGGCTGCGCAGGATCCACGGTTGGTAACGGAAAATAGCGGAACGCGGCTCGGTCCAGGACTCGAGCTTTATTTCGCCGCGCACACCAAAAGCGCCGACAATCCTGCCAAGCAGGATGCGGCGCTCGTTATCTTTCATCTGCGTTCAATCAGATGGGCCGCACCAGGGCGCGGCCCGTCAGGATCAGGCCGCAGCGGCCTGGGACTTGCTCGCTTCCTTGATCAGGTTGCGAACTTTCTCGGTCGGCTGGGCGCCGTTCTTGACCCAATGGTCAACGCGGGCCAGGTCCAGCTCGATGCGCTTCTCGCCACCCTGTGCAACCGGGTTGTAGAAACCAACGCGCTCGATGTTGCGGCCGTCGCGGGCGCTGCGGACGTCGGTGACGATGATGTGGTAGAACGGACGCTTCTTGGCGCCGCCGCGGGTCAGTCGAATCTTGACCATGGTGGTTTTTTCCTATTGCCCAGTCGCCAGGATGGCGCGGTAAGCGGGCGATTATAGCGGCAGATTCCGGCCGAGCCAACCCCGCGGAAAAACGGACCTGCCCGGTAGCGCCGGGCCATGCCCGGCGGCTTTCAGGACTTCCCGTTCAGGAAAGCGGCTGCCAGGGCACCCGCGCCAGCACCGCCCTGCCCTGCTCGGCCAGCGCCTGCGAACCCGGCAGCGCTTGACCGTCGATGGCGTCCAGCGCCCACAGCCCGCTGGCGTTGCAGGCGAAGGCGGCCTGCATGCCGGCCAGCGCATCCAGCCGCAACGGGCGGGCCTGCTGTGGACCCTCCCAGCCCGCCTGCAGCAGCGCTTCAGCGGTTCCCCGCAGCGCAGGCGCCTGCGGCCAGACCAGGTGTTCGCCGTCATGCACGGCCAGGTTCCAGGTCGTGCCCTCGGTGATCTGCCCATCGGCAGTCACCAACAGCGCATCGTCGAAGCCGGCAGCCAGCGCAGCACGGCGCTGGGCGAACAGGCCGAACGTGCCGACATGCTTGATCTGCGGCAGCTCGCGCTGCCATGTCACGCTGCGCACGCGCTTGGGCGCCGTCAGCGCGACCGGCGCGGAGACGGCAACCAGTACATCCACCGGTACGCTGGCCAGCGGATCGCGGAAATCGAAACGGCGCGAGAACACCGTGACCCGCATCGATGCATCGATCTGGCCGGCCTGCTGCAGCGCCTGCGCCATCCACGCTTGCACCTGTGCGACATCAAGCGCGCTGCCGAACAACGCCTGCGTTGCCCGCGCCAGCCGTTGCAGATGCAGATCGAGACCCTGCACCGCGTGGCCGCGCACCTGCAGCGAGGTGAAGTGGCCATAGTTGGTCAGCGCCGGCAACAGGTCTTCGACCCGCGCCGTGGCGCCGTTGCAGGTCACCGTCATCGCAGCAGTGCCTGCGCCTGATCCCACATGCCACGCAGCACGTCGGCGGCCGGCGCTGCCGGTGCCATCCACGCCGACTGCCCGGCCCAGGCCTGCATCGCAGCAAGCCGGTTTTCCTGCGTGGCCTGCTTGCGCATCGGTCCGGTCAGGCCACGCTGCACCGGATACGGGCGCGGCGCGGGTGCGCCCTCGGTGGCAGCGGCACGCACGTAGGCGGTCGCCAGCCCACGCCCCAGACGCCCGCTGAAAGCGCGGGTCGGCCAGGTGTCTTCGGGTTCGCTGCGGGCCAACGCATCGGCCCATGCCGGTGCCACCGCTGCTTCGGGTGTGCGCAGGAAGGCCGTGCCGATCTGCACCGCGCTGGCTCCGAGCATCAAGGCAGCAGCAATGCCGCGACCATCGCCGATTCCCCCCGCAGCGATCACCGGAATCTTCAGGTTGTCCGCCAGCCGCGGCAGCAGCGCAAACAGGCCGACCAGCTGCTGCTCGGCACGCATCGGATCGAAGGCACCGCGATGGCCACCGGCTTCAGCACCTTGCGCGACCACGGCGTCAGCACCCGCATCCTGTGCAGCGCGCGCTTCGGCCAGCGTCGTAGCGCAGGCGATCCAGGCGATGCCCGCACCCTTCAACTGCTGCACATGACGCGGCGACAGCACACCCATGATGGTCGAGGCCACCGCCGGGCGTGCCGCCAGCAGCGCACTGAACTGCTCCTCGAAATCGGCAGGCGTGGCATCCGCTGCGCTCGCCGCAACCTCCGGCCCCCACTGCCCCAGGAATGCACGCGTGGCGGCCTCGGCGGCCACATCGCGCACCGGCGCGGGATCGGGCAACCACAGGTTCACCTGCGCCGGCCCGCTGGACGCGGCCCGGAAGTCCTGCATCCATCGGCCGATATCCGCCGCGGGCGACAACACGGCGCCCATCGCGCCCATGCTGCCAGCGTTGGCCAGCGTGGCGGAAAGTGGAACCGGACAGGCGCCGGCCATCGGTGCCAGCAGGATCGGCAGCTGCAATGAAAAACGCCGACAGAAATCGTCGGCGCGTTCGAGAATCGGCGAAAGGCTCACGCGACGCACCTGTGGGAGGAGTCGCTGCCAGCATACGCCAGACATTGTTGCCGGGAGCGTCGCATCGGGCGATCCGCTCCCGCGTTGCTCAGCGTGCAGACACCGCGTAGGTGCGGACCAGCTGGCTGTCCATTTCTTCGTTGAACTTGAACGTCACATAGCGCGCGTCATCAGCGGCGAACTCTTCCTCGGCGCTGGCGCGGCCGATCTCGGTGCCCTCGGCATCCAGTGCGCGCGCCACCAGCTTGCCCTTGAAGGCCTTGTCGGCCACCACGTAGACCGCTGCGTCCTTGGAGCCCATGCCGCGGCTCTTGCCCAAGGTGACGGTGAGCCCGCGCGCAGCCAGGCCCGGATCGGCCTGCAGCGTCACGTTCATCTTCTTGTCCACGCCCTCGCCCAGCCCGGCGACGAAATCGGCAGCGGTGCCGCTGATGGCACTGCCGGCCTTCTGCGACACGGAGGTGTCGTCCTTGCAGGCAACCAGGCCCAGGGCCAGCGCCATCACCACGATCGACTTGTTCATGCACATTCCTTTGATTGATTCCGCGGGTTGTTCAAGCGTTCGATACAGCAAGCGCTCAGCGGAACGGCATGCCACGGCCGCCCATGGCGCCCATCATGCCCTTCATGCTGCGCATCATGCCCTTCATGCCGCCGCCGGCCATCTTGCTCATCATCTTTTCCATCTGCATGTACTGCTTCATGAGCTTGTTGACGTCGGCCGGGGTCACGCCCGAGCCCTTGGCGATGCGGGCGCGACGCGAGCCGTTGAGCAGGTTCGGGTTGCGCCGTTCCTTCTTGGTCATCGAGCCGATGATGGCGATCATGCGCGGCACTTCCTTGCCCTGGCTGACCTGCTGCTTGAGGTGCTCGGGAATCTGGCCCAGGCCCGGCAGCTTGTCCATCAGGCCGCCGATGCCGCCCATGTTCTGCATCTGCTCGAGCTGGTCGCGCATGTCGTTCAGATCGAACTTCTTGCCCTTGGCGACCTTCTCGGCCAGCTTCTGCGCCTTGTCCTTGTCGACCTGCTGCTCGACCTGCTCGACCAGCGACAGCACGTCGCCCATGTCGAGGATGCGGCTGGCGATACGGTCCGGGTGGAACACGTCCAGGCCTTCCGGCTTTTCGCTGACACCGACGAACTTGATCGGCTTGCCGGTGATGTAGCGCACGCTCAGCGCGGCGCCGCCACGGGCGTCACCATCGGTCTTGGTCAGCACCACGCCGGTCAGCGGCAGTGCATCGCCGAAGGCCTTGGCGGTATTGGCCGCGTCCTGGCCGGTCATGGCGTCGACCACGAACAACGTTTCAGCCGGGTTGACCGCAGCGTGCAGGGCCTTGATCTCGGCCATCATCGCTTCGTCGATGGCGAGGCGACCGGCGGTATCGACCAGCAGCACGTCGACGAACGACTTGCGTGCATCGTCGATGGCGGCGCGGACGATGGCTTCCGGCTTCTGGTCGGCGCTGGACGGGAAGAACAGCACGCCCACCTGCTCGGCCAGCGTCTTCAGCTGCTCGATCGCCGCCGGACGGTAGACGTCGGCCGAGACCACCATCACCTTCTTCTTGCGCTTTTCCTTCAGGTGCTTGGCCAGCTTGCCGACCGTGGTGGTCTTGCCGGCGCCCTGCAGGCCCGCCATCAGGATGATGGCCGGAGCGGGAACGTTGAGGTTCAGGTCGCTGGCTTCGGCGCCCATCACCGCGGTCAGCTCGTCGCGCACGACCTTGATCAGGGCCTGGCCCGGGGTCAGCGACTTCAGCACTTCCTGGCCGACCGCACGCACCTTGATGCGCTCGATCAGGGCCTGCACCACCGGCAGCGCGACGTCGGCTTCGAGCAGCGCGATGCGGACCTCGCGGGTCGCCTCGCGGATGTTCTCTTCGGTCAGGCGGCCACGGCCGCGCAGGCGCTCGATGGTGCCGGAAAGGCGCTGGGTCAGGGACTCGAACATGCGGCGCAACCTGTCTGAAAGCGGGGGACAATAAGGCCCACAGTATAACGGGTCCACCGCGCTCCCCGGACTGCGACGCCAGGCCCGTCGCCAGCACCCCGGGGGTATGCGAAACTTCAACGATGACAATCGTTCTCATCGCCGTCCTGCTCTACCTGGCCGCCAGCGCCCTGCTGGTGCGCGCCCTTGGTCGCAACGACGGGGTGACCTCGCCTGTGTGGCTGTGGCCTGCGCTGCCGGCGATGCTGCTGCATGGCGGCTACCACGTGCTGGTGGCGATGCGCACGACCGGCGGACCGGACATGCACTTCTTCGCCGCGCTGTCGCTGGTGGGTCTGGGCATGGCCTGGCTGACCTCGCTGGTGGGCGCGCGCGGGCGCATGTCCACGTTGGGCGTGGTGGTGTTCCCGCTGGCCGCGCTGCTGCTGGTGGTCTATCACAGCTACGGCCACGAACCGAGCAAGCTGCTGGGCTGGCGTCTGGCCAGCCACGCCTGGTTGGCGCTGCTGGCCTACGCCACGTTGAGCATCGCAGCGCTGCTGGCGATCATGCTGTGGCTGCAGGAACGGGCGCTGCGTCGCCGTGAATTCCGTCCGTGGCTGCGTGCGCTGCCGCCGATGGCCGACCTTGAATCGCTGCTGTTCCGGGTGATCACCGTCGGCTTCGCCCTGCTGACCCTGACCCTCGTCACCGGCGTGCTGTTCGTCGACGACCTGCTGGCGCAGAAGCTGGTGCACAAGACGGTGCTGAGCGTGCTGTCGTGGATCGTGTTCGGCGTGCTGCTGATCGGCCGCCGTCGCTACGGCTGGCGCGGCACGAAGGCGGTGCACTGGACGCTGACGGCGATGCTGTTGCTGCTGCTGGCGTTCTTCGGCAGCCAGTTCGTGATCGAACTGGTGTTCGGGCATTCGCGATAGAGGCGTGCCGGCCGCCGGCCGGCAATCGGAGCACAGTAGATCCACGCCATGCGTGGATGCCCCAGATGCTCAGGGCACCGGCTGGGCCAGGATCCTGCGCACCGAGCGGCCACTGTTGGTGAGGATGTCATCGACCTGCCAGCAGCCCTCGCCCTTGCGCACCATCGGCAACCTCGTCACGTAGGCCTTGTTCCAAACCGAGTAGCGCATCTCGACCTGGCCCGCCGTGGCTGACGCCTGCTTCCAGCTGTAGCGCACGGGGCCGTCGATATCCCCGTCCTGCGCGTCCAGCCACGGATCGGAATCGATCGTGCAGATGCCCTCTTCGCGCATCTGGCAGGCACGCTCGGCGTGCAGCGACTTGGCAAATGCCGCGCTGACCAGTGCCTGCGGCGGCTGCAGCAGATCGCCCTTGCCGGTGGTCGCTTCGAAGAAGGCCCGTGCTACGTCGGCCGGTTGCTGGCAGGCAGGCGCAGCCTGCACGGCGGGGGCCAACAGCAGGCTGACGATCACCAACATCCCTGTCTTTCGCATGTATTTCTCCTTGAGGTAGTGCCGGCCGCTGGCCGGCAACACAGGATCTCATGGGGTTGCCGGCCAGCGGCCGGCACTACCGGCAACACGTAGGCGTAGCGCCGGGCCGTGCCCGGCGAGCCCGCAGCGCAGCAGAGATTACAGCCCGTACCGCTCGATCGCATCCAGGTGCGGCTGGCGGTCCTGGTCGCAGGCCTCGGCCAGGCGCAGCCAGCAGTGCGGGTGCGCCCAATCCGCCGTAGCCTGCTGCAGGAAACGATGCAGTGCCAGCGGCGCGTGATCCTGCGGCTGGGCGACAGTGAACAGCAGACCCGGCAGCGTGCCGTCTTCCGCGTCCGGATCGGTCACGGTGTAGTCCGCACGGCTGTGCGACCACACCTGCCAGCCCTGTGCCTCGGCGGCTTCCACGAAGGCGTTCCATGCATCTTCACCGGGGTGCGCGCCGTCGACCAGCCAGCTGCGTGCGAAACCACCCCGCTCCAGCACATGCACCTGCGCATAGGTCGGAATGAAGTGCTCGCGCTCCGCTTCGTCTTCTGGTGCCGGGTGCACCAGGCCGGCGTCGAACACCACCCAGTCACCCACCTGCTGCGCACGGTTGGCCGGTGCGTTCTCGACGATGCGCGCGGTCACCGGGCCGCTGCGGCGGGCGTAGTACTCCATCGGCTCGCCGCCTTCTTCACTGCGGATGATCACCCAGCCCCACGGCTCTTCGACCACACCCTGCTGGCTGGACAGTTCCATGCCGATCGCTGCTGCCGAGCGGCGCACCGCATCCCAGTCGCGCGCCGCGCTGGCCGCACTCATGTGGTCCCAGTGCGCGGCGTTTGGCTCTTCCAGCAGTTCCACCAGCTGCGCATAGCAGGCCTGCGCCTCGCTGAAGCGGCCGGTCTCCATGTACATCCGGGCAAGCGTCCCGCGTGCACCGTTCGAGCCCGGCGACAACGCCAGCAACGCCTGCGCGGCCTGCTCCAGCGTCGGCCAGTCGGACGCGCGCCGTGCACGCTGTACCTCGCACCAGTGCGCGAACACAGGCACGCTGTCGCGGTAGGTCGCGGCCAGCCTGCGCAGGCCGTCATCATCGCCCTGCTCGGCCAGCCAACGCATCAGCGTGTAGGCCGCTGCACCATCTTCCTGCGCGTGGCCGCGCACGAAGTCCCACAGCAGTGCCTGCGCTTCGCTCTTCGCGCCACAGGCATGCAGCGCCGACGCGGCGACCTCGGCCAATGCGCCGTCATCCGGCCGCTCGGCGTGCGCCTGCAGCAGCCACTGCGCTTCACGCTCGGGATCGCGCGACTGGTTCTGTTCGCCCTGCACTTGCAGCCACGCCAGCAGTTCATCAGCAGGCACCGGTAGCGGTGCCGTCTCCGGCAGCGCCTCGATCCGTGCCGCCAAGCCCGCCACCAGCGCGGCAGCGCCACGGTCCTGCCGCAGTTGCGCCAGATGGGTGCGGGCCAGGCCCAGCTGGCGCTGCGCCACCCAGCGCGCTCCGCGCTGCAGGGCCAGTTCCAGGCTCAATGCAGCGATCTCGATCACCAGGCGATGCGCGCCAACAGTGGCGAAGTGCTCGATGATGGTGTTGAAGCGCGTGCCCAGATCCCAGGTGTTGCGTTCGCCATCACGACTGCACAGCGTTGACGCGGTATTGGCCCACAGCCGCCAGTGGTTCGGTGTGAGCTCGCTCCAGGGCACCAGCTGCTGCAGCGCCTCTTCATCACGCCCCAGCTGGGCCAGCGCCCAGGCCTTGGACAGCCGGCGCGGCACGGTGCAGTTGGCAGGCTCGTACTCGCCTGCAGCGGCCACCTCGGCCTCACGCTGCTCGATCAACGCCAGCGCCTCCGCCGCGCGGCCGCTGGCCAGCAGGATCTTGATCTGCATTTCCGGGAAGCTGTCGAACACTTCCTTGCCACGCGCCTGGATCGCCGCCGCCTGCACCTGCAGGTAATCCAGCGCGTCCTGGCCGCGGCCGTCGTCCAGCAGCGCGTCGGCCTTCTCGCAGCTCAGGCACTGGAAGCAGGCCCAGCTCGGGTCGATGCGTCCCAGCGTCTCGTCGCAGACCTCGATGCGCTCGGGCACCCAGCCCGGACCATCGATGTTGCCGTAGCAGGCGGCAAGATCCTGGGTGACGCAGATCGACTGCGGGCAGTCCAGGGTATCGGCACGGTGTGCGCGTTCGAACAGCGCTACTGACTCGCCCAGCGCGCTTTCACCTTCCACGCGGTTGCCGACGCGGTTGCGCAGCGCCCAATGGCCGACGTAGACGTCGACCCAGGGGTTGTCCAGCGCCTTGCCCAGCGCGCGCGCTTCGGGAAGCAACGCATCGACGCGGTCGACCTGCAGTTCACTGACTTCATCGGCAAGGCGGGTCAGCAGGTGGGCGTTCTGTGCCTGCCCGGCCTGGCGCAGGTCTTCCTGCAGTTTTTCGACCCAGTTCCAGATATCCATGGGGGTAATGCTCCTGTCTAGCGAAGGCTGGATGAGAGGGGGCGGTGCTCAGCGCAGCATCTGCTGCAGGGCACCGGCAATATCGGTAAATGCACTATTGAGATCGGGGCCCGGCGTCGCCGCAGTGCGCTGCAACGGCCGGCCCTGCGCGGACACGATGATCTTCAGCGAGCGCAGCAGGCGCGCGGCAGACGCGGCCTGCGGGTGGCCATCGCGCTGGGCCTGCAGCAAGGCCTGCACCGCCGGATTGTCCAGGTTGAGGTAGAGCCGCGACGGTGCACGTGCCTCGATGCGCGCGGTGAACTGGCGCGCCAGCCGCAATGCGGCCATCGATACGCGCTTGTCGTTCTCGTCGTCTTCCAGGCGTTGCTTCAGTTCGGCTTCGCGGTCGGGCACCACCACCACCGGCAGCGCCTCGGGGCTGAAATGCGCCGGCAGCAATTGTTCGCCGTCGCCCAGGTGTTCGCGCAGCCAGGCCAACTGCGTATCGTCAAGGCTGTCGTCGGTGCGGAACAGCGCTCGATTGCCCTGCTCGGTACCGAGTTCGACCAGGCGCAGGCCCTTGGCCTGGGCCCAGCGGCGCAGGAAAGGCACCACGGCATAGCGATGGCCATGCGCGACCGGCACGCCCATCGCACGGAACAGCATTTCCTCGAAGCCGCCACCGTTGTCGAGGATCACATGCACGGCGCCGCGCGCCGGCAACGCGCTGGCCGGCAGGTCACCCTGCGAGGTCGGCACGCGCACGTGTTCCAGCAGCAGGTCGAACAGGCGCTCATCGCACAGCGCCGCGCCCAGCAGGGCTTCGTTGTGGCGGCTGAGCACGCGTCGCCAGGCTTCGGGCTGCTGCCGCGCAACGTCGGCCAGGCCATCGATCAGCGCTTCCAGCAGGGCGTGCTGCACGGCGCGATAGTGGTCATCGCGCTGCAGGTCCTCGCGGCTGGCGGTCGGGGTCAGCTTCGACGATTCGATCACCCCGCCGATGAAGCCGGCCCACGGCGGCAGCAGGTCGCGCGCGTCGTCGTCCAGCAGCATGCCGCGCACGAACACCGACAGATTGCGGTTGTCGCTGGTGCCGTAGGTGGCACCGTCCTGCACCCAGAGCATGCCGATGGCGTCACTGCTGCCATCGGACTGCAGCGGCATCGTCACGATGGGCTCGAAATCGTGTTCGAAGCGGGCCGCGAACTGCTGCGCCTGGCGGCGTGCCTGCACCGGATGCAGCGCGACGTCCCCCTGCCCGCGCCACGGCGGCGGTTCGGGATTGATCGCGGCGGTCGCCGCACCGATGAAGATCGGCTCGGACAGCAGCGCGCAGTAGCGGCCCAGCACCTCGTGCAGGCGCGCTTCGTTGGCCAGCGGCAGGAAGTCCGGATGCAGCTCCAGCTCGACCTCGGTGCCGATCGCGCGTGCCGGCACTTCGCTGACGGTGTACTGCTCGGCATTGCTGGACACGTACAGGTGGCCCAGCTCGGGTGACTGGTAGGAGGTGGTACGCACGCTGACACGGCGCGCCAGCACGAAGGCCGACAGGAACCCCAGGCCGAACATGCCGATCAGGCCTTCATTGTCCTCGCCGTCCTGGCGCAGGCCGCGGGTGTAACCGACCCCGACCGTGGCCAGGTAATCGTGGATTTCCTGCCGGGTCAGGCCGGCACCGGTGTCGGTGATGCGCAGCACGCCGGCGGCGACATCGACCTGCACGTCGATGCGCGACACATTCTGGATGCCGGGCTGCTCGATACGGCGACGGATGATCGAATCGTGCGCGTTCTGCACCAGCTCGCGCAGCGCCACCATCGGGGTGGAGTACAGGTGCTTGCCCAGCACCGTCATCAGTCCATTGAGATCGACCCCGGCGCGGCGGATTTCGGCGGTGGGGGTGCTGAACATCGGGTCCTGCATGTAATCGATTACTCCTTGCCACGGAAAGGCGCCAGGGGGCGCCTTCGTCGAGCCGGGAAAACTAGCACAGGCAGGCTGACCGTTGCCGCATGTGACGTTTGTAGAGCCGAGCCCACGCTCGGCTGCCCTTTGCCGGAAAAGCAGCCGAGCATCGGCTCGGCTCTACAGTACCGGCATCACGCCGCGTCGATGGCCTCGGACAGGCGTTCGACCGCGATCACTTCCATCCCCTTCACCGAGCCGCCCTTGGGCGCATTGGCCTTGGGCACGATGGCGCGCTTGAAGCCGTGGGTCGCCGCCTCGCGCAGGCGGTCCTCGCCGTTGGGTACCGGCCGGATCTCACCGGACAGGCCGACTTCACCGAACGCGATGGTCTTCTCGGCCAGCGGACGGTCCTGCAGCGAGGACAGCACCGCCAGCAGCACCGGCAGGTCGGCGGCGGTCTCCTGCACGCGGATGCCACCAACAACGTTCACGAACACGTCCTGGTCGCCGACCAGCACGCCGCCATGCCGATGCAGCACCGCCAGCAGCATGGCCAGGCGGTTCTGCTCCAGGCCCACCGCCACGCGGCGCGGATTGGACAGCGGCGATGCGTCGACCAGCGCCTGCACTTCCACCAGCAACGGCCGGGTGCCCTCGCGGGTGACCATCACGCAGCTGCCCGGCTGGTGCGTGCTGGCACCGGACAGGAAGATCGCCGACGGGTTGGAGACTTCCTTCAGGCCCTTGTCGCCCATCGCGAACACGCCCAGTTCGTTGACCGCACCGAAGCGGTTCTTGAAGGCGCGCAGCAGGCGGAAGCGGCTGCCGCTCTCGCCTTCGAAATACAGCACGGCATCGACCATGTGTTCCAGCACCCGCGGGCCGGCGATGCCGCCTTCCTTGGTCACATGGCCGACCAGGAACACCGCGGTTCCGGTTTCCTTGGCGAAGCGCACCAGCCGCGCAGCGCTCTCACGTACCTGGCTGACCGAACCGGGCGCGGCAGTCAGCGTCTCGGTCCAGAGCGTCTGTACCGAATCGGCCACGATCAGCCGCGGCCCACTCTTGGTGGCGTGCTGCAGGATGGATTCGACACCGGTCTCGGCCAGCGCGTTGACGCCCTCCAGCGGCAGCTCCAGCCGGTGCGCCCGACCGGCCACCTGGGCCAGTGATTCTTCACCGGTGACGTAGAGCACCGGCAGCACCGCGGCCATCTTGGCCACGGCCTGCAGCAGCAGGGTGGACTTGCCGATGCCCGGGTCGCCCCCGACCAGCACCACCGCGCCCTCGACCAGGCCGCCGCCGAGCACGCGGTCGAATTCACCGATGCCGGTGCTGACCCGGTTGTGCTCGGTCTGCGCCACGTCCTTCAGTGCGGTGATCTTTGGCGGGTCGATCTTGCCCGCCCAGCCGGCACGCCGTGAGGCGGGCGCCTTGGCCGCCGTCGCGCTCTCAAGGACGATTTCCGACAGCGCGTTCCAGGCGTTGCACTCGGTGCACTGGCCTTGCCACTTGCTGTATTCGGCGCCGCATTCATTGCAGACATACGCGGTGCGGGCTTTGGCCATCGGAGATTTCCTGCAGGGGCAACGAGCGTGGCAGGATAGCCGAGCCGGGTCGCACGTGCTGCGACCACTCAAGTCCCACCCGCCGGTGCCGATAGCGGTGGCGGGCGTGCGCCTTGCGGGCGCCCCTCCCTTCTCCTCTGGATTCAACATGACTGGTAGTTACAGTCAGAGCCTGGTCGCCATCTCGCTGCTGGTGGCCATGCTGGCATCGTATACCGCGCTCGACATGGCCGGCCGCCTGGCCACGGCCGAGGGCCGGGTCGCACGCTGGTGGCTGGCCGGCGGTGCCGCCGCGATGGGCCTGGGCATCTGGTCGATGCACTTCATCGCGATGCTGGCGTTCAAGCTGCCGATTCCAGTCGGTTACGACCTGGCGATCACCCTGTATTCGCTGGCCGTGTCGATCGGCGCATCGGCCTATGCGCTGTGGCTGGTGTCGCGGCCCAGCCTGCCGCTGCAGCGCCTGGCCGCCGGTGCGGTGCTG
Source organism: Stenotrophomonas sp. Br8 (assembly GCF_014763005.1). NCBI lineage: Bacteria > Pseudomonadati > Pseudomonadota > Gammaproteobacteria > Lysobacterales > Lysobacteraceae > Stenotrophomonas > Stenotrophomonas sp. Br8. The sequence continues at coordinate 192,658 of NZ_JACGTN010000003.1, read as the reverse complement.
ATGGGACTGGGTATCGCGGCCATGCACTACCTGGGCATGGCCGCGATGCGGATGCAGCCGGGCATCGACTACCACCCGGGCTGGTTTGCCGCATCGATCGCGGTGGCCATCGGCGCCGCCGGTGCAGCGCTGTGGATCGCCTTCCGGCTGCGCGTCGAGCAACGCAACACGGTGCGCCTGCGGATACTGGCATCACTGGTGATGGGCCTGGCCATCGTCGGCATGCATTACACCGGCATGGCCGCCGCACGCTTCCCGGCAGGCAGCGTCTGCGGCGCGGTCGGCAGCGGCGGCATCGATCCCCGCTGGCTGGCCGTGCTGGTGATCGTGACCACGCTGGCCACGCTGGGCATCGCGTTGGTTGCCTCGTTGTTCGACCGCCAGATGCGCGTGCGCACCGGTCTGCTGGCCGACTCCCTGGCCCACGCCAATGACAAGCTGATCCAGGCGGCACTGCACGATCCACTGACCCAGCTGCCGAACCGCATGCTGCTGCAGGATCGGATCGAGCAGGCCATCGAGAAGGCGCAACGCCGCCAGCAGTCGGTGGCGGTGATGTTCTGCGACCTGGATGGCTTCAAGGCCGTCAACGATGCCTATGGCCACCAGCTGGGTGATCGCCTGCTGGTCGCGGTGGCCCAACGCGTGGGGGCGCAGCTGCGGCCGCAGGACACCCTCGCCCGCCTCGGTGGCGACGAGTTCGTGATCGTGCTGGCCATCGATGCGCCTGACGATGCGGCGGTGGTCGCCGAGCGGGTGATCGCGGCGGCCAGCGAACCTTTCGTGCTGGATGCGGCGGAACTGCAGGTCACCGCCAGCCTGGGCATTGCCCTGTATCCGGACGATGCCGGCGACGAACGCGAGTTGATGGCACATGCCGATGCGGCGATGTACCACACCAAGGAAACCGGACGGAACGGCTACACCTTCTTCATCCCTTCAATGCAGCTCAGTGCCAACCGCCAGCTGCGCCTGCTGCAGGACCTGCGCAAGGCGATCGCGCGCAACGAACTGCTGCTGCACTACCAGCCGAAATTCCCGGCGGCCGATGCACCGGCCACCGGCGCCGAGGCGCTGCTGCGCTGGCAGCACCCGGAACTGGGCCTGCTGGCACCGGACGTGTTCATTCCCATCGCCGAGCGCAGCGGCCTGATCCTGCCGATCGGCGACTGGGTGCTCGACCAGGCGTGCGCGCAGCTGCGCGCCTGGCATGACGGCGGGCACAGCGACTGGACGATGGCGGTAAACCTGTCGCCGCTGCAGTTCGCCTCGCCGGCCCTGTTGGACAGCGTGCGGTCGGTGCTGGAACGGCATCGCATCGACCCGGCGCGGCTGACCCTGGAGATCACCGAAACCACCGCCATGAAGGATGTCGAAGCCAGCCTGGCGATCCTCAACGATCTGACCGCGATGGGCGTACACATCGCCATCGACGACTTCGGCACCGGCTATTCCAGCCTGCTGTACCTCAAGCGCATGCCGGCCACCGAGCTGAAGATCGACCGGGCGTTCGTGCATGACCTCGAACGCAACGACGAGGATGCGGCCATCGTGTCCTCGATCATCGCGCTGGGCCGCACCCTGCAGCTGCAGGTGGTGGCCGAGGGCGTGGAGACCCAGGCGCAGCGCGATTACCTGAGTGAGCTGGGCTGCGACCAGCTGCAGGGCTATCACCTTGGACGGCCGATGGACGCCGAGGAGTTCCTGCGCAAGGTGGGTTGAGAGGCAACTGCATCCACGCATGGCGTGGATCTACTGGCTGCCGGCCAGCGGCCGGCACTACCGGACAACGGAAAAACAGAAAGGCCGCCCGGAGGCGGCCTTTCTGCGTGGCAACGTCGCAAAGACGTCAGTGCATCATGTGCACGTTCATGTTGTGCATGACCCACAGGGTACCGACCACGATGATGCCGATCACCACCACGGTGAAGGCCGCAGCGTTGACGTTCCAGCGGCTCTCCGACGAGCGGTCCAGGTGCAGGAAGAACACCAGGTGGACCAGCATCTGCAGCACCGCGGTGATGGCGATCACCACACCGTTGACGGTGCGCGAGAAATCACCCGACATCACCATGTAGAACGGGATGACGGTCAGCACCACCGCCAGCACGAAGCCGATCAGGTACGACTTCACGGTGCCATGGCTTTCGCCGCCGGCGGCGTGGTCGTGTGCATGGTTGTCATGTGCCATTACAGCGCTCCATTGAGGTAGACGACGGAGAACACGCCGATCCAGATCAGGTCCAGGAAGTGCCAGAACAGGCTCAGGCACGCCATGCGGGTCTTGTTGGTCGGGGTCAGGCCGTACTTCTTCAGCTGCACGAACATCACCAGCAGCCACAGCAGGCCGGCGCTGACGTGCAGGCCGTGGGTACCGACCAGGGCGAAGAACGCCGACAGGAAGGCACTGCGGTCCGGACCGTAACCCTGATGGATCAGGTGCTGGAACTCATAGACTTCCATGCACATGAAGCCGAAGCCCAGCAGCCAGGTGATGCCCAGCCACAGGAACATCTGACCGACCTGCTTGCGGTGCATGGCGATCATGCCCAGGCCGAAGGTCAGCGACGAGGTCAGCAGCAGCGCGGTTTCCCACGCCACGAACGGCAGCTCGAACAGGTCCTTCGCGCCGGGGCCACCATCGGTGCCGCCGGCCAACACCACGTAGGTGGCAAACAGCGAGGCGAAGATGAGGCAGTCGCTCATCAGGTACACCCAGAAACCGAAGACGGTGTTGCCGCCGGTGTCGTGGTGCTCGTGGTCGTCATGGCCATGGGCCGCCGCGTGTGCGGCGTGCCCGTGGTTCACGGTGGAGGTATTGGTGCTCATGCCTTCAGCTCCGACTTCACCAGGCCCTGGGCTTCCAGGTGCTTGCGGTGTTCGTTCTCGATGCGTTCCACCTCGGCAGCCGGGACCCAGTAGTCCACGTCCTGGTCGAAGGTGCGGTAGATGAACGTGGCGATCATGCCGACGAAGCCGATGATGGCCAGCCACCAGATGTGCCAGATCATCGCAAAGCCGAACACCATGCTGAAGGCGCCGATGACAACGCCGGTGCCGGTGTTGCGCGGCATGTGGATGTCGGTGTACTTGGCCGGCTTCGGCCAGGCCTCACCACGCTGCTTGCGCTCCCAGAAATCGTCCAGCTCGGTGACTTCCGGCAAGGTGCCGAAGTTGTAGAAGGCCGGCGGCGAAGAGGTTTCCCACTCCAGCGTACGGGCATCCCACGGGTCGCCGGTCAGGTCGGCAGTCTTCTTGCGGTCGCGGATCGACACGGCCACCTGGATGATCTGGCACAGGATGCCGGCACCCACGATGAAGGCGCCAACAGCGGCAACCAGCAGGAACGGCTCGTAGGCCGGGTTGACGGTGCTCTGCAGACGACGGGTCATGCCCATGAAGCCCAGCACGTACATCGGCATGAAGGTCACATAGAAGCCGATGAACCAGCACCAGAACGCGCACTTGCCCCAGAACTCGTTGAGGCGGAAGCCGAACATCTTCGGCCACCAGTAGGTGATGCCGGCGAACATGCCGAACACCACGCCGCCGATGATGACGTTGTGGAAGTGGGCGATCAGGAACAGGCTGTTGTGCAGCACGAAGTCGATGGCCGGGATCGCCAGCATCACGCCGGTCATGCCGCCGATGGTGAAGGTGACCATGAAGCCGATGGTCCACAGCACGGGCGTGGTGAACTGCACGCGACCGCGGAACATGGTGAACAGCCAGTTGAAGATCTTCACGCCGGTGGGGATGGAGATGATCATCGTCGTGATGCCGAAGAAGGCATTGACGTTGGCACCCGAACCCATGGTGAAGAAGTGGTGCAGCCACACGATGAACGACAGCACGCCGATGCAGGCGGTGGCGTAGACCATGCCCTTGTAGCCGAACAGGGCCTTGCGCGAGAAGGTCGCGATGACCTCGGAGAACACGCCGAAGGCCGGCAGCACCAGGATATAGACTTCCGGGTGACCCCAGATCCAGATCAGGTTGATGTACAGCATGGCGTTGCCGCCACCGTCATTGGTGAAGAAGTGCGTACCCAGGTAACGGTCCAGGGTCAGCAGCACCAGGGTGATGGTCAACACCGGGAAGGCGGCGACGATCAGCACGTTGGTCACCAGCGCGGTCCAGGTGAAGACCGGCATCTGCATGAGCTTCATGCTCGGGGTGCGCATCTTGAGGATGGTGATGAAGAAGTTGATACCACTCAACGTGGTACCCAGACCCGCCACCTGTAGTCCCCATATGTAGTAGTCCATACCTACATTGTTGCTGTACTCGATGCCCGACAATGGCGGGAAGGCCAACCAGCCGGTGGCGGCGAATTCACCGATCCACAGCGACAGCATGATCAGCACCGCACCGGACACGAACAGCCAGAAGCTGAGCGAGTTGACGAACGGGAACGCGACGTCGCGCGCACCGATCTGCAGCGGCACGGCCAGGTTCATCAGGCCGGTGATCAGCGGCATCGCCACGAAGAAGATCATGATCACGCCGTGGGCGGTGAAGATCTGGTCGTAGTGGTGCGGCGGCAGGTAGCCCTCGGACCCGCCGACGGCGATGGCCTGCTGGGTACGCATCATGATCGCGTCGGAGAAACCGCGCAGCAGCATGACGAAGGCGACGATGATGTACATCACGCCGATCTTCTTGTGATCCACCGAGGTGAACCACTCCTTCCACAGATAGCCCCACAGCTTGAACTTGGTGATCAGGGCGACGACGCCCAGGCCACCAAGGATCGCGCCGACCAGGGTGGTCAGCACGATCGGATCGTGGGGGATCGACTCAAGAGAGAGTTTTCCCAACATGTTCATTCTCCCGAACCCGCGTGGCCGGCATGGCCTGCGTGTTCGTGTTCGGTGGCATCCAGGTTCTCACCGGATTCCTTGGAATCGTGGGCCTCGCTCGGGGCATGGCCCTCGTGCGCTTCATGGCTGGCAGCGTCGGCAGCAGCGGCACCGGCGTGGGAATGCTTCATGCCGTAGTGCTTGTTGTCGCCCATGTGCTTGGCGATGACCCAATCGAACAGGCTTTCTTCAACCTTGCCGAAGTAGGTGACCGGGTACCACTCGGAATTCTTCGCTTCGCCCAGCGCCTTGAACGTGGTCTTGTCCAGGGTCTGCTCGCCGGCACGGACCTGGTCCAGCCACTGGCGGTACTGCGCATCGGTGACCGAGTAGGCAGTGAAATGCATCTTGGCGAAGCCTGCACCGCTGTAGTGCGAGGACATGCCCGGGAATTCACCCAGTTCGTTGGCGATCAGGTGAAGCTTGGTCTCCATCGCCGCCATCGAATAGATCATGCTGCCCAGGTGCGGGATGAAGAACGCATTCATCACCGTATCGGAGGTGATCTCGAAGTTCAGCGGGGTGTTGACCGGGAACTTGATCTCGTTGACGACCGCGATCTTCTCTTCCGGATAGATGAACAGCCACTTCCAGTCCAGCGAGATCGCCTGGATGGTGACCGGCTTGACGTCCGATTCCAGGGGCTTGTACGGATCCAGCGCGTGCGAGGACCGCCAGGTCAGCACCGCCAGGACCAGCACGATCATGCAGGGGATCGACCACACCACCACCTCGATCGCCGTCGAGTGGGACCACTTCGGCTCGTAACGGGCCTTGGTGTTGGAGGCGCGATACTTCCACGCGAAGGTCAGGGTCATGATGATGACCGGGATGACGACCAGCAGCATGAGCACGGTGGCCGTGATCAGCAGTGTCTTTTCATCCTGGCCGATCTGGCCCTTCGGACTGAGGATGGCCACGGCATCGCAGCCGGTGAGCATCACCAGCAATGCGAGCAGCAAGCCCGGGCGCAACCAGCGCCCAAGGGTTTTCAACGGAATCATCGGTCGATCCAATTGCGAGGGAATGCCGTTCCCCGTCCTGCCCGCACCGGCCAAAGCCGGGCCCACCCGTCCAGAAGACAGGCAGGTAAGGTGGGGTCGAGTCAGCCTTTCAATTTTAGGCCGTCACCCACCATTTAAGAAAGGCATTGACAATGATCAGGCGCAGGAAAGGCCCGGATCTGGCTGCGACACGTTGTCGCACCGCGCCATTGTGGCGGGCAGAACGCGCGGGGACGGCAGCGTAGCATCGGTCTCGGCGACGACGAGGCCCCTCGTTCGGCAAAGTCCACTGAACAGGTTCAGCAAGTTTTGAGCTCCCTTTCTTCGAGGAACCCGGCATGGACAGACCCTTCAGCGTTGAACGCATCGACCATGTGGTGCTGCGGGTGCGCGAGCTGGCCCGCAGCGAAGCCTTCTATGCCCAGGTGTTGGGGTGCGTGGCGGTGCGGCAGCGCGAGCACCTGGGCCTGGTGCACCTGCGTGCGGGTGCGTCGATGATCGATCTGATCAGTCTGGACGGCACGCTCGGTCGCCACGGCGGTAGCGGGCCGGGCAGCGAAGGTCGCAACGTCGACCACCTCTGCCTGCGCGTCGAGCCCTTCGACGAAACCGCGCTGGTCGCCCACCTTGCTGCCCACGGCGTGCCGGTACTGGGGCCGGCCGAGGTCAACTTCGGCGCAGAGGGCGATGGCTTGTCGTTGTACTTCAAGGATCCGGACGGCAACACGGTGGAACTGAAGGGACCTGCGAACGAAGCCAGTCGATGAAGCGGCCACTGCCTCCGACCCGTGCCATGCCCCCGCTATCCGCCCTGGAACCGCACCGGCACACGCAGGATGATCTGCTTGACCGTGGTCACCGGCCGTGTGGGAGTGACGTGCCATTTCAGCGCAGCGTCACGGGCGGCGCGATCCAGCGCAGGGTGCCCGCTGCTGCGGTCCACGCTCACATCGAGAACGCGGCCCTCGGCTGACAGAGTGATCAGCAGCTCGACGCTGCCCTCCGGCGCCGTCTCCCCGTCACCACGCGGATAACGCGGCGGCTGCCGGCGCGCCATCGCCGCCAGCTGCGCGCCCAGCGCCTGTTCGGGGTTCAGCTGGGGCGGCGGCGGGCTCATGGCGATCGGCGATGGTGCGTCCACGGTCACCGGCGGTGGTGCGGCAGCCACAGGCGCTTTGAACATGACCGTCACCTGCCTGCGCTCGCCGCCCGTGAGCACCTTCGACGCACTGTGCCAGGTGCGCGCGCCCTGCCGCGCGGCCTCATCCAGCACGGCGTTGCCACTGCTGCTTTCAATCAGCACCGAAGTAACCACGCCGCTCTGCCAGACATCCACCTGCAGGATGACCGTGCTGTCGGCCTGCACAGGCGCGCGCAGCGGGATGCCGTGGCGCAGGTCCTTGAACCCGGCGGCGGGCAGGTCGACCAGCACCTGTCCATACTCGGCCGGTGGCGACGGCGGTGGCAGCAGTGGCGACGTACGCAGCGCCAGGCCCTTGCGATCGACCAGCATCCCCGCTGGCGGCATCGCGCGTTGCGCCTGCCTGGCGGTGTCAACTTTCGAGGTTGCCGGTGGTGAGGGCTCCGAGACCACCGGGCCCGGCGGGTCTGCAGCAGTGCCGGAGGCGTCCGGCGTCTCGCCTTTGCTTGCCGCCGCCTGCCGGTCGTCATCGCCCAACAGCAGCGTCGCGCGCGCCTTCAGGATCTCCATGCGGTCTTCGGACGCACTGGCCAGCAGCGTCGAGAGCATGAACACGTCGCTGCCAAGCAGCAGTGTATTCACGTCGAACCGGGCAGGATCAGCCGAGGCGGTCTTGTCGCTGCGGTCGATCAGCCCGGCGATCACCAGCGCACCCAGCGCGAGCTCTTCGTCCGTGTCGACCATCGTCGACGCGTAGGCATTCCACAGGCGCTCCTCCAGCGGTGCATAGGCGAACAACACCTCCTGCGTGCCGTGGACGCGCCACAGGCGCTCTTCCAGTGCCGCGTCGCCCTCTCGGTCGAATGGCTTGCGTGGCGACCAACGTGAGCGGATCGCCAGCTCCTGCAGATCCGTCGCCAGCAGGCGCATCGCTACCGTCGTGCTCGACGGCGAGAGTTTCCACATCTGCTGCAGCAACTCGATCTGCTTCAGTTCCAGCTCGCGCGCTTCCTCGGCGGTAAGCCGATCCACCATCGCGCCCGCGTCGCTGGCCAGGCCTCCCGTTCTTTGCGTACGGCGGCCGGACCGGGCGGCAAGGGTCTCGATCGTCTCGTTGTACGCCGCACGCAAGCGCTCGTACTCCGTGCGGTCTTCGCGCAGCGCTGGACCATTGCGCGCCCACAGATCCAGCTCCTGCATCAGCGCCTGCGTGCGCGGCAGATCGCCACGGGCAGCGGCACGTGCGGTTTCGTGCACCTTGTTGAGCATTTCCCGCTCGAAATGACCGCGCGAATACCAGCGCGGAACCGTCGTGCGATCCTCCCCGACCACGACCGAGCGCGCTCCCTGCATGCTCCCTGCGCCCGCAGCCCCATCCCCGGAAATGCCGGTGACAACAAAGATGACGAACGAGAGGAAGCCGAACATCACCGACGCGATCAGATAGTCCACGGCCCGGTCCTGCACCGCTACGCGCAGGAACGACAGCACCGACACCGCACCGCCGATCAGCAACGCAGCACGCAGTGCCGCCCTGCCGTCGCTCAACGCGCCGCTCGACAGCAGCCGTCCGAGCCAGCCGATCGAGCCGTAGACCAGCACGCCGAGGTCGCCCCAGAACGGCGCCATCCCGAGCAGGGCCAGCAGCAGCACGGCCAGTACACCCAGCAGCTTCATGGACGCTTGCTCATGATCAGCATCGGCACGAACAGGATGAACAGCAGGATCGCGATTGCCAGCATGGCCATCTGCACGGCCAGCCCCACGCCATCCCAGATGCTCGGATCCACCAGCGCGCTGTAGCGGCGGTAGGCCGGCATGCCCCAGCCCATCACCCAACCCAGCAACAACGTGCCGATCACCGCCATCGTCACCCGCGACATCACCCCGGGAACGCCGCTTGCAGCCGACGCCTGTGCGGCCACCGGCTGCGCCTGGTTACCGCGCGCGGCAGTACGTCCGCGCTGCTTGCGGGCCTTGGCCGGTTTCTGCCGCGAGCGGGTCTGCGCCGCGCGTGCGCTGCCGGCCAGCAGTTCGACGCGGGCGCAGGCAGCACACGGCATGCCGACAAAATGCTGGTGGGCCGCATCCTTGCCACACGTCACCAATTGCCCGGCGTTGCGCCGCGCGTAGTCCAGCAGCAGCGTGGCCCATTCCTGCGCCGAAGGCCGCCGCCGCGCCTGCGTCGAAAACGCACGATCAAACATGTCGCGCAGTGCCGGCGGGAACATCTCATGCCCACTGACCGGCGAGGGCAACATCCGCGGATGCGGTTTGCCGCGCGCATACGGGTACAGGTTGGCGGCGATGCGCGCCGGCAGGTCGCTGGGCACCGTCGCCCCCTGCGGCCTGCCCGCATACGGATGCAGGCCGGAATTAAGCAGCTGGAACACCATCACCGCCAGCGCGAAGCGATCCTGCGCCTCCTCCTGGCCCGGCTTCACCCCCGGCTGCTGGAACTCAGGCGCCAGATAGTCGGTGGTGACCTGCCCGGCCGGGAAACGCTCGCCCTTGCCCTGGATGCTGAAACCATCGCAATCGAGCATCGCGATGAACAAGGTGCTGCGATAGAACCGCACGTTCAGCGGCTTGAGGTCGACCACATAGTGCTGCCGCCGGTGCAGCGCAGCCAGCATCACCGCCAGGTTGGCCGCCAGCGTCATCTTCGACCCCAAGCCGGTAGGCAGGCCCTCGGCACGCGCTTGCCGCTCCTGCAGCACATGTTCCAGATCGCTGGTGGCCGACAGATCCAGGATCGGCATGGTGAAGCCGATGAAGCGCCCACTGCGGTCCCGCAGCAGGGTCAACGGCCAGGCAATCTGCACCTGGTCGGCCCCCTGCCCCTCCATCGACGGCAGGTCCGGCTGCAGCTCCAGCATCGCCTGCAGCTTGCGCTCGTAGACGCGCGCGTCCTTGTCCGAGTGATACAGCTTGGCTACTTCGCGCGGCCGCTCCTTGAGGGTGAACACACTGCCCGCGCCGCCACTCTTGAGCAGCCGCTCCAGGGTCAGCGGCCTGCGCTGTGTGTCGTAGACCTGTTCGCCGCTGCGCCCGGGCATGTGCTCAGGCCGGCAGCGCGACCAGCAACGTCTTGTCGTCGCCGGTGATCTGATCGGTGCGCGGGTCGGCCAGCGTCGCGTGCAACGCCTGGCTGCCGTGGGTCTCATCGACGCCGGCCAGATAACGGATCACCGGTGCGATGAACGGTTGGAACAGGCTGTCGCCCGCGCGCGACATCGCAAACGGCTGCACGCCATCGGACATCAGCACCAGCGCGTCGATCGCCCCTTCGAAGCGGGTCAGCCGCAGCTGCTCGCGCCAGTTGCCACCGGTCACGAACCACGTTTCGTTGGCGTACTCGCCGTTGGCGGGCAGCGATACCGCATCGGGCGACTCATTGCTGAAGGCACAGGCGGCGACGCCGTCGCCGACATGGAAGAACCAGCCGCCATCGCGCGTGGCGACAGCCCCTACCAGCGTGCAGGCATGGTCGGAGAGCTTCAGGCCCTGGCTCAGCGCAAGCATCGCCAGCTGACCGCGCGCATCGTCGACGGCGGTTTCGATGATGGCGCGCAACGCATCCACCGGCAGTGCCAGTGGATCGGCACCGAGCTGGGCAGATCCGGTAACCGACGCCGCCACGCTGCTGGATACATGCCGGGCGCCCACATCGCTGTGCGATGCGGAGCCTGCACCGTCGCAGACCACCGCGACCAATGTCTGCCCCACCTGCACCGACGCATAGGCGTCCTGGCAGGGCTGCCCGCGGTCCAGATGGGACCGTCCCGTGGCCGATGCGGCCATCACGCGCCAGGCCATGGTCAGACCGGCACTTGTGACCAGCTGTCGGTGGCTGGCAGTTGCACCTGCCCGCCGGGCGTCGAATTGGAGACCACCCGCATGCTCGCGCTCAGCCACAGGAACAGCTCCTTGAACTGCAGGCCCTGCAGGCGCTTCACGCCGCGCTCGCCATTACGGCTGAACTGGCCCAGCACGCTCATGTCGGCATTGCCGACGGCGATCGGGAACACCGCCACCTTGTTCTGCTGCTCGGCATCGCGACACTGCTCGGCCACCGCTTCCCAGGCATCGGTGGGCTGGCCGTCGGACATAAGGAACAGCCACGGCCGGGTGTAGGCGACGCCAGCCTGGCGGAAGCGCGCCTTCTCGTCTTCGATTTCCTGCAGCGCCAGTTCCACCGCCGCGCCAGTCGGCGTGGTGCCGTTGGCCGACAGCGTGGGCGCGGCGAAATCCATCGCGTCGCACCAGTCACCGCTGATGGCGGCGTTGTCCATGCCACCGTACTCGACCAGCAGCACGCGCACGCGCTTGGCCGCGATCACATCGGCCTTCAGCTCCTGCTCCAACAGCTTCAGGCCCGCGTTCAACTGCTCGATGGGGCCACCGCCCATGCTGCCGGAGCAGTCCAACACCAGGATCAGCGGCGTGCGCTGCTCACTGTTGTCGACCAGCGAAACATCGGGGATTGCGGCAATGGACATGATGGGAAGCCTCCGTGCGGGTGAACCGGTGCAGGTGATCTGCGCGGCCGATTATAGGGGGAGCTGGAGGTCCAGGGGGCGAGGTCTGACGGGGAGGCGTGCCGGCCAAACAAAAAGCCCCGACCGAGACCGGGGCATTTGCTGAAACTGGTGCCGGAAACAGGAATCGAACCTACGACCAGCCGCCTACGGCTCCAAATAAACCATTGCCTAGTCGCTGGACGCATCAGTCTGATCAGCGATAGCGCCAACGAAATCGATGATCTCTTCGATCTCGACGCCTCGTTGATTAGGCTCATCGTCAGATCCCAAACCGGTCTCCGAAAACTCCTGCGCTAATGCACCGATCAGCGACTCGCGGTCCTGTTTGACAAGGTGCTTGATGCCTTCTTCAGGCAAGTGAAAGCTGTGCTTCGCTGCGATTTCAGCCAGCAGAGAATGCAGACGGGACGAGATAGACCGCTTCATTTCACTTCACCTTCGGGTCTCTCAACCCATCGCTGCTTCTTGGAATGGCAGTTATGACCTTCCCCTCACCATTCAGGACTACCTTCGCATCTTTCCGCTGTAAGCAGTCCTGCCACCGACCTGCTCGGCGACCTTTGCAGGGTCTTTTACGCTCCTTGAAAGAGCCTCGAAGCAAGGTTCGGCATTCATGACAACAAGGAGGTCTTCGGAATCCAACTCCAGGGCTGAAGCCAAAAGGGCCATTCTGAGTTGGACAAGACGCTTGACTATAAGCACCAGCGAAGCCGAGGGCGATGCCTCGCGAGGGATTGAACAGCTACCGGAAGCTCATGACTGCCAGCCATGGGCTGGCACTACTGAACCAGCCGGCCAGCGGCCGGCACTACCAATGGCCGTGCCGCCCAAACAAAAAACCCCGACCAAGGCCGGGGCTTTTGCTGAAACTGGTGCCGGAAATAGGAATCGAACCTACGACCTACGCATTACGAATGCGCCGCTCTACCAACTGAGCTATTCCGGCGAAGCTGGCAATTTTACGGTCGGCCTACCCCTGCGGTCAATCCGGTCGTGACGATTGCCGCCAAACGCCCGCCCACCCAGCCCCTCAGCCCGCCATCACCCGGTTGCCGCAGTCCCGCCCCGCCGCGAAATCGGCCAGGTTGCCCAGCGTGATCGCCGAGATCTCCTGCAGCGCCTCCACGGTGAAGAAGCCCTGGTGGCCGGTCACCAGCACGTTGGGGAAGGTCATCAACCGCTGGAAGGCCTCATCGTCGATGATCTCGCCGGACAGGTCCTGGAAGAACAAGGCGCTTTCCTGCTCGTAGACGTCGATGGCCAGGTGGCCCAGCCGGCGCGACTTCAGCGCGCGGATCACCGCATGGGTATCGACCAGGCCGCCACGCGAGGTGTTGACCAGCATCGCGCCGGGCTTCATCCGCGCCAGCGAGGCATCGTCGATCAGGTGCTGGGTATCGGGTGTCAGCGGGCAATGCAGCGAGACGATGTCCGAGCGCGACAGCAGCTCGTCCAGTTCAACCATCGCGCCGATCTCTGCGAAGGCGGGCGATGGATACGGATCGTGCCCCAGCACGGTGCAACCCATGCCGCGAAAGATGCGCGCGGTGGCCAGCCCGATTTTGCCGGTACCGATGATGCCCACGGTTTTGCCATGCAGGGTGCGGCCGAGCAGGCCATCAAGCATGAAGTTGCCCTCACGCACGCGGTTGTAGGCGCGATGGGTCTGCCGGTTGAGGGTCATCACCAGCGCCAGTGCATGCTCGGCGACGGCTTCGGGCGAGTAGGCCGGCACGCGGGCGACGAACAGGCCCAGATGCGCGGCCTCGGCCAGGTCCACATTGTTGAAACCGGCGCAGCGCAGCAGCACTGCGCGTACGCCCAGCGCATGCAGGGCCTGCAGCACCGGCGCATCAAGCCTGTCATTGACGAACACGCAGACGGCGGCGCAGTCCTGTGCCAGTGCGGCGGTGTGCACGTCCAGCGCGGCATCGAAGTACACGAACTGGAACGGCTGCCCTGCCCCTTCGCGCAGATTGGCTTCCTCCAGAAAGCGGCGATCGTAGGGACGGGCACTGAAAACGGCGATCTGCATGGCAAGGTCTGCGCGGAAATCCGCCACGACCATAGCGCACCCGCACATCGATGGGGATGGCACCGGCGGCGTGACTGCCGCCGGTGCCGGTACTGCCTTAGAACGTGTAGCCCAGGCCCAGCATCACGCCGTTCTGCAGCTGGCCGTCGCGGCGCTCGCCCACGTAGTCGACCATCACCGACAGGCGATCGCTGGCGCGGCTGGTCACGCCCAGATTCCAGGCCAGCACCTGCTCGCCCACGGTCTGGCTGCTGGCACCGAACACCAGGTCCGGCGCAGCGGCGAAGCCGGTGCTGTAACGGGCCTGGGTGTCGCCCAGTTCCTTCTGCCAGACCACGCGCGCGCGCGGGGTGATGCGCTCGCCGTTGTTGCCTTCGAAGGTCTTGAACAACTGCAGGCCCGCGCCGACGCGGATGCTTTCCAGGCTGTCACCACGCCCGACCAGCGCGCCGGCACCCTGCCCTTCATTGAAACGGGTGGCCGAGGTGCGCGCGTAGTCGACCACCGGCAGCAGCGGCTGGATCACCACACCCTTGGCGGTGGTGAACGAGAAGCCGTGCTCCAGGCGGGCCGAGATCGCATCGTTGTTGTACTTGGCACGCAGCGGGCCCTGCAGGCCATCGATGCCCTCGATACTGCGGCGGGTGTCGTGGCGCAGGTCGGTGTAGCGCACCGAGGCCGAGAGGTAGCCACGCGAGTAGGTGGCATCCAGGTAGCCGCCCACATCCAGCGCGCGCACATCACCGGTGAAGCCGGAACCATCGCGGCCCTTGGTCGACATGTCCGCAGCGGCAACGCTGACGCCCAGGGTCACCCGGTCATCGGCCAGCTGCGTATCGGCACCGAGCACGATGCCGCCGACGGTATGGCTCAGGCCAGCCACGCCGCCCTCACCGTCGATGCGGCCATGGCTGCCGAAGCCGCGGCCCCAGAGGCCGTGGTTGCGTGGTGCTTCGCCGCCGAAGTTGGTGTTGCCACCGCCCGCCCCCGCCGGCTCCACCAGGTGCATCGCCAACTGGTTGAACAGGCTGCCATTGGCCATGCCGGGCTGCGCCGAAGCCGCCTGCGCGGCCTGTGCCGCCAGGCCGCCGGCGTCACCGCTGCCGCTGCGTCGTGCGGCCTGGTGCTGCTGCACCACGCTGCCGATGCTGCCAACCAGCGCGTTGTCGGCCAGGCGCAGGCTGGCGTGGCCATCACCGCGCAGTGCACCGGCCTGCTGTGCGATCACATCGCGATCGGCAAACTGCAATGCACCCAGCAGCGGCTTCAGGCCGGCATCCTGGCGCTGGCCGGCGGTTGCCAGCGCACGGCCGAGACCGTTGTTGCCGGTGAGCTGCGCAAGCTGGTCGAAGCCGGGGTTCGCCGTCAGCGACAGGCCCTCGGCGGTCTGGTTGATGTTGAAACTCAGCAACGAGTTGTGACGCGGCCGGAATACTTCGCCGCCGGTGATGCTGGCGGTATAGCCGGTGTCGCCCAGGCGCACCGCATCGGTGAAGCCCTGGAAGATCGGGCCGCTCACCAGCTCGCGCTGGTAGTTGCCGGCGTAGAAACCCTGCGCCACGTTCAGTTCAAGGTGCGCGCCCGGCGAGATGACCAACGCGCCCTCGTTGGCGCCGCTGTCGTAGAAGTCGCCCACGCGCAGGCGGCCACTGTTGGCGCCGCCCGCCTCGGTGACGTCGAACAGCACCTTGCCGCCCGGCATGATGTTGACGTAACCGTGGGTGACCAGGTCACCACCACGCGGCATCAGGGTGCCGAACACGCGCAGGCGGTTGAAGCCGTCCTCGCGGTACGACGGACCGGTGCCGGCGAACAGCGCATCCGAGTCGTTGGCGACCGAGGCGATGTCACCGTGGCCGACCACCATGCCGGCCGCCAGCACGCGCAGCTCCGGGGTCCGCAGGGCGCCGCCTTCCAGGGCGATGGTGCCGTTCTCCACCAGCATGAAATCGGCGCCGGTGGTCTCGGCGGTACGCCAGGTGCCGCCCTTGGCCACGCGGATCACACCGGCCGAATTGCCCAGCGTGGAGGCATCCAGCTCCGACAGGCGCAGGCTCGCCAGCAGGTCGGCCTGGAAGCCCGGATCGCTGAGGAAGTCCTGCACCGAGAAGCGACCGATGCCGTTGGGACCACGTGCAGCCTCGTTGTAGATGGAAACGGCCTGGTTGATGTACGTGGTGGCGAAGTCGGTATCGTTCCAGCGCGAGAAGTCGTCGTCGACGAACGCCTGCAGCTGGCGTGCGGTGCGCAGGTAGCCCGGATTGATGTCGCCGCTGACATTGCCGGTGACCGTCAGGGTGTCGCCCGGGTCGCGGTAACCGGCGGCGGTGATGATGTTGTTGCTGTAGATGTCCTGGCCCGGGAAGGTCTCCAGCTTGCGGCCACTGCCATCGGGATCGAAGCTGATCGACGCGCCGGTGGTCCGGGCCGGATCGCGGAACACCAGCAGACCGTTGGGCTGCACCACCTCGTACATGGCCTTGTGCAGCAGGCCGGCATCCATGCCGCCGCCGTAGTTGCCGGTGTAGATCTCGGTCATCCGCGGCGAAGGCGTATAGATCACCTTGCCACCGCTGCTGGCGGCGTGGATCTGCACCGAGTCGACCAGCGGCAGGTCGCCGGCCAGGTAACGCTCGACGCCACCGGACTGCATGATCGAGCAGGACGAGATGCAGTGGCCGGACACGATGGTGTTCAGGCCGTTGGTACGGATCACTGCCTGCAGCCACTCACCCGCGATCAGCGCGCCACCATTGGAGGTGCGCAGCACGACTTCGCGGATCGGACGGCCTTCGGCCTGTGCCTTGGCCAGCAACGCCGGCAGTGCGACCACGTCGGCGACGGTGACACCGCCACTGAGCACGACGCGATCGCCCTGTACGTGATAATTCATTGCCATGACGTCATCCATCTGGCCCAGGGTCGCGATACCCACCAGGCCCGCCAGGGCGATGCTCAACTTCGAATGCTTCATTGCGTTCTCTCTCTCCGCCCGCACCACGCGGGTCGAAAGCAGAACGCAGCAGCGGGGCAGACGCCCCCAGTCGGCGACGAGAAAAAAGATGAATGCATTCACAATGGAAATACAGAAGAAATGCGGGCTTCCCCATCCGGTCACCGTCGCGTAAAACTCGATGACGCGTCCGTCATTGTCGTCCGAGGTCCTCCCCTGTCCGTGCCCTCCCCTTTGCTCCGTGCTGCGCCGGAACTGCCTGGGATTCCGGACGTCTTCATTGCATTCGTACGTGAGGAACGCGCGCCGCTGTGCGCTTTCCTGCGCGCCCGCGGTGTCGGTCCCGAGGATGCCGAGGACATCGCCCAGGACTGCATGGAGCGCCTGATCCGCTACCGCGCACACGACACCGAGGAACTGCGGCTGCTGCTGTACCGCATCGCCCGCAACCGCCTGGCAGACCGCGGGCGCTCGCCGCAATCGCGCAACCACCTGTCGCTGACCGAACGCGACGGCAACGAAGAAGCCGCCAGTGCTTCTCCTGATCCGCTGCGTCAGGCAGAATCCGGGCAGATGCTCGCCCTGCTGCGCCAGGCACTGTTCAAGCTTCCCGAACGTGCCCGCGAGGTGTACCTGCTCAACCGCATCACCGGGATGAGCTATACACAGATCGCCCGGCATTGCGGCATCACCGCCAAGACCGTGGAAAAACACATTGCCCGTGCATTGCAGGGCCTGCGCAAGGAGCTGGGCCCCGATCCTCTCCACAATGATGGAGACACCGAATGATCCGCAACGACAACAGGGATGACACGTTGCTTTTTGAACACGCAAGCGCCTGGGTAGCCCGGCTGGAAGCCCCCGACTGCAGCCCCGAAGAGCGTCAATCCTTCGAGGACTGGCTGGCCGAGGATCCCGCGCACGTCAGCGCATGGGTGCAGGCCGAGAAGCTGCACCAGCGCAGTGCCGGCCTGGCCGGCGACCCGTGGCTGCGCACCGCCGCCGCGCGCGCGGCACGCAGGCCGCAGCGTCGTTGGCTGCCAAGTGTGGCCGCCGCTGCCGGCGTATGCCTGGCCGTTGGCCTGGGCTGGATGCTGTACACCGATGGCAATCCCACACCCCTGACCTATGCCAACGCGAGCCTGCTGCCGCAGCAGCGCACGCTGGCCGATGGCAGCATCGCCATGCTCGACGCCGGCACTACGCTCACCGCACGCTTCGGCTGGCGCAAACGCGAACTGGCGCTGGAACAGGGCCGCATCCAGCTGCAGGTCGAACCGTCATCGCGCTCGCTGCGGGTGCAGGCCGGTGGCAGTTCGATCCGCGATATCGGCACTACCTTCCAGGTTGAGCGCCTGGCTGACGGCCGGGTCGAGGTCGCGCTGCTGGAAGGCGTAGTGGAAGTCACCAGTGGCAGCGCGCAGCACACCCTCTCGCCGGGCCAGCAGCTGCAGGTCCTGGCCTCCGGGAAGATCCAACCGGGCCCGCAGCTGTCCTCAACTGCCGCCGCCGAGGCCTGGCCGCAGGGCAAGCTGGTGTTCGACGGCACGCCCCTGGCCACCGTGGTCGAACGCATGAACCGCTATGGCAGCACGCCACTGGTGGTCGCCGACCCGGATATCGCCGACCTCGCGGTCAGCGGCACCTTCCGTGCAGGCGACGCGCACGAACTGCTTTCCGCCCTGGAACTGGGGTGGTCCATTGCTGGCCAGCCGCGCTCGGATGGCGCGCTGGAACTGCGCCGCACCTACTGAGGCGGCGGCCGATGCCGGCGCCGGGTGTGCTTCGTTGGGACATGCTGCGCTGGGGCCTGCTGCAGGCCCTGCTGTGCGTTGTGCTGGTGCCCGGTGTGGCGGCCACGACAGGCGCTGCCGAGGCAGTCACCCAGGTCGATTACCGGATCGCTCCCGGCGCCCTGTCGCCGGCACTGCAGCAATGGGCGCGCCAGAGCGGCATCGCCCTGGTGTTCGACGCACGTGAATTGGCAGACCTGCGCACCAGCGGCGTCGCCGGCTCGCTGGCGCCGGCCGCCGCACTGAAGCGACTCGTCGCTGGCATGCCGGTGAACATCCTGCAGACACCCAGCGGCGGATTCGTAGTGCGCCGGCATGCTGCGCCACCCGATGTGGTCGCGCAGCCGGTACGGCGGCCACCGCCGCCAGCGCCACCGAAGCCGGTGCAGGTGGAAATGGCTCCGATCCATGTCACCGGCAGCCGGTTGCCGCGCACCTCCGTGCAGACCACGCTGCCGGTAACGGTGATCGACCGCGAAGACATCCTGCGCAGCGGCTACGGCACGCTGTTCGACCTGTTGCGCCACCTGCCCGGCATGAACGGCCACCCGCCGCTGAGCACCTCGCGCAGTGGTGATTCGCTGTACCTGCCGGTCGGCGCAGCAGCCACCACCAGCCTGGACGGCATGGGCCCGCGCGCGACCCTGTTCCTGGTCAATGGCCGGCGCCTGCCGCGCTATCCGATGGTCTCACTGGAAGAAGGCGGGCTGACCGATCTGGGTGGCATTCCGCTCAGCTTCGTCGAGCGCATCGAACTGGTGCGCGGCGGTGCTTCGGCCATCTACGGCGCCGATGCAATGTCCGGCGTGGTCAACATCATCCTGCGCGACCAGGCCGAGGGGCCGGAGGCCACCCTGCAATCGGGGGTCAGCAGCCGTGGTGATGGCGATCAGTACCGTGTGCAGGCAGCCACCGGTGGCGTGCGCGAAGGTGGCGACCGCTGGTTTGCCGGCATCGACCTGCATCGCCTCCAGCATGTAGCCGGTGACCAGCGCGACTGGCATGCAGAAACCTCGCTGTACCCGATCGGGCTGATCATACCCAACGGTGTTTACCTCCCTGCCACGCAGTGCCATCCGCCGTTGCAGCGCGAAGACGACGGCTGCTGGCTCGACAGCGCACGTCCGCGTTCGCTGCAACCGGCATCGGAGACGCTGTCCGGCTACCTGCGCTATCGCCACGAACGCGGTGACGGACGCTACGCCTATGTGGAAGCACGCGCCAGTCACAACCGCCAGCGTTTTGAACTGGGCCCGACCGCCGTCGCACTCGAATTCAACCGTGGCGCGATCCTCAATGTGGTCCTGCAGGAAGGCGGCGAAGTGCGCCCGCGCGTGCATGCCACCGAGGGCGACATCAGTTTTGGCATGGGCCGTGAGCGCGCGGGCCGCAGCTGGGATGCCGGCCTCAGCGCGCAGCGCAGCCAGGTGGACCTGCGCACCGAAGGTACCGTGCGCAGCGAACGCCTGCTGGAGGCCGCGCGAACGCTGGATTTCCTGCCCGGCTTTTCCACTCTGCCACCGGGGCTGGCAGAGGAGCTGTTTCCGGCCATCCACAACCGCGGACACACCGAACAGTGGCAGGGCTGGTGGGGCATGCAGCGAACCCTGATGACACTGCCCGGCGGTGCCGCACAACTGGCCACCGGTATCGACCTGCGCCGCGAGCGCTGGACATCGCTTCCTGATCCGCTGCTGGGCAAGGGCGAGCTGGCGCTGAGCCTGCCGCTGGAGCAACGCCGTCTGTCGCGGCAGAGCAACGCCGCCTACGCCGAACTGGGCCTGCCGTTGGCGCCGACGCTGCGCCTGGACGTGGCCGCGCGGCTGGACCGCGATGGCGGTGACACCGCGTTCTCGCCGCGTGCCGGCCTGCGCTGGAGCCCGAGCCCGCACTGGTCGTTCCTGCTGGCCAGTGGCCGCGGCTACCGCGCGCCCAGCATCTTCGAGCGGCGGCGACCGCCGGGCTACTTCGGCCTGTATCCCCTGCCCGCATCGGCTTCCCTGCCGCCGTGCGCGCGCCCGCTGCGCGGTGGCGGCTGCGCGGTGGAAGTAGAGGTGGTCGAGAACGATGCGCTGAAAGCCGAGACCTCGCGCAGCCACTCGCTGGCTGCCAGCTGGACTCCGAATGATGCGTTCTCGCTGTCGCTGACCCACAACATCGTCGAACTGCGCAACGAGATCCTCGCCCTGCAACCCAGCGACGCACTGTGGAATCCCGGTACCTGGGAGCTGGATGAGCAGGGCCGCCTGCGGGATCTTCGACTGTCATTCGACAACATCGGCCGCACCACCTCGCGCAACTGGGTACTGCGTGGCGAGTACCGGGTGGATGCCGGCCGCAACGGGCAATGGCTGTTCTCGCTGGATGCATTGAAACAGCAGGAACTGCGACGTGATCGCAGCCATGGCGAATCGGTGGACCTGCGCGGGCATGCCACACCGGCGAACGCAGGCATCCTCAACGTGCAGTGGCAGAACCCATCCTGGGACATCGCCCTGCGTGGCAACCGCGTCGGCCGCACCCGCGCATGGCTGGCCGGTGAAGCCTGCACGCAGGAGCAGCATGACCAGCGCCGCTGCATGAACCCTGCGCAGCTGCGCTGGAACCTGCATCTGGCGCGCCGGCTGAGCCCGCGCGTGATTGCCGCTCTGGACGTGCACAACCTGCTCGATACGCGGCCGGTGAACTACCTTGTCGGCAGCGGCGGGCAGATGCCCGGGCTGGACGATCCCCTGGGGCGCTACTTCCTGCTGACCCTGCAATTCCGCTGAGCGTAGTACCCTACGCCGCCTGTTCCACGGCGTCGAAGGCGAGTCATGAAAGCCTACCTCTGGTTCCTGGGCGCGCTCATGTTGTTCTTCGCGCTGCCCTTCCCCTGCCTGATCTACTTCGGCACCGGTTGGCCGCTGGACGTGGGCGACCGCAGCGCGCCAGGGCTGGCACTGGGCCTGCTGGCGGCGTCGCTGGCACTGTGGCTGGTGCTGCTGTACGCCTTCCTGCATTACCTGCTGCTGGCGCCACCGCGCGCATTGCAACGCGTGCGCAGCATCCTCGCCGACGGCGAGCCACGCAGCGCGCGCATCGAGCAGGCCGAACAGACCGGTGTGCAGGTGCGTGGCTTCGCGCAGTGGCGGCTGCAACTGGCCTTCGACAATCTGTCCGGCACGCCGATCACCGAAACGCTGGTCGTGGTCGACAGCAAGCCACAGCTGCAGCGTTTTGCCGTGGGCAAGCAGTTGGGCGTGCTGCTCAGCCGCACGCCAGGGCCTTCGCCCAACGTAATGCTGGAAGGAGCGCAACCGGAACTGGACAGCGCCAGCCTGTGGCGCCGCGCGATCGGCGGCCTGATCGGCATCGTCGGGGTCGCTGCTGCGTACGTCATGGCCTACCGGCTGCAAAGCGATGGCATGGGCTGGACGTTCCTGGGTTTCGGTCATCCACTGCTGATCTGCCCGCTGGTGCTGTGCAGCTACCTGATCGCCCTGCGCCTGCTGGCGCGACTGCTTGCCGGCACACTGCAGATCGACGCGCGCGCTGAAGCCCTCAAGTACCGCGGCGTCGCTGCCGAAGCGCGGGTGCTCGACGTGCGCCAGACCGGCACCTACGTCAACGAACAACCGCAGGTGGAATTCCAGCTGGAATATCTCGACCGCGAGGGCAACGTACAGCAGGCCAGCGTGCGCCGCTTCGTTGCGCTGCTCGACCTGGCCAACATTCCACGCGGGCAGGTCGACATCCTGTACGACCCGGATGATCGCCGCAGCGTGCGCATGGAGCGCGCGTGAAGCGGCCCGTGTCCACACCGCTGGTGTTCGCTGGCGTGGTGCTGGCCCTGGCCGGTGTCGCCACGGCGGGCGGGGCACTGCAGACCGTCAACACGACCCTGCGTGGCGCCGCATCGATCGCGCCTGCG
Organism: Stenotrophomonas sp. Br8; assembly: GCF_014763005.1. Classification (NCBI taxonomy): domain Bacteria; kingdom Pseudomonadati; phylum Pseudomonadota; class Gammaproteobacteria; order Lysobacterales; family Lysobacteraceae; genus Stenotrophomonas; species Stenotrophomonas sp. Br8. Next base: position 170,413 of record NZ_JACGTN010000003.1, on the reverse strand, counting down.
GATGCAACGCAGCAACATCCTTGGGAACAACCGTTGCGCACCACGGCCATCGCCACGCCACGGGCGGCACCCGAACCGATGCAGGTACCCGGGCGCACGCGGCCGAACCTGCTGCTCGACGCCGAGCGCCTGCAGGCTGCACGGCAGGCGCTGGAAGCGATGCCCGGACTGGCCGGCGAACGCCTGGTCGTCTTCCACAGCATCCACTTCCATGACGACGGCCGCATCGACATCGACCTGGTCGATCCACAGCAGCCGGGCCACGTGGATGGTTACCACTACCAACGCGGGCAGTGGCGCAAGGGCGATGCGGTGAACCCGCAACAGTTCGCGCCGACCATCAGCCTGCGCCGCAGCAGCACCGCACTGGCCAACATCGATTTCGATGCCGTGCCACGGGTGACGCAGGCCCTGCAGCAACAGCGCAATGCACTGATGCGTACGCCGGCCCAGGTCGGCCATGTGTATGTGGTCATCCGCAAGGGCGGCAAGCTGGTGTGGCTGCCGGATGAAGTAGCCGGCGACCGCCAGACCGTGCGCCTGCGCTACGACACCAAGGGCAACCTGCAGTAGAAAAAGGGGACGGGGGGGATTAGGTCGCAAGTGGCGCGACGATGGCCAAAGCGACTTAATCCCCTCCGTCCCCTTTTCTGCTATCTCACCGAGCGGGCGATGGCGTACTGCGCGGCGTAATAGGTGGACAGCACCAGGAGGCTGGCCAGCGGCAGGCCACCGCCGAAGCGATCCCACGCCAGCAATGAATCGCTGGCCACGAACAGCAATGCGCCACCGGCGGCCCAACGCGCGCTGCCCGCTTCCAACGCATCGGCGTGCGGCCGCTTCCAGTAACGGGCCAATGCCAGCACCGCCATGGCGGCAAGCACCACGACGTAGGCCAACACCGGAATGCGCATCGGCAGCGGCAGATGTGGCCACAGGCCGGCCACGTTGATCGAAGCGAATGCGGCAAGCAGCACGAAGGCAGCGAGCAATCCGCGGCCCGCACGCAGGCCGGCGCGGAATGCGGCGATGTAGCAGAGATGCGCAAGCAGGAAGGCAACCAGCCCCGGCACGAACGCGTCGACCGGCAGCATCAGCGCGATATCGCCCACGCAGGACAGCAGCATGCCGGCCAGCACCGCGCGCCGGTAGAACGCATCCACCACCGGCCGCGCCTGCCAGGCGATGGCGGCGATCAGCAACGTGGTCGCTGGCTTGGCCAACCAGTGCAGCCAGCGCCCATCGTCGTCCAGGTAGGCGCCGACGATGGCCAGCACGGCCACCACCAGGATCACCCCATCACGCGTGCGCAGCTTCATCGTGCCTTCCACAGCTCTGCAAGGCGGTCCGGGCGGCCGGTGATGCGTTCCAGCACCGGATACTGCAGGCCACCGTGATAGTCGATCTTCATCGTATCGATGCGGTCGAACTGTTTGACCAGCAGCGTGATCGGCGCCTTGTCAGTGGCCGCTGCAGCCACCGCATCCTTCAAGCGCTGGCTGCTGTATTCGCGACCGCCAACGGCGATCACCTTCATGCCCGGCGCCAGGCCGGCATTGAACGCCGGGCTGTCCCAGACCACATCGCCGACAACGCCGCTGTCGAGCACCGTCGCGCCCAGCGAGTAGGCCAGCAGCGCTGCCTTCGCGCGCTTTTCCTGTGCCTTGTAGGCCTCGTTCGGCGCATCGCGGTAGACCAGCTTCCAGCCCGCCAGTTCCAGGCCGCCGGTCAGCGATCCGTGCCCGTCCAGGCGCTGCCGAAGGAAGCCCGCCCAGTCGTACGGCGCGATGCCGTTCAAGGTCGCCACCACGTCATCGAAGGTGTACGGATTGACGTCCCAATCGCCGTTGCCGACGCCGAAGAACGCACGCGCGAAGTCATCCAGGCTGCGGCGGTTGCCGGTCAGCCCACGCAGCTTGCCCTCCACCTCCAGCCACAGCATCTGCCCACCGGAGTAGTAGTCTTCGCTCATCTGGTAATTGCGGTACGGCAACGTGCGGCGCTGGGCGATGGTCGGGTCGTTGGTGGTGTCCTGCAGCGGGCGCCACGCAAGTCCCGGGCGGCCGCGGTCATAGGTTGCCGCCACGTTCGCCAGCATGTCGCGCGCCTGCTCAGTGGTCCAAAGGCCCGAACGCGCGGCCAGCACCTGGCCCCAGAACTGGGTCTGGCCTTCATACACCCACAACAGGCTGTCGCCCATCGGCGTATTGAAATTGGCCGTGGCCAGGTCGGCACCGCGACGGTACTTGCCGTTCCACGAGTGGGTGTACTCATGCGGCAGCAGGTCGCGCATCCAGGCATTGCTGTCCCACTCGGTGAAGTAGCCCGGGTCGGCACTGTTCTCGCTGGAGCGATGGTGCTCCAGCCCGATGCCGCCGAGACGATCGGTCAGCGCAAGCAGGAATTCGTAGTGATCGTAGTGACGCGCGCCGTACAGCTTGTCGGCCTGCTGCACCAGCGCACGATGCACCTTCAACTGCGCATCGGTTGGCTTCAGCGATTTGGCATCGTCGGCGAACACGTTCAGATGCACCGGCGCCTTCGCGCCCGGGTCGAGGTCGATGCGCTGGTGATGCTCACCGGCAAACAACGGCGAGTCGACCAGGTGGTCGTACGAAATCGGCTTGAACACCACGGTGTCGCCATCGCGGCGTGCGGTTTCCAGCGCGGTGGCATAGGCCCAGCCCTTGGGCAGGGTCACGCTCGCCTGCGCCTGCAGATTGCGCGCGTCCACGCCGGCCGGATACAGCGAGTTGGCGTTCCACTGCAGGTTGAGCATTTCCGGGGTCATCACCACCCGGCCCTGGCTTCCACCCTGCGAAGACAGGAAATCGAAGTGGGCGACGATCTCACTCACACCCGCCGGCACGTCCACTTTGAACGCGTACACGTTGAACTGGTCGCGCTGCCAGGCCAACGGCTTGCCGTTGGCGGTCACCCGCAGCCCCGCCAGCTTGTCGATGGGGCCGGTGGGCGAATGGTTGCCGGGAATCCACTGCGGGTACAGCAGGGTCAGCGGGCCGGGCTTGGCCGGCACGGTGGCGGTCACCTTGAAGATGCGCCGGGCCAGGTCGCGCGCGTCGACATCGATGCGCAGCAGGCCGGGGGCGGCGGCATCACCCGGTGGCGGGGTCTGCGCCAGCGCGGGCGTGGCCGCCAGCGCGATCAGCACGGACATCACCAGGGCACGGGTTTTCATCGGCAACTTCCAGCAGCGAAGGATTTCCCGATGCTAGGCCTGTGCGATGCCGAGCCCCATGGCCGAAGGTCATGGTTGCCAGTGCATCGACCTGATGCAGCAAAGCCTCATCGCAGCGACATCGAGGGCGGACCGCATCCACGCATGGCGTGGATCTACTGGAAAGCGGAGGAGTACCGGGTAGATCCACGCCATGCGTGGATGACATGCATCCCGAAGCCGTGCGAACCAAGGTTCGCACCCACCCGTAGCGCTATCGGTCAGTCAACCAACCGCAGGCGCAGTTCCTTCGGCAGCGCGAACACCATCGATTCCGGCTCGCCGTCCAGCTCACCGATGCCGGAAGCCCCCAGCTCGGCCAGACGCGCCAGCACGCCATCGACCAGCACCTGCGGCGCCGACGCACCGGCGGTCACGCCGATATGCTGCTTGCCGAGCACCCAGGCCGGGTCGATCTCGTGGGCACCGTCGATCAGGTAGCTCTCCACGCCTTCACGGCGGGCCAGCTCGCTCAGACGGTTGGAATTGGAGCTGTTCGGCGAACCGACCACCAGCACCAGGTCGCAGCGCTTGGCCAGGTCGCGCACGGCGTCCTGGCGGTTCTGCGTGGCGTAGCAGATGTCGTCGTTCTTCGGCCCCTGCATCGCCGGGAAGCGCGCGCGCATGGCTTCGATGATGCCGCGCGTGTCGTCCACCGACAGCGTGGTCTGGGTGGTGTAGGCGAAGTTTTCCGGCTGGTTGATCTGCAGCGTGGCCACCTGCTCCACGTCCTCGACAAGATAGATCTGGCCGGTGCCCGCCTCGCGGTTCCACTGCCCCATCGTGCCTTCCACTTCCGGATGGCCGGCATGGCCGATCAGCACCACGTCACGGCCGGCACGGCAGTGACGGGCGACTTCGAAATGAACCTTGGTCACCAGCGGACAGGTGGCGTCGAACACTTTCAGGCCACGACGCTCTGCTTCCAGGCGTACGGCCTGGGAAACACCGTGGGCGCTGAAGATGACGGTGTTGTTGTCCGGCACTTCGTCGAGTTCTTCGACGAAGATCGCGCCGCGCTGCTTCAGGTCATCAACCACGAAGCGGTTGTGCACCACTTCATGGCGGACATAGATGGGCGCGCCGAGCGTTTCGATCGCGCGCTTGACGATCTCGATCGCACGATCGACACCGGCACAGAAACCACGCGGGTTGGCGAGCAGCACATCCATCAGTTCAGTCTCCCGGCAGCGGCCGGCTTACGGTTTCGGGTTGGCATTATCCGCCTTTTTGGCGGACTTGCCGTCGAACAGGCCGAACAGGGCGATGCCTACGGCACCCACCACGATGGCCGAATCGGCGATGTTGAACGACGGCCAGACATGCTCGCCGACGTACCACTGGATGAAATCCACCACATGACCATGCACCTGGCGGTCGATCACGTTGCCGATCGCACCGCCGATGATCAGTGCATAAGGCACGGCGGCCTTCCAGTTGCCACGGGCGGTAGCACGCAGCCACCAGGCCATCAGGCCGCTGATGGCGATCGCCAGAACGGTGAAGAAATGCTTCTGCCAGCCACCGGCGTCGCTCAGGAAGCTGAACGCTGCACCCGTGTTGTAGGTGCGGTACCAGTTCCAGAAGCCGTCGATGACCACCACCGGCTGGAACTCCGGCAGGCTCGACAGCACCCAGGCCTTCGACCACTGGTCCAGGCCGATGATGACTGCCGACAGCAGCAGCCAGATCAGTGCGTTGGGATGCGGGCGCGGGGCGGCCATCAGAACCAGCTCCGCACTTCGCCGGCACCGGCGATGTTGGTCACGCAGCGACCGCACAGTTCCGGGTGGTCGGCATTGCTGCCAACGTCGGCACGGTGGTGCCAGCAGCGCACGCACTTGGACTTCTGCGTCGGCTGGGCGCTGACGAACACCTCGTCGGTGGTCGCCGGGCGCACCTGCACGTCACCGCTGATGAACAGGAAACGCAGTTCATCGGCCAGCGGCTGCCAGCGTGCGGCCTGGTCTTCGCTGGCGGCGATGGTGATCTCCGCTTCCAGCGCGGCGCCGATCGCACCATTGGCGCGCATCGGCTCCAGCACCTTGGCCACCTGTTCGCGCACGGCCAGCAGCTGGTCGAAGTCGGCAGCGCTGAGCTGTGCCTCGGCCGGCAGCGGTGCCAGGCCCTCGTACCAGGTGGTGAACAGCACGTGGCCGGCACGGTCACCCGGCAGGTAACCCCAAAGCTCGTCGGCGGTGAAGGTCAGGATCGGCGCCACCCAGCGGGTGAACGCTTCGGCGATGTGGTACATCGCGCTCTGCGCCGAACGACGACCATCCGAATCGGTCGGCATCGTGTACAGGCGGTCCTTGGTCACGTCCAGGTACAGCGAGCCCAGGTCCACGCTGCAGAAGTTCAGCAGCAGCTGCACGATCTCGGCCATGTCGTAATTGTCATACGCCGCCTTGATCTTCTCCTGCAGCTCCCAGGCGCGGTGCACGATCCAGCGGTCCAGCGCGACCATCTCGTTGAGCGGGCGCAGGTGCTGGGCCGGATCGAAACCGTCCAGGTTGCCCAGCAGGAAGCGGGCGGTGTTGCGCAGGCGACGGTAGGCGTCGGCGGTGCGCTTGAGGATTTCCTGCGACAGCGACATCTCGTTGCTGTAGTCGGCCGAGGCGATCCACAGGCGCAGGATGTCCGCGCCCAGCTTGTTCATGATTTCCTGCGGCTCGATGCCGTTGCCCAGCGACTTGGACATCTTGCGGCCGTGCTCGTCCACGGTGAAACCGTGGGTGAGGCACTGCTTGTACGGCGCGTGCTTGTCGATGGCCACGCCGGTCAGCAGCGAGGACTGGAACCAGCCGCGATGCTGGTCGGAGCCTTCCAGGTACAGGTCGGCCGGCTTGCCGAAGCCACGCGCGGCCAGCACTGCTTCATGGGTCACGCCGGAATCGAACCAGACGTCGAGGATGTCGGTGACCTTCTCGTAGTCGGCCGCTTCAGCGCCCAGCAGTTCAGCCGCATCCAGCGAGTACCACACGTCGATGCCTTCGGCTTCAACGCGGTCGGCGACCTGCTGCATCAGCTCCACCGAACGCGGGTGGATCTCGCCGGTCTGGCGGTGGGTGAACAGTGCGATCGGCACGCCCCAGGTGCGCTGGCGCGAGATCGTCCAGTCCGGGCGGCCGTCGACCATGCTCTGGATGCGCGCCTTGCCCCAGCTCGGGAACCAGCCGACGGTGTCGATGGCGGCCAGCGCATCGTTGCGCAGGTTGGCCTTGTCCATCGAAATGAACCACTGCGGGGTGGCGCGGAACACAACCGGCGTCTTGTGCCGCCAGCAGTGCGGGTAGCTGTGGCGGATCTCGACGAAGGCCAGCAGTGCGCCGCTGTCACGCAGCACCTGCACGATCGCCTCCTGCGCCTTCCACAGGTGCTGGCCAGCCAGCACCACGTCCCCGGCCGGCGGGGTCGATTCCAGGTAGACGCCACGGCCGTCGATCGGAGTGATCTGACCGGCGTTGTACTTGTCCAGCAGGCCGTATTTCTGGCTGACCACGTAGTCTTCCTGGCCGTGGCCGGGCGCAGTGTGCACCGCACCGGTACCGTCCTCGTCGGACACGTGTTCGCCGTTGAGCACGAGGATCTCGCGCTCCGGGTAGAACGGGTGCGCCAGCAGCTGGTTTTCCAGTGCCGAACCTTCGGCTTCACCATGCAGCACCACCGCGTCCACGCCGTAGCGCTGCAGCGACCGTTCGGCCAGGGCCGCGGCCAGCACCAGCCAACGGCGCTTGCCGTTGTGCGCCGGGCCTTCGGCCAGCACATAGCGGATGTCCGCGCCCAGCGACACCGCCAGCGAGGCCGGCAGCGTCCACGGGGTGGTGGTCCAGATCGGCACGGCCACTTCGACATCGGCCGGCAGGCTGACGCCGAACGCCTGCGCCACCGCCTGTGCATCACGTGCGGCGTAGGCCACGTCGATCGCCGGCGAGGTCTTCTCGTGGTACTCGATCTCGGCTTCGGCCAGAGCCGAGCCGCAGTCGAAGCACCAGTACACCGGCTTGGCGCCGCGCAGCAGATGGCCGTTGGCCACGATCTTGGACAACGCGCGGATCTCGTTGGCCTCGAAATCGAAGCTCAGGGTCTTGTACGGGTTGTCCCAGTCGCCGGTGACGCCCAGGCGCTTGAAGTCAGCGCGCTGGATGTCGATCTGCTCCTCGGCGAACTCGCGGCACTTCTGCCGGAACTCGACCGCATCGAGCTTCACCCCGACCTTGCCCCACTTCTTTTCCACCGCGATTTCGATCGGCAGGCCATGGCAGTCCCAGCCCGGCACGTAGGGCGCATCGAAGCCGGCCAGGTAGCGCGACTTGACGATGATGTCCTTGAGGATCTTGTTGACCGCATGGCCCAGGTGGATGCGCGCATTGGCGTACGGCGGGCCGTCATGCAGCACGAACAGCGGGCGGCCGGCGGCGTTGTCGCGCAGCTGCTGGTAGAGCCCCTGCTCTTCCCAGCGCGCCAGAATGCCCGGCTCGCGCTTGGGCAGGTCGCCGCGCATCGGGAATTCGGTGGCCGGCAGGTTGAGGGTGGTCTTGTAGTCCTGGCTCACGCAGTGGCTCGCAATCTATGTTCGGAAAGGATGGCACGCGCCTGTTCGGCGTCGCGGTGCATCTGGTCGGTCAGCGCCGCCAGATCGTTGAATTTCTCTTCGTCACGCAGCTTGGCGACGAATTCCACTTCGATGTGGCGCCCGTACAGGTCGCCCTGGAAATCGAACAGGTGCGCTTCCAGCAGCGGCTCCACGCCGTCCACGGTCGGCCGGGTACCGAAGCTGGACACCGACGGCCACGGCTGGTCGAACACCCCGTGCACCCAGGTCGCGTAGATGCCCGACAGCGCCGGGGTCTTCGGGAACCGCAGGTTGGCGGTGGGGAAGCCCAGCGTACGGCCGAGCTGGCGCCCGCGCACCACCCGCCCGCTGATCGAGTAGGGACGCCCCAGCAGATCGCCGACACGGGCGAAGTCGCCTTCCTGCAGCAGCTGGCGGATACGGGTGCTGGAGATGCGATCACCATGCAGGTCGACCGCTTCGATTTCACCGGCGCTGAAACCGAGCTCAGCGCCCAGCGCCTGCAGCAGGGCCAGATCGCCACGGCGACGGTTGCCGAAACAGAACTCCGGCCCGATCCAGACCTCGCGGGCGTTCAAGCGCTGGGCCAGCAGCTGGCGTACGAATGCCTCGGCCGGCATTGCCGCCATCGCCGCGTCAAAGCGCAGCAGGCCGATCGCATCGACGCCCAGTTCGCGCAGGATCTCGACCTTGCTGCGGGCCAGGGTCAACCGCGGCGGCGGCGTGCCCTGGGCGAAGAACTCGCGCGGCAACGGCTCGAAGGCGACCGCCACCGCAGCCACACCCAAGGCGCGCGCGCGCGCGACCGCGTGCCGCACCAGCGCACGATGCCCCAGGTGGAGGCCGTCGAATGCACCGATGCAGACCACGCTTCCGTTGGGGAACAGCTCCCCGCCCTCGACGCTTCTGAACAGCCTGCTCATCAACTCTCGTTCCGGCCGGCCCAAGCCCGCCGTTTCAATGGTGTAACCCTGAAGTATAGCCGCCGGGAGCCACGATCAATGCCCACGCAGGTCGCGCGGGCGGAAGCCCATCGCCACCATCGCCAGCAGATAGGTCAGCCCGCCACCGCCGACCAGCAGGCCGAGGGCACCGATCCGTTCCCACACGCCCATCGACGAGAAGCCAGGCAGCCAGTACAGCAGGGCCAGCAGCACGCCGACCATCGCCGTACACGCCAGCAGCAGGCGCAGCAGGTAGCCGCCCCAGCCCGGGCGCCGCTGGTAGACATCGGTCTTGCCCAGCCAGTACCAGAGCAGCCCCAGGTTCAGGTAACTGGACAGCGCGCTGGCAATGCCCAGCGCCAGGTGCAGGCCAGGCTGCTTGCCGAGGGCGGCCATCACCCCCTGCGCCTTCAGCTCATCGGGCACCATCACCTGGTACAGCACCGCCAGCAGGGCGAAGTTGAACACCATGTTGGCCACCAACGCGGCGACACCAGCACGCACCGGCGTCCTGGTGTCCTGGCGCGCGTAAAAGGCCGGCAGCACCACTTTCAGCAGCGCGAAGGCCGGCAGGCCGAAGCTCAGGCCGTACACCGACAGCGCCGTCATGCGGGTGTCGAAGGCGGTGAACTGGCCGTGCTGGAAGATCGTGGAGATCAGCGGCTCGGCCAGCAGCAGCAGGCCGAGCATGGCCGGCACCGAGATCAGCAGGGTCATGCGCAAGCCCCAGTCCAGCGAGCGCGAGAAGCCTTCGCGGTCGGTGCTGACATGATGCCGGGCCAGCGCCGGCAGGATCACCGTGCCCAGGGCCACGCCGAACACGCCCAACGGCAGTTCCAGGAAGCGATCGGCCAGCGACAGCCAGGATTGCGAACCATCGGTCAGCTTGGCGGCGATGACGGTATCCAGCAGCAGGTTGATCTGCGCCACTGACGAGCCGAACAGGGTCGGCACCATCAGCGTCATCACCTTGCGCACGCCCGGATGGTTCCAGCCCCAGCGCGGCAGGGTCAGCAGGTCGATGCCCTTCAACGAAGGCAGCTGGAACAGCAGCTGCAGCAGGCCGGCGGCCAGCACGGCCCAGCCCAGGGCGAGGATCTGCTTTTCCGGCGTGCCACCCAGCCGCGGCGCCAGCCACAGCGCGCCGGCGATCATGCACAGGTTGAGGATGACCGGGGTCAGCGCCGGCATCGCGAAGCGCTGGAAACTGTTCAGCGCACCACCGGCCAGGGCGGTCAGCGAAACGAACAGCAGGAACGGGAAAGTCAGGCGGAACAGGTCAATCAGCAGGCCCTGCTTGGCAGGGTCGGTGTCGACGCCACTTGCGAAGACCGACGCCAGCTGCGGCGCGAAGATCAGCGCCAGCGCGGTGACCAGCATCAGCACGCCGCCCAGGGTGCCGGCAGTGCGGGCCATCAGTTCACGCAGCTCGGCGTGGCTGCGGGTTTCCTTCACCTCGGTGAACACCGGCACGAATGCGGTGGCAAAGGAGCCCTCGGCGAACAGCCGGCGCAGGAAATTGGGTATCCTGAAGGCGACCCAGAAAGCATCGGTGATGGCGTTGGTGCCGAAGGTCGAGGTCACCACCTGGTCCCGGACCAGGCCGAGAACCCGCGAGACCATGGTCATGCTGCTGAACGACAGCAGGCCCCGCAACATCTTGGGTGAACTCACTCAACGTCCCTCTTGACAATCGACTTGACGTACATTTCTTACGCCATCATACTAGCTAGCTTGCTGTTCCCATAACACCGATTTTTCAGGAAACCACCACCGTGGCCAATATCAAGTCCGCCAAGAAGCGCGCCAAGCAGACCGTCGTGCGCAACGCGCGCAACGTGGCTCAGCGCTCGATGCTGCGCACCGCTGTCAAGAAAGTGATCAAGGCGCTGGACGCCAACGATGCCGCCGGCGCTCAAGCCGCCTTCGCCGTTGCCCAGCCGATCCTGGATCGTTTCAGCGCGCGTGGCCTGATCCACAAGAACAAGGCTGCTCGCCACAAGAGCCGCCTGAACGACCGCATCAAGGCCCTCCAGGCCGCCTGATCCGGTTGGTTGCTGGAGCCCCGGCTCCGGCAGCACGCAAAAGCCCGGCTTCGGCCGGGTTTTTTGTTGCCTGCAGTTTCCGCCTCTGTAGAGCCGAGCCCATGCTCGGCTGGCCGCGCGAACAGCAGCCGAGCATGGGCTCGGCTCTACAGAAGAGCGGCACCCACAAAAAACCCGGCCGAAGCCGGGTTTTTTCGCGGGAACCGCAACAGGCATTACTGCGCGTTGCGTGCCGCCTCGAGCTCGTCTTCCTTCTGGCGATCGAAGAACGCCATGATCCGGCTCATGATCGGGAAGGTGCCCTCGCGACCCAGTGCGGACACCAGGAACCACGGCTCCTTCCAGCCCAGCTCGGCCACGATCTTCTCGGCGGCGGCCTTGGCCTCGTCCTCGAACATCAGGTCGGCCTTGTTCAGCACCAGCCAGCGCGGCTTGGCCAGCAGCTCCGGATCGTGCTTTTCCAGTTCGCGCTCGATGGCACGCACCTGCTCGACCGGGGAAACACCTTCCACACCACCTTCCATCGGCGAGATGTCGACGAGGTGCAGCAACAGGCGGGTGCGCTGCAGGTGGCGCAGGAACTGCGCGCCCAGGCCGGCACCGTCGGCAGCACCCTCGATCAGGCCCGGAATATCGGCGATCACGAAGCTGCGGTAGTTTTCCACCTTCACCACACCCAGGTTCGGGTACAGCGTGGTGAACGGGTAATCGGCCACCTTCGGCGTCGCCGCCGAGACGGCGCGGATCAGGGTGCTCTTGCCGGCATTGGGGAAGCCCAGCAGGCCGACGTCGGCCAGCAGCTTCAACTCCAGCTTCAGCGTGCGCTCTTCACCCGGCTCACCCGGCAGCGCCTGGCGCGGCGAGCGGTTGGTGGAGCTCTTGAAATGCATGTTGCCGAGGCCGCCGCGGCCGCCCTTGGCCACCAGCAGGCGGTCGCCATGCTGGGTCAGGTCGCCGATGATTTCATCGGTGGCCACGTTGATGATCACGGTGCCGACCGGCACGGTAATGACCATGTCTTCGCCGCCCTTGCCATAGGCCTGGCGGCCCATGCCGTTCTCGCCGCGCTGCGCCTTGAAGATGCGGTCATGGCGGAAGTCGACCAGGGTGTTGAGGTTTTCGTCGGCGCGGATCCACACGCTGCCGCCCGCACCGCCGTCGCCGCCGTCCGGGCCGCCGAGCGGAATGAACTTCTCGCGACGGAAGCCAATGCAGCCGTTGCCGCCGTTGCCGGCGAACACTTCGATTTCTGCTTCGTCTACCAGTTTCATTGTTTCGATGCCTGCGATGGGCGCGGCATGCACGCCGCCACCTTGATGTAGTGCCGGCCGCTGGCCGACAACCGGGCGATGCCCGTTTTACCATTGATTCCAACGAAAAGCCCCGCCGAAGCGGGGCTCTTCATGCAGCGTCTCCATGCCGGGGCATGGGCGCCGGCCGTTGCCTTATCAGGCTTCGACCGAGACGACGCTGACAGTGCGACGCTTCTTCGGGCCCTTCACGGTGAACTCCACCTTGCCGTCCGTCAGGGCGAACAGGGTGTGGTCACGACCGAGGCCGACGCCGGAACCCGGGTGGAACTGGGTGCCGCGCTGACGCACGATGATGTTGCCGGCTTCGATGGCCTGGCCGCCGAAGATCTTGACGCCGAGGTACTTCGGGTTGGAGTCGCGACCGTTGCGCGAAGAGCCTACGCCTTTTTTATGTGCCATGACCTATCTCCTTACTTGCTGCCACCGGCAATGCCGGTGATCTCGATTTCGGTGTAGTACTGACGGTGACCCTGGCGCTTCATGTGGTGCTTACGGCGACGGAACTTGATGATCCGGACCTTGTCGGCACGACCCTGGGACAGGACGGTGGCAGTGACCGCAGCGCCGCTCAGGGCGTCGCCGATCTTGATGCCATCGCTGTCGCCGAGCAGCAGGATGTTGTCGAACTTGATCTCGCTGCCGACTTCGACTTCGAGCTTTTCAATGCGGAGCTTTTCGCCCTGCGCCACGCGGTATTGCTTACCGCCGGTGACCAGTACTGCGTACATGACCAGACTTCCTCTGTAGTTATTGTGGTCTATGGACTGCCGCCGTCGAGGGCGGACAGGAGCGGAATTGTACGTGGACCACCGGGGACGGGTCAAGTCAACCCCTGGGCGGGGCCTGCGGGGACCTGTCCCCCGCCCTCAGTAGAGCCGAGCCATGCTCGGCTGAACGGTTCGGGGTCCGGCCAGCCGAGCATGGCTCGGCTCTACTGGCCGTCTCACGAGGTGAGACACCGGGCTGGCATTGTCGCCCATTGCCCCCATCTGGTCACCTCGGTAGGCTGACCGATTGCCGCCCTCTCGCTGGCCCGGCGGCCCAGCCACGCCCCCACAACCGGATTCCCCATGGCGATGGATTTCATCCGCATCCGCGGCGCGCGGACGCACAACCTCAAGAACATCGACCTCGACCTGCCTCGCGACAAACTGATCGTGATCACCGGCCTGTCCGGTTCGGGCAAGTCATCGCTGGCGTTCGACACCATCTATGCCGAGGGCCAGCGGCGTTACGTCGAGTCCCTGTCGGCGTATGCGCGGCAGTTCCTGAGCGTGATGGAAAAGCCGGATCTGGACCATATCGAAGGCCTGTCCCCGGCGATCTCGATCGAGCAGAAGTCGACCTCGCACAACCCGCGCTCGACGGTCGGCACGATCACCGAGATCTACGACTACCTGCGCCTGCTGTACGCACGTGTCGGCACCCCGCGTTGCCCCGACCACGGCTATCCGCTGGAAGCGCAGACGGTCAGCCAGATGGTCGACCACATGCTGACGCTGGACCCGGAACAGCGCTACATGCTGCTGGCGCCGGTGATCCGCGACCGCAAGGGCGAGCACGCGCAGGTGTTCGACCAGCTGCGCGCGCAGGGTTTCGTGCGTGTGCGCGTCGATGGCGAACTGTACGAAATCGATGCGGTGCCGCCGCTGGCACTGCGCCAGAAGCACACCATCGAAGCGGTGATCGATCGCTTCCGCCCGCGCGAAGACATCAAGCAGCGCCTGGCCGAGAGCTTCGAAACGGCCTTGAAGCTGGGTGATGGCATGGCGTCGGTGCAGTCGCTGGACGACGCCGGTGCGACCCCTACCCTGTTCTCGTCCAAGTATTCCTGCCCGGTCTGCGACTACTCGCTGCCCGAACTGGAGCCGCGCCTGTTCTCGTTCAACGCACCGATGGGCGCCTGCCCCGGTTGCGATGGACTGGGCATGGCCGAATTCTTCGATCCCTCGCGCGTGGTGGTGCATCCCGAGCTGTCGCTGGCTGCCGGTGCCGTGCGCGGCTGGGATCGCCGCAATGCCTATTACTTCCAGTTGATCGCCTCGCTGGCCAAGCACTACAAGTTCGACACCGACGCGGCGTGGAACTCGCTGCCGGCCAAGGTGCAGCAGGCCGTGCTGTACGGCAGCGGCGAGGAAGCGATCACCTTCACCTACTTCACCGAGGCCGGTGGCCGCACCCAGCGCAAGCATCGCTTCGAAGGCATCATTCCCAACCTCGAACGCCGCTACAAGGAAACCGAGTCGGCGGCGGTGCAGGAAGAGCTGGGCAAGTACATCAGCGAGCATGCCTGCCCCGAGTGCAACGGCGCACGCCTGAACAAGGCCGCGCGCAACGTGTTCGTGGCCGATCGCCCGCTGCCGGAACTGGTGGTGCTGCCGATCGATGAAGCGCTGAAGTTCTTCAGCGAACTGAGCCTGCCGGGCTGGCGCGGCGAGATCGCTGCGAAGATCGTCAAGGAGATCGGTGAGCGTCTCGGCTTCCTGGTCGATGTGGGTCTGGATTACCTGACCCTGGAGCGCAAGGCCGACACCCTGTCCGGTGGCGAGGCACAGCGCATCCGCCTGGCCAGCCAGATCGGTGCCGGCCTGGTGGGCGTGATGTACGTGCTCGATGAGCCGTCCATCGGCCTGCACCAGCGCGACAACGAGCGCCTGCTGGGCACCCTCACCCGCCTGCGCGACCTCGGCAACACGGTGATCGTGGTCGAGCATGACGAAGATGCGATCCGCCTGGCCGACTACGTGCTGGACATCGGGCCGGGCGCGGGTGTGCATGGCGGCGAGATCGTCGGCCAGGGCAGCCTGCAGGACCTCCTCGATGCACCGCGTTCGCTGACCGGCCAGTACCTGTCGGGCAGGCGCGCGATCAAGATCCCGGCGCGCCGGCACAAGCCGAACCCGAAGATGACCCTGCATCTGCGTGGTGCCACCGGCAACAACCTGAAAGGCGTGGACCTGGCCATTCCGGCGGGGCTGCTGACCTGCGTGACCGGCGTGTCCGGCTCGGGCAAGTCGACCCTGATCAACGACACCCTGTTCTCGCTGGCTGCCAACGAGATCAACGGCGCCTCGCACCCGATCGCGCCTTACAAGGAGATCGATGGCCTGGACCTGTTCGACAAGGTGGTGGACATCGACCAGTCGCCGATCGGCCGCACCCCGCGTTCGAACCCGGCCACCTATACCGGTCTGTTCACTCCCCTGCGCGAGCTGTTCGCACAGGTGCCCGAATCGCGTGCGCGCGGTTATTCGCCGGGCCGCTTCAGTTTCAACGTGCGTGGTGGCCGCTGCGAGGCCTGCCAGGGCGATGGCCTGATCAAGGTCGAGATGCACTTCCTGCCGGACGTGTACGTGCCCTGCGACGTCTGCCATGGCAAGCGCTACAACCGCGAAACGCTGGAGATCCTGTACAAGGGCTTCAACATCAACGACGTGCTGGAAATGACCGTCGAAGATGCGTTGAAGCTGTTCGAGCCGGTACCGTCCATCGCCCGCAAGCTGGAAACCCTGGTCGATGTCGGCCTGAGCTACATCAAGCTGGGCCAGAGCGCGACCACGCTGTCCGGTGGTGAAGCGCAGCGCGTGAAGCTGTCCAAGGAACTGTCGCGCCGCGATACCGGCCGCACTCTGTACATCCTCGACGAGCCGACCACCGGCCTGCACTTCCACGACATCGAGGCACTGCTCGGCGTGCTGCACAAGCTGCGCGACGAGGGCAACACGGTGGTGGTGATCGAGCACAACCTGGACGTGATCAAGACCGCGGACTGGATCGTCGATCTGGGTCCGGAAGGCGGTCATCGCGGTGGCACCATCCTGGTGACCGGCACGCCGGAAGACGTGGCCGCTTGCCCGGATTCGTACACCGGCCAGTTCCTCGCCCGGATGCTGCCCTCCACTACTGCGCGACCGGACCAGCCCGCCGCCGTGGCCAACAAGCCCGATGCGCGCCCGCCGCGCAAGGTGAAGCCCGAGAAGCCGGCAAAGAAGGCAGCCGCCGCCAAGAGCACCGGCAAGGCCAGCAAGACCGCCACGGCCGGCACCAAGAAGAAGAAGGACGCCTGATGAGCAGCGAACACAAGATCCTGGCCCGCATTCCGATCAGCGTGCGCTGGCGTGACATGGACAGCATGGGCCACGTCAACAACGCCAAGTACATCTCCTACCTGGAAGAGGCGCGCGTGCGCTGGATGCTGGGCGTGGATGGCGTGTCGATGACCGACCGCATCGCACCGGTGGTGGCTGCCACCAACGTCAACTACCGCTTGCCGATCGTGTGGCCCAACGACATCCTGGTCGAGCTGTTCGTCGAGCGCCTGGGCAACAGCAGCGTGACCATCGGTCATCGCATCGTCGACCAGCAGGATGAGTCGAAGCTGTATTCGGACGGCAACGTGGTGGTGGTGTGGATGGACACGCAGACCGGCAAGAGCGCGCCGCTGCCGGAGGCGATCCGCAACGCTTCCAGCTGAGCAGCCCAATCACTGCACCCGCGAAGGCCGCCCCCATGGGCGGCCTTTTCGTTGCTGGAAGAAGATCGCTCAGCCCGCTGGCTCGGCGCCGAATTTCAGTTCATTGCCAACCTGTGCGATTGCATGGATCGCGGGCAACAACCGTGCGCCCAGGCGGGTGAGTTCGTACTCAATGGAAGGGGGCGAGGTGTCCCTTTCATGACGTGTGACCAGACCTTTCTGCTGCATGTCCCGAAGGCGCGCGGTCAGCGTCTTGGCCGTCACCGGCGCCAGGTCCACACGCAGCTCGCCGAATCGTCGCGGCCCAGCACTCAATGACCAGATGATCTCCGCCGTCCATGTGCCGGCAAGCAACGCCATGCACTTGCTCAACGGACACACACTGTCCGGATCTACTGCCCGGTTCTTCCGCACCTTGAGCCCCATGTTCTTCCGCTCCTTCGACGGGTATCCATATGGAAACCCGATTCTCGCGTCATGTCGCAGCAAAGCGCTCCGACCACCGTTTCCCCGCAGCATACTTCCGGGCACTCCCCCCACGATGAAACGACGATGAAGCTTTACTACACGCCGGGCACCTGCTCGCTTGCCGCCCACATCCTGCTGCGCGAACTGGGAATCCGCTTCGAGCTCGATCGCGTCGATCACTCGACCAAGCGCACAGCGCAGGGCGAAGACTTCCTGCATATCAATCCCAAGGGGTATGTCGCCGCACTTCGGCTGGACAACGGTGAGGTCCTCACCGAAGGCGCCGCGATCCTGCTTTACCTCGCCGATGTCGCCGGCGTGGAATTCTCGGTACCGACAAGTGCGATCGGTGCGGCGCGACTTCACGAATGGCTGATCTACGTTGCTGCGGAACTGCATCCGACGTTCGGCCCCTTGTTCCACCCGGAGTCGCCCGAGGCGCGGGAGAAGGCCCAGGACCGGCTGCATACCAAGCTCGACTACATCGAAGCGATGCTGTCCGACAACCGCCGCTACCTGCTGGGCGGGTCCATTTCCATCGCCGATCTCTATCTGTTCGTGGTTGTCGGCTGGACGGCGCACCTGGGCATCGATACCACGCCATGGCCACACCTGCAGGCACTGCTGCTGCGGATTGGCGAGCGACCCGCCGCGAAAGAGGCGATGGCGTTCGAAGGACTCATCTGAATCGCGCCCCAGGCACTGCGCCTCAGCCAGGACGGTAGTGCACGCATGCGTGGCGCGCGTCCCGTATCCTTTGCTCTCCGCCTCTGCTGCGGAGGTTGCCGGCCAGCGGCCGGCACTACCGACACTTTTCAAAGGACTGACATGATCCACCAGACTGAACTGCGCGACCTGCTGCCCGGCATGGTCCCCTTCCCCGCCGACGTATTCCCCGATGACCAGGCCTGGCTTGGCCAGCACCTGCTGCCGCTGCTGAAGATCGACCTCGGCGTGCTGCGCCCGGAACTGGCCGGTAGCGTGGTCACCATGCTGTGCCCGATCGAACCCTATGACGGCTGCATCGGCGAATCCACCGAAGATCACCACAACGCGTTCACTGGCACCAACTGGATCGCCTTTGAATTGACCGCCGACAACCGCATGCGTTTCCTCGGTGAGGAGGGCTATTTCATCGGCGACCAGGTGCAGGACAACGACGCGCTGGAGCACATCACGGAGATGCATGAGAGCTACAGCAAGGCACACGCTTACTTCCAGCAGCATGGACGCCTGGCCAGCTATTCGCGCTATGGCGATGGCGAGCCCGGCGAGCAGGCCTACCTTGATGTGCTGGGCGGGCAGATCTCGACCGGCAACTGGATTGAAACTGCGGAGATTCCCGCCGCCTTCGCGCTGGCGTTCACCGAGGCGGCCGACGACCGCCATGCGCCGGACGATGCCGAGTGCGCGATCATCACCCGCGATGGCAGGAAATTCTTCGCCGTTGCCGAAGTGGCCGGCTACAACTGGTGCGCCACCGGTGCCGATGCGATCGTGATGCTGTACGAGCCGGAAAGCCGCACGGTGCTGTTCTCGTACGACTGGTCGTAAGCCCCACCGCGCTGCGCGCTC
Source organism: Stenotrophomonas sp. Br8 (assembly GCF_014763005.1). Taxonomy (NCBI): domain Bacteria; kingdom Pseudomonadati; phylum Pseudomonadota; class Gammaproteobacteria; order Lysobacterales; family Lysobacteraceae; genus Stenotrophomonas; species Stenotrophomonas sp. Br8. The sequence continues at coordinate 151,780 of NZ_JACGTN010000003.1, read as the reverse complement.
GCCGGGCATGGCCCGGCGCTACCGGTGTCGATTCGGCCGTGATGCCTGGGTAGCGCCGGGCCATGCCCGGCGGAACGAGCGCCGCGTTACGGCGCGACCTTGCGCACGGTCAGCGTCGTACCCGCTTCACCACCGCCTTCCAGCTGCAGGCGCAGCGGCACCGCCTGCCCCTCCTTCAGCGCACCCTTGCCATCCATCAGCATCAGGTGCAGGCCGCCGGGTTTAAGCTCGGCACGCGCGCCCGGCGCCAGCGGCAGGCGTTCGATCGCGCGCATCCGGCTGATGCCGTCCACCACCGTGGTTTCGTGCAATGACACATCACCGAACGCAACGCTGCTGGCACCGGTGATGGTCACGGCCTTGCTGCAGCCGTTGCGGATTGTCCCGTAGCCAGCGGTCATCGGCATCGCTGGATTCGGCGGCATCCGCGCCCAGCCTTGCTCCACCGTCACGCAGCGCTGTTCGGCCGCCGACGCTGATGCTGCAAGCGCACACAACGCGAACAGTACGCCAACGCATGGTTTGGTTATCATCGCCCAGGTTCCTTCTTCGCAACGAGACCCGCAGCATGACGACGCTCATCGAGGTGATCAACCATGGCCCCATCCGCGAACTGCGGCTGGCGCGGCCGCCGGTCAATGCACTGGACACCGAGCTGTGCCGGCAGTTGATCCATGCCATCGAACTGGCGATGGCCGAGGACGCGCACGGGATCGTGCTGTCCGGCAGCGAGCGCATCTTCACCGGCGGCATGGACGTGCCGCACCTGCTCTCGCATGGCGATGACAAGCACAAGCTGCTGGACACCTGGAACGCGTTCTTCGGCGCGGTACGCACGCTTGCCGAGAGCCGCATCCCGGTGGTTGCGGCGATCACCGGCCATGCACCGGCCGGCGGCTGCGTGCTGGCCCTGTGCTGCGACTACCGGGTGATGGCACGCAGTGCCGATCCGGCGCGCCCGTACGCCATCGGCCTGAACGAAGTGCAGGTCGGCCTGATCGCACCGGAAGGAATCCAGCGCCTGTTGCGCCGTGCGGTGGGTGCACACCGCTCCAGCGTCCTGCTGGGCACCGGCGCACTGGTACCCGCCGAACAGGCCCTGCAGATCGGCCTGGTGGATGAACTGGTTGATGGCGAGCTGGTGGTGGCCCGCGCGGTGGCCTGGCTGCAGGACCTGCTGAAGCAGCCGCGGCAGCCGATGCTGCTGACCCGGGCCATCGCCCGCGCGGAGCTGCACGACGCCCTGCACCCGGACCTGATCCAGCTCGACCGCTTCGTCGAGGCCTGGTTCGCCCCGGATGCGCAGAACGCGCTGCAGGCGCTTGCCGCCCGCCTCGGCAAGTAAACGGTAGTGCCGGCCGCTGGCCGGCAGCCTGGCGATCCTTCCGGGACGCCTGCGGATGCCGGCCAGCGGCCGGCACTACCGAAGATCGGGCATCCGGCCTGCACCGGTATAATCAGGCCCTCTTTCCCTGTTGTGGCCGCCCCCTTGAACGACACGCCCGAACCCGTCGTCTCCGAGCTGATCGATCTGCTCACCCTGGAGCGGCTGGAGGACAACCTGTTCCGCGGCCAGAGCCGCGACATCGGCACCAAGTACGTGTTCGGCGGGCAGGTGCTGGGCCAGGCCTTGGCGGCCGCCCAGGCCACGGTCGACAACGGTCGCCATGTGCATTCGCTGCATGCCTATTTCCTGCGCGCCGGCAACATCGACCATCCGATCGTCTACGACGTCGACCGCACCCGCGACGGTGGCAGTTTCTCGGTGCGCCGGGTGACCGCGATCCAGCATGGCAAGGTGATCTTCTTCTGTGCTGCCTCGTTCCAGCAGGCCGAATCCGGTGCCGAGCACCAGCACAAGATGCCCGAAGTGCCGCAGCCGGAAGACATCGAACCGAACAGGCCGCTGCCGGCGGAGGTGCTTGAGCGCCTGCCGATCAAGGTGCAGCGCTGGCTGTCGCGCGGTGGTCCGTTCGAGTTCCGCCATGTGTATCCGCGCGATGAACTGAACCCGCCCAAGCGCCCGCCCTACCACCAGGTCTGGCTGCGCCTGAGCGAGCGTGTAGGCGATGCTCCCGAGCTGCACCAGGCGCTGCTGGCCTACGCGTCGGACTTCCACCTGCTGGGCACGGCGACCTTCCCGCACGGGATCAGCTACTACCATCCGCACGTGCAGATGGCCTCGCTGGACCACGCGATCTGGTTCCATCGCCCGTTCCGCGCCGACGATTGGCTGCTGTACTCGCTGGACAGCCCCAGCGCGCAGGATTCGCGCGGCCTGGCCCGCGGCCAGTTCTTCACCCGTGATGGCGTGCTGGTTGCCAGCACCGCCCAGGAAGGCTTGATCCGCGTGGTTCCGGACCAGGCAGCAGCGGCCGCCGTGCCGGCCAAGGATTGATCCGATGCGTCAGATTTTCAGCAGCCAGCGCGTGGAAACCGTGGAAGGCGTGGCCGAGCTCCTGCGCAGTCACGACATCCAGGTGAAGGTCACCAACGGGCGCTCGTACAAGACGCGCCGCCGGGGCCAGTTCAGCTATACCGACCTGGGCAATGCCGGTGCCTACCCGGCGGTCTGGGTCGTGCGTGCCGACGACCAGCCGCGCGCGCGCGAAATCCTGCGCGACGCCCGCCTGCTCGACACCACCCGCCGTGACCACCCGACCGCCGAGTTCGCCTTCCGCGATGATGTGCAGGAAAGTGCTGGTGGTCGTGGCTGGGCCTGGCGCATCCGCATCGCCCTGCTGGTGGTGATCGCCGGCGTGGCGCTGGTGATCGGCCTGCGCCATCGCGGTGCCCCTGCCCCCGCAACCCCTGCCCCCGCAACCCCGGTGCCCGCACCGCAGGCCCAGCCGCAGCAAGCCCAGCCGGCCGCGCCGGCACCGCCGGAAGAAGAGGAAGTGCGGGTCCGCATCCAGCCGGCGAAGTAGTGCCGGCCGCTGGCCGGCAACCGCAAAAAGGGGACGGAGGGGATTAAGTCGTTTGTGGCACAAACGACTTAATCCCCTCCGTCCCCTTTTTTCGTGGTCACATTCCGCACGCGCCTCCGTCATGGGACACAATCCCTGCAGGAGCCCGCCGCCATGACGACCTTCGCCGCAAGCATCGACGACACACTGCACCGCGAACTGCCGGCCGCCAGCGGCGGCTGCCAGCATGCATATGGGCGCATCGTGCTGGCCTGCCAGAACACGGTCACCGCCATCGCCCTGGCCATCACCGGCGACCGCCAGGCCAGCGAGGACATCGCCCAGGAAGCGTTCGTGAAAGGCTGGCAGCAGCTGCACCAGCTGCGCAGCGCGAGCAGCTTCCTGCCCTGGCTGCGGCAGATCACCCGCAACCTCGCCCGTGACTGGCTGCGCGCGCAACGTGGCCGACCGCTGAGTGGCGAAGCTGCCGAAGTGGCGTTGACCATGGCAGCGGATCCGGCCCCCGGTGCGGCGGATCGCCTGCAGCGGCTGGAAGAGGAAATCGCTGCCGAAGACATCATCTCTACCCTGCCCGCCGACAGCCGCGAAGTACTGCTGCTGTACTACCGCGAGGGCCAGCATTCGCAGCAGGTCGCTGACCTGCTCGGGCTGAGCGACGCGGCGGTACGCAAGCGCCTGTCACGCGCCCGTGCGCAGGTGCGCGAGGGCCTGCTGCAGCGCTTCGGTGAATTCGCCCGCAGCAGCGCGCCCAGTGCCGCGTTTGCAACGACGGTGGTGTCGATGGTGATGATCGCTGCGCCCGGCACGGCAAGCGCAGCGATCCTGCTGGGTACCGGTGTCGGTATCGGTGGCAGCAAGCTCGGCCTGGGTGGCGTCAGCGCTGCGGGCGGCACCGCGATGGGCACGTTGACCGCTACGCTGGGCCAGCTGCACGTGCTCCCAGCCGAAAGCTGGGGTGCGATTGCCGGCGGTGTCATCGGCGGCGCGATCGGCAGCTATCTCGGTGCCCGCTTCCTGATGTCGTACACCGAGACCGAAAGCGAACGCACGCAGGTACGCCGTTTTGTACGCCTCAACACCGGCACCGGCCTGGTCTGGTGCCTGCTGATCCTGCTGGCGGTGCTGCTGCAGGCACCGGTATGGGGGCAGTTGCTGGCGTTGGCACTGGGCCTGGGCGTGGTCAACTACCAGTGTCTGGTGCCGCTGCAGCGGGTGATGGCACCGATGATTGCGCGCGATTCGGCGCGGCGCGGGCGCAGCGGAACCAACTGGAAATTCGAATCCATGTATGGCCGCACCGGCATCATCGGCGCGAACGTGTTCGTGATCGGCCTGGTGGCGTACTCGCTGATGCACAGCGGCCGCCTGTAACGGACAACGCCGGCATCACGCCGGCGTTGTCGTCGATCACTGCAGTGAAAATCAGCGCTGCGGCTTCGGCGCGGCGCCGTCACGCGGGCCACCGTGGCGCGGGCCACCGTGCATCGGGCCCTTGGCGGCGTCGAACTCGGCCTTGCTCAGCTGGCCGTCCTTGTTGGTATCGGCGGCGGCGAACCAGGCGTCACGATGCTGCTTCATGCGCAGCTCGCGGTCGGCCTTGTCCAGGTAGCCATCCTTGTTGAGGTCGAGCTGGTCGAAACGCTCGGCCAGGCGCGGATCGGCCTTGGCTTCCTCACGGCTGATGCGGCCATCCTTGTTCGCGTCCAGCTTGGCCCAGCGCTCGCCGCCGCGACCACCGTGGCGGCCATGCTTCCAGCGCGGCAGCTCATCACGCGAGAGCTTGCCGTCCTTGTTCTTGTCCAGCTCATCGAACTTCGCGGCCAGGCGTGGGTTGGCCGCCGCTTCGCTGCGGTCGATGAAGCCATCGCCATTGGTATCCAGCTTGGCCGGTCGCGGTGCCGGTGCAGCCGGGGTGTCGGCGGCCAAGGCGATACCGGTCGCGGAAGTGCCGAGCAGCAGGGCCAGCAGCAGGGGGGTACGGATCATGGGGTCACTCCTGGGAATGGGATTGGCATCGGGGTGAACACCTCACCCTCGGAGGACAACAACGCCTGACCACGACCTCGGTTGACGCAGCCGCCCGTTCCATTCATCCGGCGGACAGTCGCCGCCATTGCGACAGGCTGGAGCTATGCTGTGCCCATGGCGAGACACGGCGACAGAGACGACGAACTGCGACTGTTCCAGACCGGCGAGCACCCCTGCGGGTACTGGCCGGACCGGGTCGCGCGCGATCTGGTGCTGGACCCGCAGGACCGTCGCCTCGGCGGGCTGTACCCGCTGGCCCTGAGCTGGGGCTTCCGCCGCAGCGGTGATCTGGTCTATCGCCCCCACTGTGCGAACTGCCACGCCTGCGTCGCCGTGCGCATCCCGGTGGCGCGCTTCGCCCCCGACCGCAGCCAGCGCCGCTGCGCCGCCCGCAATGCCGACCTGGAAGTGCGCATCACTGCAGCCATGCCGCGAGAGGATCTGTTCGAGCTGTACCACCGCTACCTGGTGCATCGTCATGCCAAGGGCGGCATGGACGACCACGGCCCGCACGAGTTCGAGCAGTTCCTGATCGGCAGCTGGTCACACACACGCTTCATGGAAATGCGCCTGCCCGGCCACGACGGCCAGCCCAGCCAGCTGCTGGGTGTGGCGGTGACCGATGTGACCGAGCACGGGCTGTCGGCGGTCTATACCTTCTTCGACCCCGCCCATGCCGCGCGCGGGCTGGGCACGTTCGCGATCCTGCAGCAGCTGGAGTGGGCGCGCCGCGAGGGCCTGCCACATCTGTACCTGGGCTACTGGATACGTGAGCACCAGAAGATGGACTACAAGCGGCGCTATCGACCGCTGGAGGCCTACGACGGCCGCCGCTGGCATGATTTCGATGACGATCTGGACGGACGCTGACAAACCACTGACACCGGGCCGGGTGCACAATACGGCCCATGAACGCCAAACCCCTGATCCTCGGCCTGGCCCTGCTCTGTGGCGCCACCGCTCCCGCCTTCGCCACGCCCCCCGCGATGACCGAAAAACCGTCTGCAGCGCTGCGCCTGGCCACCTACAACACCTCGCTGTATTCGGACGAAGCCGGCGGCCTGATCGCCGAGCTGGAAGGCGACAGCGAACACGCGCGCAAGATCGCTGCGGTACTGCAGCAGGCGCGCCCTGACCTGGTGCTGCTGAACGAATTCGATTTCGACGACGCCCATCGCGCTGCCGACCTGTTCCAGAAGCGTTACCTGGAAGTGGCCCAGCCCGGTGGCGGCAAGCCGCTGCACTTCGCCTACCGCTACCTGGCACCGGTGAACACCGGCGTGCCCAGCGGCCTGGACCTGGACAACAACGGCGTGGTCGGTGGTGAAGGCCGAGGCCGTGGCAACGACGCCTGGGGCTACGGCCTGCACCCGGGCCAGTACGGCATGCTGGTGCTGTCGCGCTACCCGATCGACGAAGCCAAGGTGCGCAGCTTCCAGCTGCTGAAGTGGAGTGCGATGCCGGGCGCGATCCGCCCGATCGATCCGCGTACCGGCAAAAACTTCTACAACGACACCGTCTGGTCGCAGCTGCGGCTGTCGTCGAAGTCGCATTGGGACGTGCCGGTGAAGACTCCGGCCGGCGTGGTGCATGCGCTGGTCTCGCATCCGACGCCGCCGGTGTTCGACGGCCCGGAAAAGCGCAACGCCGCGCGCAACCACGACGAACTGCGCCTGTGGCAGGAGTACCTGTCCAAGGGTGACAAGCCGTGGTTGTGCGACGACAAGGGCCAGTGCGGCGGCCTGGCCCAGGATGCACGCTTCGTCATCCTTGGCGACCTCAACAACGATCCGGTCGATGGCGATGGCCGCCACGAGGCGATCGTCGAACTGATCGAGAACGCCCGCGTTCTGCGCTACCCCACCCCGCGCAGCGTCGGCGCCGAGCAGACCAGCCTGGCCTATGCGGCCAAGGGCATCGAACGCAAGGGCGCACCGTTCCATGCCACCGGCGATTTCGGGCCGAAGTCAGGCACCATGCGCCTGGACTACGTACTGCCCTCGACCGGTTTCGAGTACATCGGCAGCGGCGTGTTCTGGCCTGCCAATGAAAGTGCCGAAGCGAAGATCGCCGACGGCAGCGACCACCACCTGGTGTGGGTGGACGTGAAGCCGTAACAGGTGTTGATGGAGTACCGACCAACGGTCGGTACCCACCGGAAATCTATACCGACCAACGGTCGGTACCCACCGAAATTCGGTAGGCGACGACCGTTGGTCGTCGCTTCTTTTTCAAGAGCGCAGTTCGACGCCGATGGCTTCGGCGGCATCAAGCGCGATGGCACGCGCCTCGTCGATGGTTTCCGCACGCGCCAGGGTCACGCCGACACGGCGATGGCCGTGCACGCTGGGCTTGCCGAACAGGCGCACGGCGGTGTCCGGCACCTGCAGTGCGGCGGCCACGTTGTTGAAGTACGGCACGCCCTCGCCATGCGCCAGCAGCGCGCACGAGGCCGATGCACCGCTCTGGCGGATCAGCGGGATCGGCAGGCCGAGGATGGCCCGCGCATGCAGCGCGAACTCGCTGAGTTCCTGCGATACCAGCGTCACCAGACCGGTGTCATGCGGACGCGGCGATACTTCGCTGAACCAGACCTCGTCGCCCTTCACGAACAGCTCGACACCGAACAGGCCCCAGCCACCCAGGTCATCGGTGATCGCGCGCGAAATCTCCTCGGCACGCGCCAGTGCCTTGTCCGACATCGGCTGCGGCTGCCAGCTTTCGCGATAGTCGCCATCCTTCTGCAGGTGGCCGATCGGCGCGCAGAACGAGGTGCCACCGGCGTGGCGCACTGTCAGCAGGGTGATCTCGTAGTCGAAGTCGATGAATCCCTCGACGATGCAGCGCCCGGCACCGGCACGGCCGCCGGTCTGCGCGTACTCCCAGGCCGGGGCGATGTCCGCCTCGCTGCGCAGCGTGCTCTGGCCCTTGCCCGAGGACGACATCACCGGCTTGACCACGCACGGCAGGCCGATCGCCGCCACGGCGTCGCGGTACTCGGCCTCGGTATCGACAAAGCGGTACGGCGAGGTCGGCAGGCCCAGCGTCTCGGCGGCAAGGCGGCGGATGCCCTCACGGTCCATGGTCAGGCGCGCGGCACGCGCAGTCGGAATCACCTGCAGGTCCTGCTCCTGTTCCAGCTGCACCAGGGTCTCGGTATGGATCGCCTCGATCTCCGGCACCACCAGGTGCGGCTGCTCCTGCGCGATCAACTGGCGCAGGGCCATCGCATCCAGCATGTCGATCACGTGCGAGCGGTGTGCCACCTGCATGGCCGGGGCATCGGCGTAACGGTCGGCGGCAATCACTTCCACGCCCAACCGCTGCAGCTCGATGGCCACCTCCTTGCCAAGTTCGCCCGAGCCCAGCAGCAGCACGCGGGTGGCGGAGGGGGACAGCGGGGTTCCAAGCTTGGCCATGACGGGGTTCCAGCAGCAATGTGAAGGCGGGTGGGCATTCTATCCGGTCCGGCCGAAGTGCCTGAGCAAGCCCACCCGACGAACGGCAGCCCGAATGTGATATCAATTTGATATCTTCATTTCGAACCCTCAAGGACGTACCGCCATGAAAGAGAAGTCGCTGTCCTCCCTCAACGGCCTCGGCGCGCTCGCCGGGTCCCTGGTCGTGGCCCTCGCCGGCGGCGCCCTGTTCGTGGCCGGGGTTGCGGCGAAGGCCAGCACCGGCTCGCCCAACGTGCTGCTGATCCTGGCCGGCCTGCTGATCGCCGCGCTGGCCCTGGTCGCGCTGGCCGGCCTGTATACCGTGCAGCCCAACCAGGCGGCGGTGGTCAGCCTGTTCGGCAAGTACGTAGGCACCGTCAAGGACAACGGCCTGCGCTGGAACAATCCCTTCTTCAGCAAGCGCCGCGTGAGCCAGCGCGTGCGTAATTTCGAGAGCGGCAAGCTGAAGGTCAACGAGCTGGACGGCAGCCCGATCGAGATCGCCGCAGTGATCGTCTGGCAGGTGGTCGATGCCTCCGAAGCGGTCTACAACGTGGACGACTACGAGAGCTTCGTGCACATCCAGTCCGAATCGGCGCTGCGCGCGATGGCCACCAGCTATCCCTACGACCAGCACGAGGACGGCCAGCTAGCGCTGCGCAGCCACGCCAGCGAGATCTCCCAGCACCTGAAGAACGAACTGGCCGAGCGCCTGGCCGATGCCGGCGTGCAGGTGATCGATGCGCGCATCAGCCACCTCGCCTACGCCGCCGAGATCGCCCAGGCGATGCTGCAGCGTCAACAGGCAAACGCGGTGATCGCCGCACGCTCGCGTATCGTTGCCGGTGCGGTCGGCATGGTCGAGATGGCGCTGGCCGAACTGCAGAAGAACGGCGTGGTGCAGCTGGATGAGGAGCGCAAGGCGCACATGGTCAGCAACCTGTTGACCGTGCTGTGCTCGGACCGCGGCACGCAGCCGGTCGTCAACACCGGCTCGCTGTACTGAGCCACCCTCGCAACGGGGCGCCCCACCGCCCCGCCAGGAGTCTGCATGAGCGAGAAAAAAGCCTATCCGCTGCGCATCAACGCCGAGGTCCTGGCGGCCGCACAGCGCTGGGCGGACGATGAACTGCGCAGCCTCAACGCGCAGATCGAATACGTGCTGCGCGACGCACTGCGCAAGGCAGGACGCCTGCCGAAACCCAAGCCATCGCCGGAGGACAAGGAATGAGCAAGCGCTGGAGCTACCTGACCGTCGAGGTCAAGACCACCATGATGGGACTGCAGAAAGCCGACGACATCCAGGCCGAACTCAGCCGCCAGGGCCAGCTCGGCTGGGAACTGGTCAACATCATCATCCCGGCGCCGATGCGCCCGGCCCTGCTGGTCTTCAAGAAGGAGCTGTGACCATGAGCGCACGCCGTTCGTTGCTTGCCGTTTCGCTCGCCCTGTTGTCCGCCAGTGCAGCCGCTGGTGAACCGCAGCAGGTCGCAGCACGCCTGCTCGATCACCTGCAGGCGGGGCGGATCGCCGATGCCGAAGCCATGCTGACCCCGCAGATGGCCGCGGCCGTGCCTGCCGACAAGCTGCGGGGCCTTTGGCAATCGCTGGGTGAACTGAAGCAGCGCGGACCAGCGCACAGCAGCGAGCAGCAAGGCCTGCACCTGGTGGACGTACCGCTGCAGTTCGCCAGTGGCGCGGTGATTGCGCAGGTGGCGGTGAACGCACAGGACAAAGTAGCGGGTCTGCTGCTGCGGCCTGCCCCGGCCGCCAAGGCAGCGCCGCCGCCGGCCGACGCGGACTACAGCGAAGCCGATTTCAGCGTGCCGCAGGCGCGCGGTGCACTGCCCGGCACGCTGTCCCTGCCCAAGGGCAAAGGACCGTTCCCGGCCGTAGTGCTGGTGCACGGCTCCGGCCCGCAGGATCGCGACGAAACCATCGGTGGCAACCGCCCGTTCCTGGACATCGCCCGCGGCCTGGCCGCGCACGGCATCGCAGTACTGCGCTACGACAAGCGCACCCATGCCCGCCCGCAGGATTTCCAGAGCGGCAGCTTCAACGTTGATGACGAGACCACCGACGACGCCGTCGCCGCGCTGAGCGCGTTGGCTGCGGACCCACGCATCGACGGCAAGCGGATCTTCGTGCTCGGCCACAGCCAGGGCGGCATGCTCGCCCCGCGCATCGCCAGCCGCTGGCCACAGGCGCGCGGCGCGATCCTGTGGGCCGCGCCGGCGCGCACATTGCTTGAGCTGCTGCCGGAGCAGAACCGCTACCTGTTGTCGCTGGACGGCTCGATCAGTGCGCCGGAACAAGCGTTCCTGGACAAGCTGGCCGCACAGATCGCCGCGGCCCGCAGCGACAAGCCCATACCCGCCAGCGAACTGCCGCTGGGTGTGCCGCAGGCGTTCTGGAAAAGCATCGAATCGGTGAACGCTCGTGGCGATGCGGCGGCACTGAAAAAACCACTGCTGATGCTGCACGGCGGCCGCGACTTCCAGGTACCGGAAACGGATTGGGCACTGTGGAAAAAAGCCCTGGCCGATCGCACGGACGTGCAATGGAAGGCCTACCCTGCCCTCAACCACATCGGCATCGCCGGCAGCGGCTCCAGTTCATTGAAGGAATACGCGCAGCCGGGCCACGTCGATGGGCAGCTGATCGATGACGTCGCGCGCTGGGTGGAGTCGCAACGATGAGCGGCAGTGATGCACGTCCGTTCGACGTCGCCGAAAGCTCCTCGCTGCGGGTGCTGTGGGTGCTGCTGCCACTGCTGGCGGTACTGGGCGTCGGCATCTGGTCGCAGCTGCACGACAGCCGCACCGACGCTCCCTGGATGGAGGTCACGCTGTCGCCCCCGTTTTTCCTGATGGGTGGCAGCGCGGCATGGAGCCTGGCGGTGATCGTGCTGATGGGCGTCGGCCTGGGCTGGGCGTTTTTCCGCCGCCGGGTGGAGCTGGCAGATAACGTACTGGACGTGCGTTCGACGCTGTACCGCCGCCGCACCCCGGTGGCCGACCTGCTGCTGGACCAGGCCGAGGTGGTCGACCTCGGCCGTGATCGCCGCTACGGCACCCGCTTCAAGACCAACGGCTACAGCATGCCCGGCTTCTACTCCGGGCACTTCCGCCTGCAGGGCGGCGGCAAGGGCTTTGCCCTGGTCACCGACCGCGCGCGCACGCTGGTGATTCCGGTGCGCGGCGGCAGCACCCTGCTGCTCAGCCTGGAGCGCCCGCAGGCGCTGCTGGAAGCGCTGCGCAAGGTGGCCGCCACGGCGCCACGGCAGTAAGCTGGATCGATGCACCGCACCACTCCACTGTTGATCAACACCGAGACCGTCGAACTGTGGCCAGCGCCGCTGCTGCGCGCGCGCAGCAATCTCGACGCCCGCCTGCTGGCGCGTGCGCAATGGGTATTGCGGCGCAAACAGGATGGCCGCTACCTGGCGGCGGTACTGGCACACGGCGTGCACTCGCTTGTGCCGCGCCTGCCACGCGAACCGGGTGTGGAGGAAGCGCTGGCGTTGCTGGATGGCGCGTGGTCACGGCCGTTTGGCGCTGCACTGGAAGAGCAGTGGCTGCCGCTGGCCGGCCTGCAACAGCGCTTGCAGCAATTGGGCCTGGATGTGCAGCGCTATGCGCAGGACAGTGGGCTGGCGCTGGAGGCCGAGCCCTGCCTGCTGCACTTCGCCGGACGTGACCGCTTCGCGCGCCCGTTGTGGCTGCGTCGCGGTGCCGCGCAGGGTTGGCGACGGATGCGCCTGCATGCCGCGCGGGATGGCATTGCACTGGACGCGATCTCCGGCTTCCGCAGCCATGCGTATCAGCTCGGCATTTTCGAACGGAAGCTGGCGCGCGGGCAGAGTGTGCCGCAGATTCTGCAGGTCAATGCAGCGCCCGGCTTCAGCGAACACCACAGTGGTCACGCACTGGACATCGGCACGCCGGGGGATGCGCCGGCAGAAGAGACCTTCGAGGCGACGGCCGCGTTTGCGTGGCTGCAGGCCAATGCGGGAACGCACGGGTTCCATCTGAGCTATCCGCGCGACAACCCGCATGGGATCGTCTACGAACCGTGGCACTGGTGCTGGAAACCGGCCAACGGCTGAGCCCCTCGTGGCGGCTGCTTGACTGCGATCCAGGGTTGGCCGGGAGGGTGGGCGGCGTAGGGGCCGCTGCAAGTACGTCCATGTAAGCTCGGGCGCGCCATCCATGGCGCTTACGCCCCTGCGCCGCCCACCCTCCCGGCCGCGGACAGTTTCCGCGTGCGTTCGCCACGGAATGGAACAAGAGAGCAAAGGCAGACGCGGGTCGCTGCGCTCGAAGCCGGGCATGGCCCGGCACTACCGATGCTTGGACGCTGCGGTCACCGCCTCAGTGCATTGATCGCCAGCAGTACCCATCCTGCCATCAGCGTGGTGCCGCCTACCGGCGCCAGCCGCGTCGGCAACTGCCACAGCGCACCGCCCAGCAGGCTGCCGGAGAACAGCAGCACACCCAGCAGCAACACGTACAACGCCAGATGCGCGATCGCGCCCTGCGCGCGGGGGCCGAGGGCCGCCAGTACCGCACCGTGGGCAAACGCGTACAACGCCGCCATGTTCAGGTGCTGCTGCGCCAGCGGATCGGACACGCCATGCGCGGCATAGGCGGACAGACCGATCGAGGCGGCCGCCAGCAGCGCCCCCAGGCAGGCCAGCAACGACGGTTTACGCGCGCGTCGTTCGGTATTGAACATGACAGCTCCTTGCGCAATGCCCGACACCGGGCTCGGGATGAAAAAAAAACGCGCCGCAGGAAGCGGCGCGTTTTCGTGTCCAACACTACATGGGTCAGCCGAGGCTTACTTGACGGCCCAGTAGATGTCGTACGTCGCTTCCGGGGTGAACGACTTGTCCACGCCGTCCTTCCAGGTTTCGTACGGACGGTCGATGACTTCGTTACCCGAGGTCACGGCCCAGGCGCGCAGGGCGCTGCGGGCAACGTCCAGACCTGCCATGTGGCCGGTGTAGGCCGCATGCGCCGAACGGTGCGGAGCAACGCGGACGTACTTGACCGGAGCGCCACCGTCGATCTTGACGGTCAGCTGTTCGGCCGGCACGCCTTCGGCACCCTTCTTCTTCACCGGCTGGGCGATGTCGAAGGCGTACTTCTCAGCACCGAAATCGGTGGTGATGATACGCAGCGGACCTGCGGCTTCCAGGCCATTGGCCTCGATCACGCGCTTGATCCACTCCTGGTTGTCCTTGATGGACTTGCTGATGGAGTCCTGGCCACGATCGACGTTGCCGGCGGTGACGACCAGCAGGTCCTCGGCCGGGACATCGACGATACCCAGATCGGTCAGCGGAGCTTCGGAAGTGCGGTAGTCGACATTCGGCACGGTGGCCAGCATGTTCGCCATGCGCGACAGACCCATCTTGATGTCATCGCCGATCTGGCGGCTGACATACAGGCCTGCGTAGCGGCCGAACAGGTCGAAGCCATACTTCACCGAGTAGTCCTGGGTGATCTTGACGTTGCGACCGCCCTTGCCGGTCGGCTCCAGGGTGAAGGTGCTGACCTTGTCGTGACCCTTGGTGGCGTCGTCGATGGCGATAACAACACGCTTGTTCTCTTCGGCTTCGGTCACCTTCCAGGAACCGGTGCCCAGGTCCTTGGAAGTGAAGTCGAGAGTGGCACCGACGCCGGAGACCGGGCCGGACAGCTTCAGTTCAACGGCGGGATCGCGCAGTACCAGCGGGTTCCAGTCCTTGAAGCGGCGCAGACTGCTGACCGTGTCGTACACGATCGTCATCTTGCGGTTGGTCTCGATGCTTTCGGTGATGTGACGCTCGCCCGGCAGACAGACGCCAATGATGACGAACAGGCCAGCCACGATCCCCAAGGCGATCAGGAACTCGATAATACGGGTCATTCAGAGAGTCTCCGGGGCCGATCCCACGGCCGGGTTGATTGAAGCGAAGCGCCAATCCTAGCAGGCTTCGCGGGCATTGGTTATCGGGATTGGCGCACCGGTTTCCGTGCCGGCTGCGCATTTGTATGGACAAAGAATTCGAAGGGTAACGCATCCGCGTACCCGGCAAGTAGGGGGCAAACAGGGGGCAACCCTGAATCCGGGCCCGGACTGCATGCCAAGTCTTTGTCGTTAAAGGATTTTCCTCACACCAACTGGAGTTCAAACGCTTTCAGGACCGCACGCGTACGGTCACGTACGCCCAGTTTGGAGAGGATGTTGGACACATGGTTCTTGATCGTGCCCTCGGCGACCCCCAGCGAATTGGCGATCTCCTTGTTGGAGAAACCGCTGGCCATCAGCCGCAGGATCTCGGTCTCACGGTCGGTCAGCGGGTCGGGGCGGTCCAGACTGACGAAGTCGTTGCGCATGTGCTCCAGCCCGGACAGCAGGCGCTGGGTCACCGCCGGCTGCACCAGCGAACCGCCATCGGCCACCGTGCGGATCGCCCCGACCAGCTGCGCCAGAGTCACATCCTTGAGCAGGTAGCCCTTGGCACCGGCCTTGAGCCCGGCCAGCACCAGCTGGTCATCGTCGAAGGTGGTCAGGATGATGGTCGGCGGCAGCTGTTCCTGCCGTGACAGCACCTGCAGCGCCTCCAGCCCGGACATCACCGGCATGCGCATGTCCATCAGGACCACGTCCGGACGGATCTGCGGGATCAGCTCGACGGCCTGGCGGCCATCGGCGGCCTCGGCCACCACTTCGATGCCGTCGTCGAGCGCCAGCAGCGAGCGGATCCCCTGCCGCACCAGGGTTTGGTCGTCGACCAGGCAGACGCGAATCATCAACGCACTCCTTCAGGAACCTGGGTAAGGGCCGCCAGCACCGTTGCCGGTACCGTCGCCCGCAGCCGGAAGCCTTCGCCGGGGCGGGTCTCCACCTGCAGCTGGCCTCCACATTGTTGCAGGCGTTCGCGCATGCCGCGCAAACCATTGCCCACATTGACCGTTTCCGCCCCGACACCGTCGTCGCGGGCTTCCACTACGACCTGGTCCGGGACCTCACGGTACACACGCAGCCACAGGTGGCGGGCGCCGGCATGGCGCACCGTGTTGGTGATGATCTCCTGGGTGCAGCGCAGCAGCACATGGGCCCGCTGCGGGTCTTCCACGTTCAGCGGCTCTTCGATCTCCAGCTGGATGTCCAGCGAAGGCACGTGCTCGGTCAGCGGACGCAGGGCAGCGGCCAGGTCGATGGCGCCGGTCTCGCGCAGCTGGCTGACTACCTCGCGCACGTTGCCCAGCAGCAGCTTGGCCAGGGCATGGGAGCGCTTCACGTGCTCCAGCGCCTGGCCCTCGGCCAGATGGCCGGCCACTTCCAGGTTCAGGGTCAGCGCAGTCAGCTGATGACCCAGCAGGTCGTGCAGTTCGCGCGAAATGCGGGTGCGCTCGTTCACCCGCGCGCTTTCGGCCAGCAGCGCACGGGTGGCGCGCAGCTCGGCATTCAGGCGGCGCTGCTCCTCGCGCGCCTCGGCCTGGCGGCGGGCCACCAGCGCGATCACGAACACGAAGCTGGAGAAGCCCATGTAGCCGACGGCCTGCAGCACGGCGATGACCGGCGGGAAGCCCAGTGGCTGGATGTAGACCGGCAGCACGGCCAGGTTGCTGGCCACCAGCCACACCACACCGATGCGCGGGCCCAGCAACCAGGGCAGCAGGCCGGCCACCACCATCAGCAGGATGCTGCCCAGCGCGGTGCCGGAGAAATAGCTCACGCCGATCGCGCAGGCGGTCAGCAGGATCAGCGCGGCATGGTCGAAGAAGCCGGGCCGGCTTTCGCCCAGCGAGCGGGTCAGCACCCAGTACACGAAGCCGAAGGCCAGGTAGGCCGACGCCCAGGGAATGATCCGGAAGCCGGCCTCGCCGTCCAGGCTCTCCAGCGTCAGCGACACCGGGTCGATCAGGTAGATCGCAAGCCAAAGGCCGACGGTGCCCCAGGTGAACAACCCGGAGTAGCGCAGCATCGCATTGTGGTTGAGTCGGGCCAGCATCACCCATCGTAGCCTGTGTGTGGCTGCTCCCAAGCGCCGAAAGTCATGCTTGGGCATATCCCCCTGTTCATGCCGCAGCCCACCCCGGGCATGCAATAATCGTGCGCAGGGTCTTGTAATGGACCAACCGCGTTACCCCACGGAGTCACAATGTCGATTGTCATCCGCGACGTGCGCGAGCACGAGCTCGATTCCGTCCTGGCTTTGAACAACAATGCTGGCCTGGCCATCCTTCCCCTGGATGCCGAGCGCCTGCGCCTGTTCTATGCAACCGCTGAGTATTTCCGCGTCGCCGAGCGCGACGGCAACCTGGCCGGTTTTTTGATCGGCTTCGGCAGCGACAGCCAGCACGACAGCAGCAATTTCGCCTGGTTCAAGCAGCAGCTGAACACCCCCTTCTTCTATATCGACCGCATCGTGGTCGCCAGCCGCCGTCGCGGTGGTGGCGTCGGCCGTGCGTTCTACGCCGATGCGCAGAGCTTTGCCGAACTGCGCTACCCGCAGATGACCTGCGAAGTGTTCCTGGACCACGGCGCCGATGCCGCCCTGCTCTTCCACGGCAGCTTCGGCTTCCGCGAGCTGGGCCAGAACACCATGCCGCAGGTGGACGTGCGGGCCAGCATGCTGGCCAAGGAACTGTGCAGTTTCCCGTGGGTGAACGAAACCTACGGCGGCAAGCTGCCCGATGTGGCGTGGGCACGCGACCGGCAGCTGCCGGCGCAGGCACAGCGGTCGACGGGGACTTGAGCGTGGCGGTGAATTTCGATTACGAACAGGCCGGTGAACTGAAGATCGGCCAGGTGGGCATCGCCAACCTGCGCATCCGCACCCTTGATGTTGAACGCCTCGTGCAGGAAATGCAGGAGCGGGTGAGCCGTGCGCCGAAGCTGTTCGGCCGTGCAGCGGTGATCCTGGACTTCGGCGGCCTCAGCCAGGTGCCCGACGTGGCGACGGCACAGGCGCTGGTGGATGGCCTGCGCGGTGCCGGCGTACTGCCGGTGGCACTGGCCTATGGCACCAGCGCGGTCGACCTGCTCTCGCAGCAGCTCGGCCTGCCGCTGCTGGCCAAGTTCCGCGCCCAGTACGAGCGCGCCGAAGCAGAGCCTGCCCCGCCGCCGGCACCCGCACCGGAACCGCGGCGTGCCGCGCGGGCCGAGGCGAAGGCCGCACCGGCAGCGGCTCCGGCCACGCCGATGGGCAAGGCGGCCGATGCCGCCGCGCCACAGCCGGGTCGCATGCAGCTGGGCAACGTGCGTTCTGGCCAGCAGCTGTATGCGGAAAACTGCGACCTGACCGTGATGGCCACCGTCGGCGCCGGCGCCGAGGTCATCGCCGATGGCAGCATCCATATCTACGGAACCCTGCGCGGCCGTGCGCTGGCAGGGGCCCAGGGCAACACCGCGGCACGCATTTTCTGCCGTGATTTCCATGCGGAACTGGTCGCCATTGCAGGCCATTACAAGGTGCTGGACGATGTCCCGGAAACCCTGCGCGGCAAGGCCGTGCAGGTGTGGCTGGAACAGGACCAGATCAAGATCGCTGCGCTGGACTGACGCAGCACCTCAAACAGAATCATCAGGAGAAGTCCTTTGGCTGAAATCATCGTAGTCACCTCCGGCAAAGGCGGCGTCGGCAAGACCACTTCCAGCGCCAGCCTTGCATGCGGCCTGGCAAAGCGTGGCAAGAAGGTGGCGGTGATCGACTTCGACGTCGGCCTGCGCAACCTCGACCTGATCATGGGCTGCGAACGCCGCGTGGTGTACGACTTCGTGAATGTCGTGCACGGCGAAGCCACCCTCAAGCAGGCCCTGATCAAGGACAAGCGCTTCGACAACCTGTTCGTGCTGGCTGCCTCGCAGACCCGCGACAAGGATGCGCTGACCCAGGAAGGCGTGGGCAAGGTCCTGAAGGACCTGGCCGCCGACGGCTTCGAGTACATCATCTGCGACTCCCCGGCAGGCATCGAGAAAGGCGCCTTCCTGGCGATGTACTTCGCCGACCGCGCAGTGGTGGTGGTGAACCCGGAAGTGTCCTCGGTACGCGACTCGGACCGCATCATCGGCCTGCTCGATTCGAAGACCCACAAGGCCGAATCCGGCCAGGACGTGCCGGCCTTCCTGCTGCTGACCCGCTACACCCCGGTGCGCGTGGAAAGCGGCGAGATGCTCAGCATCACCGACGTCGAGGAGGTCCTCGGCCTGAAGGCGATCGGCGTGATCCCCGAATCGGGTGACGTCCTCAATGCCTCCAACAAGGGCGAACCGGTCATCCTGGATGGCGAATCCGCTGCCGGCCAGGCCTATGACGACGCCGTCGCACGCATCCTCGGCGAAGAACGCCCGATGCGCTTCACCAACGTCGAGAAGAAGGGCTTCTTCAGCAAGCTGTTCGGAGGGTAAGCATGGGCCTGTTTGATTTCCTCAAAGCGAAGAAGACCACCGCCGAAACCGCCAAGAACCGCCTGCAGATCATCATCGCGCAGGAGCGCAGCCACCGTGGCGGTCCCGACTACCTGCCGCTGCTGCAGCGCGAGCTGCTGGAAGTGATCAAGAAGTACGTCAACATCGACGTCGATGCAGTGAAGGTGGATCTGGTCAAGGATGGCCAGCACGACGTGCTGGACATTTCCGTGGCGCTGCCTGAAGGCCCGGACAAACCCTGACCCCCTGCCCCGCCCGTGCCTGCATGGGCGGGGCTGCCTGACCCGCATGACTGATACCACGCCCGAACCGAACGTTACCCGCGTCGGCGACATCGCCTTCGCCGATGCCCAGCGCCTGCTCGCTGCACATGAGCTGCGGCTGCACCACGTTGCGGCCGGCGAACCGATCCCGGGCAGTTACTGGGGCGAGCCCGAGGCCGGCATCATCGCCAGCGACGTGTACGTGCGCGATGACACGCCGGTGCACTCGATGCTGCACGAGGCCTGCCACCTGATCGTGCTGCCGCCGGAGCGGCGCGCGCAGGTGCATACCGACGCCACCGATTCGGTACCCGAAGAAGACGCCACCTGCTACCTGCAGATCGTGCTGGCCGGGCACCTGCCTGGCGTCGGCAGCGAGCGGCTGATGGCCGACATGGATGCGTGGGGCTACACGTATCGCTTGGGGTCGACGAAGGCGTGGTTCGAGCAGGATGCCGAAGACGCCAGAGCGTGGCTGATCGAACGCGGGTTGCTGCAGGCGTAAAGCATCCACGCATGGCGTGGATCTACTGTAGAGCCGAGCCCATGCTCGGCTGCTCTTCGCCGTTGCCTGCACAAATGCACAAGCAGCCGAGCATGGGCTCGGCTCTACAGGATCAACCCTGCCCTGCCAGCGCGCGCAGGGTGATGCCGACCACATACGCCAGATAGGTGCCGGTGGCATACCCCATCGTGCCCAGCAGCACGCCCACCGGTGCCAGCGCCGGATGGAACGCAGCGGCCACCACCGGCGCTGAGGCCGGGCCGCCGATGTTCGACTGCGAGCCGATGGCGAAGTAGAAGAACGGCACCTTCAGCAGCCTGCCCAGGCACCACAGCAGCGCGATGTGCACGCTGATCCAGATGATGCCGAGCAGGAACAGCCACGGGCGATCCAGCAGCGCCAGCAGATCCATCTGCATGCCGATGCAGGCGATCAGGAAATACAGCAGCAGCGAGCCCAGTCGTGAGGCGCCCGCACCCTCCAGGTTGCGAGCCCGGGTAAAGCTCAGCCCCAGGCCGAGCGTGGTCGACAGCACCACCACCCACACGAACGGCGCATCCAGGCTGAACTGCGATGCCCAGCTGACATTGACCTTGAACCACGCCGCCAGCGGCGCGCCGATGGCGTGGGCAAGACCGACGCCACCGAAGGCCACGGCCACGATCAGCATCAGGTCGGTCAGGCTGGGGATGCGCTCGTGTTCGGCCTGGAAGCGGGTGATGCGCTCTTTCAGCTCATCAATTGCCGACGTGTCGGCTCCACTGCGTGCATCGATCTTCGCCGCGCGCCCGGCGAGGAAGATCAGCGCCGCCATCCACACGTAGCCAACCCCCACATCGACCACCGCGAACTGGCCGAAGGTGGTCGCGTTGACGTCGAACACTTCGCGCATGGCCAGCATGTTGGCACCACCGCCGATCCAGCTGCCGGCCAGTGCGGCCATGCCGGCCCAGGTATCGCCGGCGACGGTATCGGGATGGATCGCACGCATCACCAGGAACGCCACCACCGCACCCAGCATGATGCTGGCCGAGGCACCCAGGTACATCAGCACCAGTTTCGGCCCCAGCCGCAGGATGCCCTTGATGTCCACCGCCAGGGTCAACAGGATCAGCGCCGCCGGCAGCAGGATGTCACGCGCGACCGGGTTGTACAGTTTGGTGTTCTGCCCGTCGATCAGGCCGAATGTGTTGTAGATGCCCGGCAGCAGGTAACACAGCAGCAGCGCCGGCACGAAGGTATAGAAGCGCTTCCACAGGCCCTGCTCGCGCGAAGCGGTCCAGAACACGGCGCCAAGAGTGGCGGCGATCAAACCGAAGACGACGATGTCGTTCTGGATCAGGGCAGTCGAAGGCATGCAGGCGCTCTTGTAGAGCCGAGCCGCGCTCGGCTGCTGTTGGCGGAAGCTCAGGAAGGTGTGCCGACCAACGGTCGGCACCCACCGGTGAAGCAGATGGCGAAACAAAAGCGCCGCCCCGAAGGGCGGCACCGGTATCGCTTATTCGCCGATGTGCTGCTTCAGCCAGGCGTTGACGGTGTCATGCCACAGGATGCTGTTGTTCGGCTTCAGCACCCAGTGGTTTTCATCCGGGAAGTACAGGAACTTCGACTCGATGCCCTGGCGCTGGGCAGCGGTGAACGCGGCCAGGCCCTGCTCGACCGGAATGCGGAAGTCCTGCTGGCCGTGGATCACCAGGATCGGCTTCTTCCAGTCAGCCACGTGGTTGACCGGATTGAACTTCTCGTAGTTCGCCGCCTTCTGGTACGGGGTACCGCCCTGCTCCCATTCGGTGAACCACAGTTCTTCGGTGGCGTAACCCATCATGCGCTGGTCGAACACGCCGTCATGGTTGACCAGGCACTTGAACGGGCTGTTCCAGTTGCCGGCGATCCAGTTGACCATGAAGCCGCCGTAGCTGGCGCCCAGTGCACAGGCCTTGTCACCGTTGAGGAAATCGTACTTCTTCAGCGCCGCGCTCCAGCCCTTCTGCAGGTCTTCCAGCGGACGGTCACCCCAGTGCTGGCTGATCGCATCGGTGAAGGCCTGGCCGTAACCGGTGGAGCCATGGAAGTCGATCATCACCACCGCGTAGCCCTGGCCCGCATAGGTCTGCGGGTTCCAGCGGTAGCTCCAGCCATTGCCGAAGCTGCCCTGCGGGCCGCCATGGATCAGGAACGCGACCGGGTAGGACTTGCCTTCCTGGTAGTTGTGCGGCTTGACCACATAGCCATGGACGGTGTCGTTGTTCCAGCCCTTGAACTCGAACTGCTCGTAGTCGCCGAACGACACGTCCTTCAGCACCTCGCCAGCGGCGGGGGTCAGCGCGCGCAGCGCACCGATCGGCTCGCCAGCGGCCGGCAGCAGGCCGACCAGCACCTGGTCGTTGCTCTTCAGGCTGTTGCGGGTGATCGCCACGCTGTTGCCGGCCACGTCGACAGCGGTGACGCTGCCGTCGCCGATCAGCTTGGTGGCCTTGCCGCTGGCCACATCGATCTGGAACAGCGGGTGTTCGCCGAGGTCATCGGCAGTGGTGTAGATGCTGGTGCCGTCGGCGGACAGGGCGATGCCACCAGCCGAACGGTCCCACTGCGGAGCGATCTCGCGGGTCTTGCCGCTGGCCAGGTCCATCGCCATCAGGCCGAAGCGATCGGCCTCGAAGCCCGGGCGCTTCATCGCGCGGTAGAACAGGGTCTTGCCGTCGGCGCTGAACACCGGGCCGGCATCCCAGGCCGGGTTGGAGGCGGTCAGGTTGACCGGCGCCTGCTTGCCGGCGGCATCGAAGCGGTACAGGTCGAAGTTGGTCGACCACGACTCCTGCTTGCCGGCCACGCGGATGCTGGCGACCACGCTGCTGCCATCCGGCGACCACGCGAAATCATCATTGCCACCGAACGGCTTGGACGGAGCGTCACCATCGATGGTCGCGCTCAGCGCCGAAGCGCCCTTGACCGCACCGGCCTTGGCCGCCGGCAGCGGGGCGACGAACAAGGTGTTGCGACGGCCGTCGTTCCAGGTATCCCAGTGGCGCACGAACAGCGAATCGAAGACCTTGCCGCTGGCCTTGGCGCCGGCCACGTCCTTCAGCTTCTTTTCGGTGCAGGCCAGGTCCGAGGCACAGGCCTGGAACACGCCGGCGCTGAACAGCACGCGGTCGTCCTGCGGCGACACGTGGTAGCTGTCCACGTCCACCGGGAAATCGGTCAGCTGGTGCGGAGCACCGCCAGTGATCGGCAGCGAGTACAGCTGCTGGCTGCCGTTCTTGGCGCTCAGGAAGTACACGGTCTGGCCATTGGCCGACAACGAGGCCGAGTTGACGTTCCAGCCGGCCGGGGTGATCTGCTTCGGCGGTGCCGCATCGCGGGTGCGCAGGTTACGCGCGAACAGGGCGGTGCTGGCCTTGAGGTTGGCATCGGTGCTGCGCTTGGCGAACACCACGGTGCCGCCGTCAGCGGTCAGTACCGGCGCGGAGACGCGGTCCATGGCCACCATGTCGCGGATTTCCAGGCCACGGGCAGCGGCGACGCTGGGCAGGGCAGCCAGCAGGCTCAGTGGCAGCAGGGCATGACGCAGTTTCATCGGGGTCTCCGCAGGACGGCAAAAAACCGATGGTAGGCCTGCGCGGCCGGGCCTGCCAAGGCCATCGGTCATGGCCCGGGCTGAGCTGCCGCCAGAAAAAGCAAACCGCGCCGAAGCGCGGTTTGTCGGAGGTCGGGGTCGGATCCGATTCCGCAGGAATCGGCTCTGACCCCAAACGCTGCCAGCATGGGGTCAGAGCCCTTCCCTGCGGGAAGGGATCCGACCCCGTGGGCGTCATGCCACGGCGCGCTTGCCGGTGCGGTAGATCAGCCAGCCGACCAGGAACAGCACGGCAAGGCCGATCCACTGCGCGGCCGGCAGGTGGAACGGCACGGCGAGCACGTCGGCGCGGCTGCTGACCACGATCGGCACGGCGATGGCGATACCCATCAGCGCCTCACCGGTGATCAGGCCGGCAGCGAACAGCACGCCCGGCTTGTGCACGCGGTCGCGGCCCTCTTCGTCATCGGCGCGCACCTTGTGGAAGCGCTCGACCAGGTAGGAGATCAGGCCACCGAGGAAGATCGGCACCATCAGTTCCAGCGGCAGGTAGATGCCGATCGCCGCGGCCAGCACCGGCACGCGGAAACGCGAGTTGCGCGACTTCAGCCAGCTGTCGAACGCGATGATGGCGGCACCGACCACGGCACCGATGCCGATGAAGGTCCACGGCAGCTCGCCGCCGAACAGGCCCTTGGCCACCGACGCCATCAGGTTCGCCTGCGGTGCGGCCAGCGCATTCGGATGCAGCTCCGACTTGACGCCGATGCCGTAGGCGGTGGCCAGCAGGTTCAGCACCGGGGCCATGATCAGCGCGCACGAGAACGCGCCGATGCCCAGCATCAGCTGCTGCTTCCACGGGGTGGCACCGACGATGTAGCCGGCCTTGAGGTCCTGCAGGTTGTCGCCACCCACGGCGGCGGCACAGCACACCACCGCGCCGATCATGATCGCGGCCACCGCGCCCAGCGGCGCACCGAAGGCACCGACCGGCTGCAGGCCATCCTTGCCCAGCAGCAGCACCAGCACCGCCGAAGCGAACAGGATGGTGGAGATGGTGATGCCCGAGACCGGATTGTTGGACGAGCCGATCAGACCGGCCAGGTAGGCCGATACCGAAACGAACAGGAAGCCGGCGACGATCATGATGAGGGTCATCGGGATCGATACGTGCCACTGGCCGACGATGGCCTGGTACAGCGCCAGCAGCGGCAGGGTGAACACCACCAGGGCCACCAGCATCCACTTCATCGGCAGGTCGCGCTCGGTGTGCGCCAGTACCGGGCCACCGCTCTTGCGCGCGGCCGCAAAGCCGCTCTTGACGCCGTTGAGCAGCGACTTGCGCAGCGAGATCAGGGTCCAGATGCCACCGATCAGCATCGCGCCGACGCCCAGGTAACGCATCTTCGCGCCCCAGATGGCGAACGCCGCTTCGGTGGACGAGGCGGTGGCGATCGAGGCGGCCAGCGCCGGATCGGTGTTCATGAAGAACGCCTGGTAGATCGGAATGGCGATGTGCCAGGTCAGGATCGAGCCGGACACCACCACGATGCCGACGTTGAGGCCGACGATGTAGCCCACGCCCAGCAGCGCCGGCGACAGGTTGGTACCGATGAACGCGGTGATCTTGGAACTGCCGACATAGGCCGAGGTGGCCCAGGCATCGGGGATCAGGCGCATGCCGCTTTCCGCGGCCAGCTTCACGAAGGCACCGATCACTGCCGACAGGCCGAGGATCTTCAGGCCCGGGCCGGGGTTTTCACCGGCCTTGAGCACTTCGGCCGCCGCCTTGCCTTCCGGGAACGGAAGCGGGTCTTCGACGATCATCGAACGCCGCAGCGGCACCGAGAACAGCACGCCCAGCAGGCCACCGAGACCGGCGATGCCCAGCACCCACCAGTACTTGAAGTCCGGCCAGTAGCCCATGATCACCAGCGCGGGGATGGTGAAGATCACACCGGCGGCGATCGACGAACCGGCCGAAGCGCCGGTCTGCACGATGTTGTTCTCAAGGATGGAACCGCCACCCAGCAGGCGCAGCACGCCCATGGAAATGACCGCGGCGGGAATCGCGGTGGCGATGGTCAGGCCTGCGAACAGACCGAGATAGGCGTTTGCGGCCGACAGCACCACCGCCAGCACGATGGCAAGGACCACCGCGCGGAAAGTGAGCTGCTTGGGCGCAGCGTCATGGTTCATGAAAGCCCCTGCTGGCAAAAAATCCCTTGCACGCTAGCGTTCAGGGGCCAGCAAGTCCAGCGTGCCAAAGGATGGGGGCCGAGCACGGAACAGACACAGACCCGCAGCGGCACGGCCAGCGAACCGATGCGGCAAAGCCCGAGTGGGCATGCCGCAAACGCTATGTTATAACTTTCCGCCGCCCCATACGCCCCCACCGCATGCCCTCCTCTGCCTCCCCCCGGCTGGCCTCCATCGACCAGCTGCGCGGCACCGTGATGCTGCTGATGCTGCTCGACCACGTCCGCGAGACGTTCTTCCTGCAGTACCAGGTGAGCGACCCGATGGACGCGGCGACCGTGTCCCCTGCCCTGTTCGCCTGCCGCCTGCTGGCGCACCTGTGCGCACCGGTGTTCGTGCTGCTGACCGGCCTGTCGGCGTGGCTGTATGGTCAACGCCAGGCCGACCCGCGCCGCGCCATCGCCGCCTTCCTGCTCAAGCGCGGCCTGTTCCTCGTGGTGCTGGAACTGACCCTGGTCAACTTCGCCTGGACCTTCCAGTTCCCGCCGGACACGGTGTACCTGCAGGTGATCTGGGCGATCGGCCTGAGCATGATCGCGCTGGCTGGCCTGCTGTGGCTGCCGCGGCCGGTGCTGGCGATGCTGGCGGTGGCGCTGGTGGTTGGCCACAACCTGCTGGATGGCGTACGCGTGCAGGGCGACGGCGCCCTGGCGGTGCTGTGGAAGGTGCTGCACCAGCGTGACTGGATCGAGGCGGGGCCGTTGAGCCTGCGTACCTCCTACCCGGTGCTGCCGTGGATCGGGGTGATCGCGCTGGGCTACCTGATGGCGCCGTGGTTCGCTGCCAGCAGCGACCCGGAACAGCGCCGACAGCGATTGCTGTGGGCCGGGCTGGGCGCGCTGGCCGCCTTCGCCCTGCTGCGCTTCGCCAACGACTATGGCGACGCGCCCTGGCAGTACCAGCAGACCACGCTGCGCACGTGGATGAGCGTGTTCAACATCACCAAGTACCCGCCCTCGCTGCAGTTCCTGCTGCTGACCCTTGGCGCGGGCCTGCTGCTGTTGCGGCTGTATGAGTGGCCGCCGCTGGCGCGTGCGCTGCGGCCGCTGGCCGATATCGGTGCAGCGCCGATGTTCTTCTACCTGCTGCACCTGTACGTGCTGAAGCTGCTGTACCTGGCCGCGCTGAAGGCCTGGGGCCCGACCCACGGTTGCCTGTATGCACTGGACTCGGTGGCCGGCCTGCTGCTGGTGGCCTGCGCGCTGGCGGTGGTGCTGTATCCACCAACGCGGGCGTTCGCGCGGTTCAAGGCACGGCGACGCGACCTGGCCTGGTTGCGGTATCTGTAGGCCATGTACCGGGGCGGCCATCCACGCATGGCGTGGATCTACTGAAAGCGGGCGCGGGCCTATAATTCCGCGATGAATTCCACTGCTATCGCTTCCGACGACTTCCTGGGTCACCCCAAGGGCGTCTACGTCTGCTTCTTCACCGAAATGTGGGAGCGCTTCTCCTTCTACGGCATGAAGGCGCTGCTGCTGCTGTATCTCACCAAATACCACCTGTTCGGCGACAAGGCCGGGTTGGACCTGCTCGGTGCCTACGGCGGCCTGGTGTACTGCATCCCGGTGTTCGGCGGCATGCTGGCCGACCGCTGGCTGGGCATGCGCCGGGCGGTGCTGTTCGGCGGCATCCTGCTGGTGCTCGGCCACCTCGGCATGGCCTTCGAGGGCCACGCGGCGTACCGGGTCAATGGTGAAGTGGTGCGCGACACCTCGGCACTGGCCGTGACCTACCTGTCGCTGGCGCTGATCATCATGGGCGTCGGCTTCCTCAAGCCGAACATCTCCACCATCGTCGGCAAGCTCTACCCACAGGACGATCCGCGCCGCGATTCGGGCTTCTCGCTGTTCTACGCCGGCATCAACCTGGGCGCCCTGTTCTCCTCGCTGGTGTGCGGTTTCCTCGGCGAGGTCTACGGCTGGAAGTATGGTTTCGGTGCGGCCGGCATCGGCATGATCGCCGGCCTGGCGATGTTCCTGTGGGGCCAGAAGTACCTGCAGGGCCACGCCGAACCGCCGCAGCCGGCCACGTTGAAGCAGAAGGTGCTGGGCCTGCCGCGCGAATGGCTGATCTACCTGTGCGCGGTGATCGGCGTGCTGCCGGTGGCCTGGCTGATGTGGGCGGCCGGCAACGGTGCCTTCGCGCTTGGCGGTGAAATCAGCCTGGCGCTGATGCTGATGCTGGTGGTGCTGGGCGGCGTGCTGGTCTGGTTCGCGTGGTTCACCGGCACGAAGTGCACGCCGGTGCAGCGCCAGCAGATGATCGCGCTGATGGTGCTGATCTTCATGGCGCTGGTGTTCTTCACGATGTACGAGCAGTCGTACGGCTCGTGGGTGACCTTTACTGATCGCCTGCTGACCAAGGACATCGTGCCGGCGCTGGTGATCCGCGAAGGCTCGCCGCTGCCGTGGTCGATCGTGTCGCTGCTGCTGGCGCCGCTGGGCTTCGTGGTCAGCGCGCGCTTGTCCGAACGCCGTCCTGGTTCGGCCGCGCCGCGTACGTTCTTCATCGGCATCGTTGCGCTGATGCTGGTGCTGCTGGTGCGTGACTGCCTGGTGATTCCGCAGACCGCCGGTTCGCTGACCTATCTGGGCGGCCTGTTCCTGGTGTTGCTGGCGCCAGCCTTCGCTGCGCTGTGGACGTGGATGGACCGCCGCGGCTGGGAACCGGGCAAGCCGGTGAAATCAGCCTGGGGCCTGGTGATCGGCGCGCTGTCGTTCGTGCCGCTGGCGCTGGCCGCGCAGCACGTCGGCGCCACCGGCGAGATGGCCAGCGTGTGGTGGCTGGTACTGGCCTACTTCCTGCTGGCCAGCGGCGAGATGTGCCTGTCGCCGGTCGGCCTGTCGGCGGTGACCCAGCTGGCCGTACCGCGGGTGATGAGCCTGATGATGGGCACCTGGTTCCTCGCCACGGCCTTCTCGGAAACACTGGCTGCCCTGTTCGGCAAACTGGCGGCGATTGACGTGCCCGAAGGCGAAACACTGGACATGGCCGCTGCCGCCGGCGCCTATGCGCACCTGTTCTGGCTGCTTATGTGGATCGGTCTGGGCTGCGCGTTGCTGGCCTTCATCGCCGCGCCGCTGTTGAAGCGGATGATGCACGGGGTGAAGTAACGCCCATTGGCGGGTCGCTGCGACGGCAACCATCGCGGTTGCCGCCGCATCTGTTTCAGGGTGCCTTGGCTTTGCTCGGAGCCGTCGCGGCTGCTGCCGTACCACCGCCCAGGCTGCGCGACAGGAAGGCAAGCAACCGGGTGTAGTAATCGCGCTGGTTGGCTTCGCTGTACAGCCCATGCCCCTCGCGTGGGTAGTACACCGCTTCCACCGGTACGCCGGCCTGCTTCAACGCGGCCTCCATGCGCTCGGTGTGCTGCACGGGCGCGCGAAGGTCTTCACGACCAGCGGCCAGCAGCACCGGCACCTTGATGCGTGCCGCCAGGTTGACCGGCGACACGGCATCCAGTGTCGCCGGGTCGCCCAGCCACTGCTGCAGGTAGGTCACGCCCGAAGCACGATCCTGGATATCGCCACGCTTGAACATCAACGGCAGGTCGTACACGCCGACATAGCCTGCCGCGCACCGGTACAGCCCGGGCTCGCGCACGACACCCATCATCGCCGAGTACGCACCGTAGCTGGCGCCGTAGATGCAGATGCGTCCGCCGTCGGCGATGCCTTGGGTGATCGCCCAACGCGTGGCGTCGGTCACATCGTCCTGCATCGCGCGGCCCCATTGCTGGGCAGCGGCCTGTGTATGCGCCCGGCCGTAATTGCCCGAGCCACGGAAGTTGACCTGCAGCACCGCGTAACCGGCGTCGGCCAGCAACTGATTCTCGCGCTCGAAACCACCGTCATCGAACACACCGATCGGGCCACCGTGCGGGACCACCACCATCGGCAAATTGTGCCCATCACTGTCCTTGGGCAGGGTTAGGAAGCCGTGCAGCGGCAGGCTATCCCGCGCAGCCAGGGTAACCGGGCGCACGCTGGCACCGCTCTCGCGATCGAACCAGCGATGGCGGCTGGTGAGAAAAGCGGCGTTGCGGGTGGCGGTGGTGTACAGGAAATAATCGCCGGGATTGGTCGCCGAGCTCACCTTCACCAGCAGGCGAGCGTTGTCGCGGGTGCCGGAGAGCAGGCTCACCGCCTGCCCTGGAAACGCCTTTTCAAGCTTGCGCTGGATGCTGGCGGTCGGCGACTGCTCATCGAAGAAGGCCGTACGCGTAACAGCGCCGACGAACTGGATGCCCACCGGCACGCGTGTGCCGGGCTGGTAGACCACGCGGGTAGGGTCAACGGTATCGTCCTGCAGCAGCGTGCGCCGCTCTCCGCTGACCGGGTCCCAGCTGACCACCGCGTCCGGGCCGCGGGCCTGCTCCACCACCAGGTAGGCCAGGCGGTTGTCGGCGGAAAAGCCGATCGGGCGTTCGATGCGGTGACTGTTGCCTTCGTCGTTGACCAGCGCCCAACGATCGCGCCCTTCGCGGTAGTAGAGCTTGTTGACATTGTCGGCAGCGGCACCGTGGGCGAAGCGCAGTTCACCTTGATTGTCGGTGGTGAACGTCGCGCGCTGCACCGGTGAACGCGAAACGGGGATGCGGCGCCCGGTGATGACGTCCATCCTTTCCAGGCGCGTATTGGTGTCGTTGGCGAATGGCCACAGCGAGATCAATACATTGCGTTCGTCGGCAGGCAGCGGATCGGCCAGGAATGCAGCCACCTGCTCGGCCACCCGCCCGGTCACGAAGCCGGGCTCGTCCGGGCGCGCACGGTAACCGACCAGAAGATCACCGCGTTTGCCATTGGCGTCGATGGCATACAGTTCGCCCGTCGGCCGCGGTTGGTCCAGCGGACCCCATTTTTCGGCCAGACCGATCAGCAGGCGGGTATCACTCACCCAGTCGACCTCGGCTGCATGATTGTTGCGTGGCGGCCGGAAATTGCCGACCAGCTCCATCGTGTCGGTACGCAGCACCGCCACGGCAGTTGCGCCGTCCAGCGGCAAGGTCATGGCCAGGTACTCGCCGGTGGGCGAGAGCTGGATGTCATTGAACTCCGCACGACGTACATAGCCGTCCAGCGAAACCTCCGCGGCATCCACCCCACCCGCGCCGCAGATGGCCATCAATGCGGCCAGCACCCTTGCATGCTTCATGACGTTCTCCTTGAAGCCGGGCATCCCCTGCCCGGCATCGGGTCCGCAGGACGCGGCTGGTCTGCCTCACGGCGCCTTGTCAGCACCTGCGGTCGCGCTGGCGGCTTCGCCGCCCAGGCTGCGCGACAGGAAGGCAAGCAACCGGGTGTAGTAGTCACGCCGGTTGGCCGGACTGTAGAAACCGTGCCCCTCGGCCTTGTAGTACAGCGCTTCCACCGGCGTGCCGGCCTGCTTCAGCGCCGCCTCCATGCGTTGGGTATGCACCACCGGTGCGCGTTGATCTTCCCTTCCTGCCGCCAGCAGCACCGGCACGCGGATCTGTGCGGCGAGGTTGACCGGTGATTGCTCCACCAGCTCCTTCGGGCGGCCGACCCATTCGCGCAGATAGGTCAATCCGGATGCATCATCCTGGATGTCACCGCGGGCGTACATCAACGGCAGGTCATAGACACCGACATAGCCGGCAGCGCAGCGATACAGGCCGGGCTCGCGCACCGGTCCCATCATCGCCGCATAGGCGCCATAGCTGCCGCCGTAGATGCAGATGCGGCTCTTGTCGGCGATGCCTTCAGCGATGGCCCAGCGCGTGGCATCGGTGACATCGTCCTGCATCGCCCGTCCCCACTGCAGCTTCGCGGCCTGGGCGTGCGCACGCCCATAGTTGGCCGAACCACGGTAGTTGACCTGGAGCACGGCATAGCCGGCAGCAGCCAGCATCTGCGCATCCACGTCGTACGTTCCGTCGTCGAAGATCCCGATCGGCCCACCATGTGGCATCACCACCATGGGCAGGCCGGTGGCCGGCTGGCCTGCCGGCAGGGTGAGGAAGCCATGCAGCGCCAACCCGTCACGCGCCTTCAGGCTGACCGGTTGGACGACGGCGCTCTGCGCCGGATCGATCCAGTCACTGCGGCTGATGAGGTGGCGCGCCTTCTTGTCGATGGTGTCGTACAGATAGAAGTCGCCCGGGTTGCGCGCGGAGTGCGATTCCACCAGCACCGTGCGGCCATCGCGGGTACTGGAGGTGATGTACACGGGGCCGCCCAGCCCTGCCTCGAGACTGCGGTACAGGCGCGCTTCGGCCGAGGCTTCGTCGAAGAAGCGCGTCCGTGGCACGTCGCCAAGGAACTCGGCTCCCACCGGCACGCGGGTTCCCGGCCGGAAGATGATCCGATGCGGATCGACCACCTCATCGCGCAGTACCACCCGACGCTCGTTGCTCTGCGGGTCCCAACTGACGATTGCATCGGGTCCCTCGGCCTGCTCGGTCTGCAGATAGGCCAGGCGGCCATCAGCAGAGAAGCCGATAGCCGCCTCGATGCGTCGGCTGAGCGCCTCATCGTTCAGCAGCACCCACTCGCTGCTGGCACCTGCGCGGTAATAGAGCTTCTTGTTCGTCTCGTCGGTGCCGGAACCGTAGGCAAAGCGCACCTCACCCTGGGCATCGGTAGTGAATTCCGCCTGTGCGATCGGCGCCCGCGCCACGGCATTGCGGCGACCGGTGTTCACGTCCATCCGCTCCAACTGGGTGAAGGCGTTGGCCGTGAACGGTGTTACCGCAACCAGTACGTTGCGGTCGTCATCCTTCAATTCGTCGGTGAGGAACGCTGCCACCATGCCGGCCGGCTTGACCTTGATGTTGGTGCCCAGGCCGGTTTCAGCCGTGCGGTAGCCGACCAGCAGTTCACCGCCCTTGCCATCGGCGTTGATACCGAACAGTTCGCCGGTGAGCGCGGGGCGATCAAGCACGCCGAACTTCTGCGCCATTCCCACCAGCAGACGGTCATTGCTGACCCAATCAAAGGTGTGGGCATGGTTGTTGCGGGGCGGCCGGAAGGTGCCGACCATCTTCATGTCGGCGATCCTGTAGATCGCCAGCGCAGTGCCCGCCTCGATCGGGACCGTGGCAGCCACGTACTCGCCCCCGGGCGAAATCCTGATGTCGGTAAACGCTTCCTGCCGGAGATAGCGGTCCAGATCGACCTCGCCGGCCCCCGCCGTCGCCCCTCCCACGACCGTGCACAGCAGCACGGCAAGCACAGTCCTGCGCATCCTTCCCCCTTGGAGACGGACCCCTTGTCCGCAGGCCGATTCTAGGCAACCCGTCGACGCATCCGCCAGTGGACAGAAAAAACGACGGCACCGTTGCCGGTGCCGTCGTTACCACTACCTTTACCTTGGAGAGAGAGTCAGGACGTGGGTTCGGGGGGCGTGCGCCGGGTCAATGGACCCCGCGCACCGCCAGAGTGAGGGCCAGGATGCTGAGGATCACCGCGATGGTGCCGTCCAGCACGCGCCAGGTGCTGGGCTTGGTGAACAGCGGTGCCAGCAGGCGCGCGCCCAGGCCCTGCGCGGTCAGCCACAGGCAACTGGCGGTGACCACGCCGGCCGCGAAGGCCATGCGTGCATTGCCGAAGTTCTCGGCGATCGAGCCGATCACCATCATGTCCAGCCAGAAGTGCGGGTTGATCAGCGAGAAGCCGACCGCCGCCATCAGCACCGCACGGCGGCTGCCGTCATCGCTATCGGCTTCGCCCATGCCGCCGCCGCCGGCGATCGCACGGCGTGCCGACTTCATCGCATACCAGGCCAGGAAGGCCACGCCGGTCCAGAGGACGGCGGTGGTCAGCCACGGCAACGCTGTGGTGAGCGTGCGCAGGCCGGCCACGCTGGCGAAGATGAAGATCGCATCGATGGCCGCACAGGTGGCCACCACCGGCACGATGTGCTTGCGCAGGATGCCCTGACGCAGGATGAAGGCGCTCTGGGCGCCGACCACGGCAAACAGGCCGATGCCGGTAGCCGCACCACTGAACCAGGCACCAAGGCCGGTGCTGGCGGAGATGACCGAGAACATGGGATTCACTACCTTGTCTTGCTTGGGGGGAGCGGTGCCTCGCGAAGGCGGACAGCACCGGAACGGGCGCCATTGTCGCGCCGCAACATAGAAAAGACGAGCTAAACTTACTAAACCAACATTAGCGGAGCTTAATCGCCATGCGCATCGACCATGCCCAGCTGCGGGCCCTGGCTGCAGTGATCCGCGAAGGCAGCTTCGACCGTGCCGCGCAGTCGCTCAACGTCACCCCCTCGGCCATCTCGCAGCGGGTCAAGGCACTGGAAGACCGCATCGGCCGGCTGCTGGTCAAACGTGGCACGCCGGCGACTGCCACCGCCGAAGGCCAGCTGCTGGTGCAGCTGGCCGAGCAGACCGCCCTGCTGGAGCACGATGCCCTGCACCGAATGGGCCTGGCCGACGAAGACCTGCCGCAGGCGAGCATCCCGGTGGCGGTGAACCACGACAGTCTGGAGACCTGGTTCCCGCAGGCCGCGCAGCAGTTCGCGCAGGGCACCGGCACTACCCTGGACCTGCGGGTGGAAGACCAGGACCACACCGTCGAGCTGCTGCGCCAGGGCACCGTGCTGGGTGCGGTGACCACCCTGGACGAGCCGGTGCAGGGCTGCCAGATCCACGCGCTGGGCAGCATCCGCTACGCCGCGACCTGTACGCCGGAATTCCGCGAGCGCCATTTCGCCAAGGGCGTCACCGCGCAGGCACTGGCGCAGGCACCGGTGCTGGTGTTCAACCGCAAGGACGACATGCAGTCGCGATTCGCCCGGCGCATGGCCGGCGCCGACCTGCCCAGCACTGCGCCGACCTGGTGGATTCCCTCCACCCGTGCCTTCGTCCAGGCCAATCTGGGCGGGCTCGGCTGGACGATGAACCCCCTGCCGCTGGTCAAGCGCCATCTGGATGCCGGGCGCCTGGTGTATGTGCGGCAGCGCGCGTGGGAAGACGTGCCGCTGTACTGGCAGCACTGGAAGGGCGACGTGCAGACCATGGCCCTGCTGACCCGGGCGGTGCTGGACGCCGCCTCGGCGCTGGTGCAGCGCAGGCGCTGAAAAGAGGGCAGCGAGGGGATCAAGTCCTTCTTGCCACAAACGACTTGATCCCTACGTCCCCTTTTTGTGCAAGCATCGGCGCAACCGACGAGGGGGCTGGCTGATGGAAACCGAACCGGTATTCCTGCATATCCGCGTGGTGATGGGGATCATCCTCGGCCTGTCCATCACCACCCTGCTGAAGGGGTTGGCGCAGATCATCGAACACCCGCAGCGGCGTGGCTGTTCGGCGCTGCACCTGTGCTGGGTGATGTGGACGCTGGTGTCGCTGGTCACCTTCTGGTGGTGGGAATTCCGCCTCGTTGAAGTGCATCGCTGGACATTTGAAACCTATCTGTTCGTGATCACCTACAGCGCGACCTGGTTCCTGCTGTGCGCGCTGCTGTTTCCCGACGATCTGCGCGACTACGGCAGTTACGGCCACTACCTGATGCAGCGGCGGCGCTGGATCTTCGGGGTGATCGCGATATTGACGCTACTGGACCTTGTGGACACCGCGATCAAGGGGGGAAGCCGATGGCGGCTGCTGGGGGATGCCTACCCGTTGCACACGGCGCTGATGCTCATCGTTGCGGCGCTGGGATGGCATCTGCGCAGCGCGCGCATGCAACTGGTGCTGGCCGCAGCGACACTGGCCTATCAACTGGCCTACTTCGCGGCGGAATACTTCACCATCGGCAGTGATTGAAGACCGCCGCCGTCTCCATCCAATCTCCATGCGGGTCGTCCACAATCATGTGGGTCCGTTCGACCACAGGTTTCCCAGATGACGATCCACTACCGCGATGCCCTCCCCGATGATGCCGCTGCCTGCATCGACCTTCGTGGGCGCACCCGCGAAAACGCCTTCAGCGCCGCGCAGCTGGCCGAACTGGGCATCACCGAAGAGAGCTGGGCCGCAGGCATCGCCGATGGCGATTCCATCGGCCGCGTCGCCTGGGAGGGCGAGCGGATGGCCGGCTACTGCTTTGCCGACCGCGAAAGCGGCGAGGTGCTGGTGCTGGCCCTGCTGCCGGAATTCGAGAACCGCGGCGTCGGCCGGCAGCTGCTGCAGGAGGTGGTCAGCCTGACCCGCGATTCAGGCCACACCCGCCTGTTCCTGGCCTGCTCGGCGGACCCGCGTTCGCGCTCGTATGGCTTCTATCGGCATCTGGGCTGGAAGGCGACCGGCGAGGTCGACGAGGCCGGTGACGAGATACTTGAGCTGTCTTGACGCGCGGTGCCGGGAACAGCCGCCGGGCATGGCCCGGCGCTACCGGGGATGGGGTCGAACGCGCAGGCCGGATGCTGCGTTGCATCAAAATCGGACCAGAAGCGGTTAAAATTGCCCCTGGAATGCTGCAAGGCGTTGTTTCTTCACGCTCTTTCCCTGCTTCTTGCGCATCCTGACCCCTTCCCCCCGCCAACGATTCCGCCCCCATGAAGAAATTTGGCAAGGCCCTGCTCGCCCTGCTCGTGCTGCTGTTGCTGGTCGCCGCACTGTTCCTGTACTGGCCGCTGACCCAGCGCTCGGTGCCCGCCGCGAGCAACGACAAGCCCGTCGACGTCGTGCTGGTCGGCGCCGGCATCATGAGCATCACTCTGGCCACCTACCTGCAGGAACTGCAGCCGGACTGGAACATCCAGGTCTACGAGCGCCTCGACAGCGTCGCCGGTGAAAGCTCGGACGGCTGGAACAACGCCGGCACCGGCCACTCGGCATTCGCCGAACTGAACTACACCCCGGAACTGCCCGATGGCAGCATCGAGACCAAGCGTGCGGTCGGCATCGCCGAATCGTTCGAGGTCTCGCGCCAGTTCTGGTCGCACCAGGTGAAGGAAGGCCGGCTGAGCCAGCCCAGCGACTTCATCAACCCCACTCCGCACATGAGCTTCGTCTGGGGTGATGACAACATCGCCTACCTGCACAAGCGCCAGCAGGCGCTGGTGAAGAACCCGCTGTTCTACGGCATGCAGTACTCCGAGGACCCGGCGCAGATCAAGCAGTGGGCACCGCTGCTGATGGAAGGCCGCGACCCGAAGCAGAAGGTCGCCGCGACCTGGATGCCGCTGGGCACCGACGTCAACTTCGGCGTCATCACCCGCCAGCTGACCGCCGGCCTGCAGCACAGCCCGAACTTCGGCCTGCACCTCAACCATGAAGTCAGCGCCCTGCGGCAGAACGCGGACAAGAGCTGGAACGTGACGGTGAAGGATCTCAAGGCCGGCACCGAGTCCACCACCCACGCCCGCTTCGTGTTCATCGGTGCCGGTGGCGCCGCGCTGAAGCTGCTGCAGATGTCGGGCATCCCGGAATCAAAGGACTACGCCGGCTTCCCGGTGGGCGGCCAGTTCCTCGCCTTCCAGGGCCAGGACGTGACCTCGCGCCATGGCGTGAAGGCCTACGGCATGGCCGAAACCGGTTCGCCGCCGATGTCGGTGCCGCACCTGGATGCGCGCAAGCTGGATGGCAAGCCGGTGGTCCTGTTCGGGCCGTTCGCGCTGTACAGCACCAAGTTCCTCAAGCACGGCTCGTGGTGGGACCTGTATTCGTCGGTCAACCACAACAACGTCGGCCCGATGCTGGAAGTGGGCAAGGACAACCTGGACCTGGTGCAGTACCTGATGGGCCAGGCGCGCCTCAACGACGCCGATCGCCAGGCCGAACTGGTCAAGTACTTCCCCAACGCCAAGCCGGGCGACTGGAAGCTGGTCACCGCTGGCCAGCGCGTGCAGATCATCAAGCGTGATCCGCTGAAGGGCGCGGTGCTGCAGTTCGGTACCGAGATCGTGACCGACAAGGACCACACCCTCGCTGCGCTGCTGGGCGCTTCGCCGGGTGCATCGACCTCGCCGCCGATCATGCTCGACCTGATGGCCAAGGCCTTCCCGGAACAGATGAAGGCCGGTTGGGAAGCCCGCCTGCGCGAGATCGTGCCGTCGTACGGCCGCAAGCTCAACGACAGTGCCGCGCTGACCAACGAGATCCGCACGCTGACCAGCCAGACCCTGCACCTGCCCTACCTGGACGTTCCGGTGGAAGCAGGCGCGACGCCAGCCCTGGCACCGACGGCCGCGCCGGCCCCGGCCAAGGAAAAGCGCAACGCCAACGAGGAACTGCAGGCGCTGTAAGCCTGCGGTTTACGGATGCAAACGGACGGCCACCCTCGGGTGGCCGTCTGCGTTTATGCGGCGGCGGGTCGGATCCCTCCCGTGCGGGATGGCTCTGACCCGCGCTCGAGCGCCGAGGGCAGGGTCAGGGCCCGTTGCCTGGGCAACGGGATCCGACCCCGCTCCAGCCCCTGCCAGGCGCCGACAAACCCCTGCTCAATGACGCGAATTGTAATGTTGTTAAGAATTATTTACATTTGCGTCCTGCGCAGTGACCGCGCCGCTCCCAGATGGACCTGATGTGCCCGAAGCCGCCGCCCGGGTGCTGGACGACTGTTGCCGCCCCTTCCCCGCCTTCACGCTTCGAGCCCGCCATGTCCCTGACTCTCCGTACCCGCCTGCCCCGCCGTGCGCTGCTGCCGGCTGCCCTGCTGTCCTCCCTCGCCGTGGTTGCACCGTCGGCGTTCGCCGAGGTCGCTGCCGACGCCTCCGACGCCAAGACCCTGGACCGGGTAAGCGTGCGCGCCGAGCAGTCCGCGCCGCCGTCCAGCACCACCCGCCTGCCGATCACCCTGCAGGAAACGCCGCAGTCGTCCACGGTGATCGGCCTGCAGCGCCTGCAGGACGAATCGTTGTTCAGCCTCAACGACGTGCTGCGCAATGTCACCGGCGTCAGCGTGTCCTTCTATGACACCCAGCGCCCGCTGTACTACGCGCGCGGCTTTGCCATCACCGATTTCCAGGTGGACGGCATCCCCACCTACAGCGGCTCGACCAACCAGGAATACGACACCGCCTTCTACGACCGGGTGGAAGTGATCCGCGGCGCCAATGGTCTGCTCAGCGGCGCCGGCGTGCCGTCGGCCACGGTGAACCTGCTGCGCAAGCGCCCGGGCAAGGAGTTCGACGCCTCGTTCTCGGTCAGTGCCGGCAGCTGGGACTACCGCCGCATGGAGGCGGACGTGACCGCGCCGCTGACCGCCGACGGCCGCTTCCGCAGCCGCGTGGTCGCCGCCTACACCGACCGCGATTTCTATTACGACCGCTACAAAGAGAACAAGATGGCCGGCATGGCCGTGCTGGAAGGCGATGTGACCGACAGCACCACGGTTACCGTCGGCTACCAGACCCAGGACAACAACCCGGTGGGTTCGACCTGGGGCACTGTGCCGTTCTTCGACAGCAAGGGTAACTTCGCGCATCTGCCGCGCTCGACCAACCTGGCACCGAAGTGGAGCTACTGGCAGCGCGAGACCAGCACGGTATTCGCCAACCTGGAACAGCGCTTCGGTGAGAACTGGCTGCTGAAGATCAACACCGCCTACACCCGCGGCAACGTGCAGAACATGCGCCTGTACGGCACCGGCAATCCCGACCCGGTGACCGGCGCGGGCATTTACCTGCGCACTGCCGCCGGCGATTCGGAAGACACCCGCCGCAACGTCGACGCCTACCTGACCGGCACCTTCAACCTGTGGGGCCAGGAGCATGACGTGACCGTCGGCGCACAGTGGGCCGACCTGGAAAGCACCACCAATACCCTGGCGCTGAACTACCCGCGCGATTGGGCGACGTGTGGCCGTGAGCGCTGCTACTACATCCCCAACGTGCACACCTGGGATGGCGACATCTCCGAAGTGACGTACACCCTTACCGGCGCACGCCGCGTGGCCAAGACCACGCAGAGCGGTTTCTACCTGGCCACCCGCCTGCGCCTGGCCGACCCGCTGGCGCTGATCGCCGGCGCACGCCTGAGCCGCTGGCAGACCCAGACCCGTGCCTACAACGCCGCCGGCGCCTATACCGCTACCAGCGGCGCGTACAAGGTGAGCGATGAAGTCACCCCGTACGTGGGCCTGGTGTACGACATCACCCCGAACGTGGCGGCCTATGCCAGCTACACCGAGATCTTCAACCCGCAGAACTACAAGGACCGCAACGAGAACCTGCTGGCGCCAGTGCAGGGCTCCAACCTGGAAGCGGGCCTGAAAACGCAGTGGTTTGATGGCCGTTTGACCGCCAACGCGGCGATCTTCGAAGCCAAGCAGGACAACTACGCGGTGCGTGACATGGGCGTGCCGGAAGGCTCGCTGAGCGACGGCAGTTCGGCCTACATCGGCGTCAACGGCACCAAGGCGCGTGGCTGGGAAGTGGACGTCAACGGCGAGATCCTGCCGGGCTGGACGGTCAATGCCGGCTATACCCACGTCAAGGTGACCCGCGCGGCCACCGACCTGCTGTACGCCAATCCGGCCGAGAATCTGCTGCAGCTCAATACCCAGCTGCAGCTGCGCGGCGCGCTGGAGCGCCTGAGCATCGGCGGTGGCGTGCAGTGGCAGAGCAAGGTGCAGGGCTACAACATCCCCTACCCGGTGGGTGTGGGCACCACGGTGACGGTGAACCAGCCGGCGTATGCGCTGGTGCAGTTCAACGCCAACTACCGCATCAGCGACGACTGGACGGCGACGCTGAGCGTGCGCAACGCGCTGGACAAGACCTACTGGGCCAACCTGGACTACAACAACTACGGCGAACCGCGCTTCGTGGCGGCCAGCCTGCGCTGGAAGTTCTGAGGCGCGCGGCGGAAACCCGGTGGGTGCCGACCGTTGGTCGGCACGCTCTCACCCCGCCACGACCAACGGTCGTGGCCTACCTGGATGGGCCCGCCTACGCGCGGGCCCTTCTTTTTGGTGGGTGCCATTTGCTGGGTGCCATTTGGTGGGTGCCGACCGTTGGTCGGCACGCCAGGCGGTCAGATTTGCTGCGCTGCGAGTTGCACAGCTCGCCATAATTATGGCGTAATTATTCCAACGCCATTCGGAAGTCCGTCGATGAACCCGAGCTGGGACACGCTGGAGCGGGGCCGCCAGGCGCGGCTGGAACGCGCCGCGCCATGGGCCAGTGGCCACGAGGTGGCGGCCGGCGATGTCGCCGAACTGCTGCACGCGCTGCTGGAGCCGGGCGATAAGGTCTGCCTGGAAGGCAACAACCAGAAGCAGGCCGACTTCCTCGCCCAGGCGCTGGCCGACCTCGATCCGGCAAGGGTGCATGACCTGCACATGGTGCAGTCGGTGCTGTCGCTGCCCTCGCACCTGGATGTGTTCGAGCGCGGCATCGCCTCCAAACTGGACTTCTCCTTCTCCGGGCCGCAGTCGGTGCGGCTGGCCAACCTGGTGGCCGAGGGCCGCATCCAGATCGGCGCCATCCACACCTACCTGGAACTGTTCGGCCGCTACTTCATCGACCTCACCCCGCGCGTGGCACTGGTCGCGGCGCAGGCCGCCGACCGCCACGGCAATCTCTACACCGGCCCCAACACCGAAGACACGCCGGTGATCGTGGAGGCCACCGCGTTCGGTGGCGGCATCGTCATCGCCCAGGTCAACGAGATCGTCGATACCCTCCCCCGCGTCGATATTCCTGCGGACTGGGTCAACTTCGTGGTGCAGGCGCCGCGCCCGAACCATATCGAACCGCTGTTCACCCGCGACCCGGCGCAGATTTCCGAGATCCAGGTGCTGATGGCGATGATGGCGATCAAGGGCATCTACGCCGAGTACGGGGTGAACCGCCTCAACCACGGCATCGGTTTCGATACCGCGGCGATCGAACTGCTGCTGCCGACCTATGCCGAATCGTTGGGGCTGAAAGGCAAGATCTGCCAGCACTGGGCGCTCAATCCGCACCCGGCGCTGATTCCGGCCATCGAATCGGGCTTCGTCAAATCGGTGCACTCGTTCGGCTCGGAACTGGGCATGGAGAAGTACATCGCCGCGCGCGGGGATGTGTTCTTCACCGGCGCCGACGGTTCGATGCGCTCCAACCGCGCGTTCTCGCAGACCGCAGGACTGTATGCCTGCGACATGTTCATCGGCTCCACGTTGCAGATCGACCTGCAGGGCAACAGTTCCACCGCCACCCGCGACCGTATCGCCGGCTTCGGTGGCGCGCCCAACATGGGCTCGGACGCACGCGGCCGCCGCCACGCCAGCGACGCCTGGCTCAAGGCCGGCCAGCAGGCCGCGCGGCCGGGCGAAATTCCGCGTGGGCGCAAGCTGGTGGTGCAGATGGTGGAAACCTTCCGCGAGCACATGGCGCCGGCCTTCGTCGACCGCCTCGATGCCTGGGAGCTGGCCGAACGCGCGGCCATGCCGCTGCCGCCGGTGATGATCTACGGCGACGACGTCAGCCATGTGCTGACCGAGGAAGGCATCGCCAACCTGCTGCTGTGCCGCAGCCCGGAAGAGCGCGAGCAGGCGATCCGCGGCGTGGCCGGCTACACCGCCGTGGGCAGGCGCCGCGATCGCGCGATGGTGGAAAACCTGCGCGACCGTGGAGTGATCCGCCGCCCGGACGATCTCGGCATCAACGTGCGTGACGCCAGCCGCGATCTTCTTGCCGCGCGCTCGGTGAAAGACCTGGTGCGCTGGTCCGGCGGTCTGTACGACCCGCCCAAGCGCTTCCGCAACTGGTAAGGGGAACGCCATGGAAACCCTCGACTATCGATTCGACGGCACGACGCCTGTCCGCTTCCCCACCGATGCCGTGCTGGTGGGCGTACTGGCCTCGGGCAACCTGGAAATCCTGCTGGAACCGGCCGACCTGGAAGGTGCGATGACGGTGCGCATCATCACCGCCGCGCGTGGCTTCGGCACGGTATGGCAGGCGGTGATCGCCGACTTCGCCCAGCGTCACCCCCTGCGCGATGTACGCGTGTCGATCAATGATGCCGGCGCCACACCGGCCGTGGTCAGCCTGCGCCTGGACCAGGCGGTAGAGACCCTGCACGCCGGAGGCCAGCCATGACGCTCGCACAGCGCAACAGCTATTACGAAGCCGATGCCCGCGCGCGCATCGGCGGACTGCT
Organism: Stenotrophomonas sp. Br8; assembly: GCF_014763005.1. Taxonomy (NCBI): domain Bacteria; kingdom Pseudomonadati; phylum Pseudomonadota; class Gammaproteobacteria; order Lysobacterales; family Lysobacteraceae; genus Stenotrophomonas; species Stenotrophomonas sp. Br8. Next base: position 109,336 of record NZ_JACGTN010000003.1, on the reverse strand, counting down.
TGATGCAGGTTCGTTCCGTGAGTTTCTCGGCCCGGCCCAGCGCGCCATCAGCCCGCACTTGGCACAGCTGGACCAACCAGCCGCCTTCGACGATGGCATCGTCGTCGGCGAAGGACGCCTGCGCGATAAACACGTGCTGGTGGCCGCGCAGCAGGGTGAATTCATGGGCGGCGGTGTCGGTGAGGTGCATGGCGCCAAGTTGACCGGCCTGCTGCGCCGCGCGGCAGATACCCGGCCCGACGGCGTGCTGCTGCTGCTCGATACCGGTGGTGTGCGCCTGCATGAAGCCAACGCCGGCCTGATCGCCATTTCCGAGATCATGCGCGCCACCCTGGGTGCACGTGCAGCCGGTGTTCCGGTAGTGGCGCTGATCGGCAGTGGCAACGGCGCCTTCGGCGGCATGGGCATCGTCGCCCGCTGCTGCACTACGGTGATCATGTCCGAGGAGGGGCGGCTGTCGTTGTCTGGCCCGGAAGTGATCGAGACCGTGCGCGGCGTGGAGGAATTCGATTCGCGCGACCGCGCATTGGTGTGGCGGGTAACCGGCGGCAAGCACCGCTACCTGATCGACCAGGCGCAGGTGCTGGTACCCGATGCGATCAGCGCCTTTGCGCAGGCGGCCTTTGATGCACTGCAGCCAGACACCGCCAGCGCCGACACCGACGCGGCGCTGGCCGCGCTGCAGGCACGCCACGCCGCATTGAAAGCGCGCGTGGAAGCATGGGGCGACTGCAACGATGGACTGCAGATCTGGGCGCGCCAGGGCATTGCGGATCCAGAACGCCTGGCGCTGCTGGAAACCGATGCCTTCCTTGCCGCCACCGCGCACCGGAGCCTGCCATGAGCCTGCCATTGACTACGCTGCTGGACGCGCTGTTCCCGCGTGGCCACGCAATCGCGGTAAACGATTCGGTACTGACCGGATCAGCGACCACCGACGACGGCGAGGTGACGGTGATCGGCACCACCGACAAGATCGAAGTGGGCGTGGATCACGCCCTGGTGCTGGCCGATACCGTGCTGGCCAGCACCGCTGTACATCCGCAGCGTCCGATCGTGATGCTGGTCGATACCGCCGGCCAGCGGCTGGCGCGCCGCGATGAACTGCTGGGCATCAACGGCTACTTCGCCCACCTCGCACAGACCCTGGACCTGGCCCGCCGCCGTGGCGCGCGCCTGGTCACGCTGGTGTATGGCGAGTCGGTCAGCGGCGGCTTCCTGTCGTTCGGGTTGATGGCCGACCACATCCATGCCCTGCCCGATGCACAGGTGCGGGTGATGGACCTGCGCGCGATGGCACGGGTGACCAAGCAGCCGCTGGAAAAACTGCAGGCGCTGAGCCTGACCTCGCCGGTGTTCGCGCCGGGCGTGGAGAACTATGTGGCGATGGGCGCAGTGCAATCGCTGTGGGATGGTGATCTGGCGCGTCACCTGCTGGATGCACTGCGCGCACCCGCCGACGGTGACCATCGCGCCGCGCTGGGCGCCGAACGCGGTGGCCGCACATTGGCTGCGCAGGTGGCCATTGCCGTGAGCCAGGGCAATGCCTGAGCGGCCTGCCCGGCACACGCTGGTCTGGCTGTCGGCCGATGCCGATTGGCGGGCCGACGTGCCCACGCACGAGCCGCGCCTTGCCGCATGGTTGGCGCAGGGCCTGCCTGCGGTGGTGACGCGTCGTGCAGCGGATGATCCCGATCCGCGCCTGCGACTGGGCGTTCCATTGCCACCGGCCGAGGGCAAGCAACGCCTGTCGTTGCGCGTGCCGTTGCGCGACGTTGCTCGCATGCGCGCGCCGCCGGCATTGAGTGAGCTGCTGGCAGCGGGCGACGCCGTTGTTCCGCAGGCATGGCAGGAATCACTTCACGACCTGCAGGCACTGGCCCCGGCACGGGTGTTCGGCGCCTTCGCCTGGCAATGGCTGACTGCCCTGCACTACTTGCATGAGCGTTCGGACATCGACCTGCTGTGGCAGGTGACCGATGCCGCGCAGGCCGAGGCGCTGATCGCGCAGTTGCTGGCATGGGAGAGCCGCCATCCGCATCGCCTTGATGGCGAGCTGTGCCTGCCCGATGGCGGTGCGGTGAACTGGCGCGAACTTGCCGGCCGCAGTCGGCAGGTGCTGGTGAAGCGCCTGGACGGAGCCGCATTGGAAGCGCGCGATACGCTGTTCGCCACGCGCGAGGCGATCGCATGATTGCCGCCCGCAAGCCGTTGTCCGCACACGGTACGGTGATCGACAGCGCACGCCTGGGACGGCTGGCCATTGCCAGCCTGCACACCGAGCTGGCCTGCGCCCCGAAACCGGGCCTGGTCACGCCGTTCAACAGTGGCAGCCATGACGACATGGATGCCAGCACCTTCCTGCGCAGCCTGTTCGCCCTGCGCCACTACTTCACTGCGGTGGCCAGGGCCGGTGCCGCGGGTGCCCCCTTCACGGTGCTGCGCGATCACGGCATTGCCGCCGAAGCGGCCATGCTGGCCGCCACCGCCGGCATCAACACCCATCGCGGTGCGATCTTCAGCCTTGGCCTGCTGGTGGCTGCCGCTGCTGAGCGCAGGCGCGCGCATGGCCAGGCCGTATCCGGCGCGCAGGTGTGTCTGGCGGTCCAGCAGTGGAAAGACGCGCTCATCACGGCGCCACTGGACCCGCACAGCCCGGGACAGCGCGCGCGCGCACGACACGGGGTCTGCGGCGTGCGCGAGCAGGCTGCCGCCGGCTACCCGGTGCTGCGCGAGCTGGCCCTGCCCACCCTGCGCCACGCGCTGGACAGCGGCCTGCCGCGCGACGCCGCGCTGTGCCACACGCTGATGCAGCTGGTGGCACAGGTGGACGATCTGAACCTGCTGCACCGAGGTGGCGCCGAGGGCCTGCGTTGGGCGCAGCAACAGGCAACCACCTTCCTTTCCTCGGGCGGGGCCTTCGCGCCGGACTGGCGCATGCGCCTGCAGTCCATGGGCGATGCGTTCGTGACGCGTCGGCTCAGCCCGGGTGGCAGTGCCGATCTGCTGGCCTGCGCCTGGTTCCTGCTGCAGCAGGAGGGCGTATGAGCCTGGCTCTGCTCTGCCCCGGACAGGGTGCGCAGCATCCGGCGATGTTCGACCGCGTGCGTGGCATCGCCGCTGCACGCGCGGTACTGGACGCGGCGGGTGATGTGCTGGGACGCGACGTGTTCGCTGCCGCAGCCGCCGACGACCGCTTCGACAACACACAGGCGCAACCGCTGCTGTGCGCCGCCAGCATCGCGCAATGGCATGTCCTGCGCGACGCCCTGCCGAGCCCGATCGTGCTGGCCGGGTACAGCATCGGCGAACTGGCGGCGCACGCCATTGCTGGCAGTTTCGATGCCAGCACCTGCCTTTCGCTGTCGGCCCAGCGCGCGCGCCTGATGGATGCTGCCAGTCCCGCCGGTGCGGGCATGCAGGCCATCCTCGGCCTGGATCGACAGACGCTGCAGCCGCTGTGCGACACGTACGGCGCGCACGTGGCCATCGCCAACGGCGCAGATCACTTCATCGTTGGCAGCACGCAGCAGGCACTGAATGCGCTGACCGCTGCCGCGCACGCGCAGGGCGCGGAGGTGCGCCCGTTGCCGGTGCATGTGCCGGCGCACACGCCACTGCTGTCGGCGGCAGTCGCACCGTTTGCCGCGGCGCTGCAGGCGACCACCCTGCATGCCCCTCGCCTGCCACTGCTGGCCGGCATCGATGCACGGCCGGTGCGCGACACCACGACGACGGTGCATACGCTGTCCGCACAGCTGGCGCAGACCATCGAATGGGCACAGGTGATGCGCCAGGCCTTCGAGCGCGGCGCGCGGGTGTTCCTGCAGCTGGGCCCGGGCAACGCGCTGGCACGCATGCTCGCGCCGGCCTATCCGTGCTGCGAGGTGCGCGCGATCGAGGAATTCCAGAGCCTGGACGGCGCGGCGGCGTGGGTCCGCAGCGCGCTGCAGCGGCTGCAGTAACGGGTTTGAGCAGTAGAGGGTTTGAGCAGTACGTAACGCGCAGTACGTAACAGGCCATACCCCGGGATGGCGGGCTTCCATCCGTGCAGTACGCGAATCAGGTGTCTGGGAGGGCGCATGACTCCACAAATTGCAACGATCATCGGTCTGGTGATCATGTTCATCGTCGCCACCGCGATGCCGATCAACATGGGCGCCGTCGCCTTCGCGCTGGCCTTCATCGTCGGCGGTCTCTGGGTCGACATGGGGGGCAAGGAAGTCCTCGCCGGCTTCCCGGGTGACCTGTTCCTGACCCTGGTCGGCATCACCTACCTGTTCGCCATCGCGCAGAAGAACGGCACCATCGACCTGCTGGTGCATTGGGCGGTGAAAGCAGTGCGCGGCCATATCGTGGCCATTCCGTGGGTGATGTTCGTGATCACCGCGGTGCTGACCGCCTTCGGGGCGCTCGGCCCGGCGGCCGTGGCGATCATCGGCCCGGTCGCACTGCGCTTTGCCAAGCAGTACAACATCAATCCGCTGATGATGGGCCTGCTGGTGATCCATGGTGCGCAGGCGGGTGGCTTCTCGCCGATCAGCGTGTACGGCAGCATCACCAATGGCGTGGTGCAGAAGGCCGGGCTGGAAGTCACCGAGATGGCGGTGTTCCTGACCAGCCTCGGCTTCAACTTCATGATGGCCACGATCTGCTTCTTCGCCTTCGGCGGCATCGCGCTGCTGCGTCGCGGTTCGATCACTGCGGCGGGCACGGTCGGCACGGCGGAACTGGCGATGGCCGGTGGTCCGCAGGCCTCGTCGCGGCAGTTCGCCATCGAAGGCCACGGTGCGCTGGTCGCGGCCGGTGGTGGCACCCTGTCCAACGATCCGGTGGCACTGGATGCGGTGGGCCTGACCCGCGAGCGGCTGTTCACCCTGATCGGCCTGCTCGGCCTGGGCGTGGCCGCACTGATCTACAACCTCAACGTCGGCCTGGTCTCGATCACCGTTGCGGTGGTGCTGGCACTGCTGTCGCCGCAGAGCCAGAAGGGTGCGGTGGATGGCATCAGCTGGTCCACCGTGCTGCTGATCTGCGGCGTGGTCACCTACATCGGCGTGCTGGAACATGCCGGTGCCGTGGACTTCATCGGCCACGGTGTTTCCAGCATCGGCATCCCGCTGCTGGGCGCACTGCTGGTCTGCTACGTGGGTGGCATCGTCTCCGCGTTCGCCTCGTCGGCAGCGGTGCTGGGTGCCACCATTCCGCTGGCCGTGCCGTTCCTGATGCAGGGCCATCTCAGCGCCGCTGGCGTGATCTGCGCGCTGGCCGTGTCCTCCACCATCGTCGATGTCAGCCCGTTCTCGACCAACGGCGCACTGGTAGTGGCCTCTGCCGCGAAGGAGGAACGCGAAACGCTGTTCCGCCGCTTCCTGGTCTACAGCGGCCTGGTGGTGGCATTCGGCCCGCTGCTGGCCTGGCTGGTGTTCGTGGTGCCGGGCTGGATGTAACCAGCCAACGGTAGTGCCAGCCGCTGGCCGGCAACCTCATGAAGCCATCCAACGATCATGGGTTGCCGGCCAGCGGCCGGCACTACCTGGCGTTACACTTTCCGCATGGCCATCGCTCCCGCTCCGCGTACTCCGAAGAAGCGCGCCCCTCTGTATGAAGAGGTGGCCGAACACGTGCGCGAGCGGATCTACGACTACCGCCTGCCACCGGGCGAGTGGATTGACGAGCCGGCGCTGTGCGAGGAACTGGGCATCAGCCGCACGCCGCTGCGTGAAGCGCTGAAGCTGCTCGCCGCCGAAGGCCTGGTGCAGATCGATGCGGGCCGCGGTGCGCGGGTCACCCGGCTGACGCTGGAAGACCTCAACCAGCTGTTCCCGGTGATGGCGATGCTGGAAGGCCGCTGTGCGCATGAAGCGGTCAAGCACATCGACGACGCCGGCGTGCAGCAGCTGGAAGATCTGCACGCGGCGATGGAAACGGCGGCGGCAGACGGCAACATCGCCGAGTACTACCGCAACAACTACCTCATCCACGAGACGGTGCAGCACTACGCCGGCAACCCGTGGCTGATCCGCATCACCCATGACCTGCACCGCATCCTGAAGATGCATCGCGGGCGCCAGCTGCTGGCCCCGGGGCGCACGGCGCAGTCGCTGGCCGAGCACCGCGAACTGATGGAGTGCTTCCGCCAGCGCGATGCGGCCGGCGCCGAACGCACGATGGAGCGGCATCTGCTCAGCCAGGGCCAGGCCTTGGCTGCGTATGTGGCCAGCGGCGGATTGTTGAACGTGCCTGCGCCGTTGCCGACCGAAGGCGGAAGCTGAGTTCATGGGGTTGCCGGCCAGCGGCCGGCACTACCAGGGCGTGACCTGTCGAGGTTGCCGGCCAGCGGCCGGCACTACCAGGGCGTGACGTCTCGAGGTTGCGGGCCAGCGGCCGGCACTACCAAGGCGAGGCCAGGTCACGGTAGTGCCGGCCGCTGGCCGGCAACCTGGAACGTCTCCTCAATCGCCGCCGCCGCAGCTGCCGCCGTCCCCGCCTCCACCGCTGTCGCCGCTGCCGCAGTCCGTGCTGCTGTAGCTGGGGTGGCTGTGGCTGTCGCCGGAAGAACCACCGGAAGAATCATAGGCGCCACCGCCATTTCCATCGCCGCGCGCGGGTGAGCCATCGGCAGTAGCCATCGCCATGCACACGATGGCGCCGACCAGCGGCAGCAGCCACACCACCAGCAGCTGCCCGGCGCGGCTGCTGACGCGAAGGTCGTCGCGTCCCAGCACCACGAAGCTGGCCACCAGGTTCAGCCCCAGCACCAGGGCAATCAGGACGAGGGTCACAGCCAGCATGGCGCAGCTCCTTGCGACGGGTTCGGGCCCGCAGACGATACCACCGCCGCCGGTTCGCCCTGCCTGTCATGAAGATGGGACAATGTAGGGCGCGCCGGCCTGCCCTCGGGGCCGCCGGCCCCCCTGCACCACACGGAAGAAGAAGAACAACAACATGTTGAAAGTCATTTTCGATACCGACCCGGGCGTCGACGACGCGCTGGCGCTGCTGTACCTGCACAAGCACCCGCAGATCGACCTGATCGGCGTCACCACCACCTTCGGCAATGCCTCGGTGGAGTCGACCACGCACAACGCGCTGTACCTGAAGCAGGCCTGGGGCCTGTCCGCGCCGATCGCGCGCGGCGCTGGAGGCCCGCTGCAGCCCGAAGCCACTCCGGAAGCCTGGCCGGTGCATATCCATGGCTACAACGGTCTGGGCAACCACCCGGTGCCGGAGGCCCTGGATGTGGCCACCGACGGCCGCCCGGCCCACCAGCTGATCATCGACCTGGTCCGCGCCCACCCGGGCGAAGTGACCCTGGTGGCAGTCGGCCGCATGACCAACCTGGCGCTGGCCCTGCAGCAGGCACCGGACATCGCCGGTCTGGTGCGCGGCGTTGTGCTGATGGGCGGTGCGTTCCACGTCAACGGCAACATCACCCCGGCGGCCGAAGCCAACATCTGGGGCGACGCCGAAGCGGCTGACATTGTGTTCACCGCCAATTGGCCGGTGACCGCCATCGGCCTGGACGTGACCACCCGCGTGGAAATGGACCGTGACGGCCTGGACAAACTGGCCGCCATCGGTGGCGCCGATGCCGAACTGGTGCGCGCCCTGTCGCAGGACTACGTGGACTTCTACCTGCAGGCAGGCCACAAGGGCATGGTCGTGCACGACTGCTGCGCCTGCATCGCCCTGACCCGCCCGGAACTGTTCCAGTTCGAGCGCGCCAGCGTGCGCGTGGCCACCGACGGCGTCGCCCGCGGCATGACCATTCCCAAGCCGGAAGGCATGGGCTTCGGCCCCAGCGTGTGGGATGGCCACGTGCTGCAGTCGATTGCCATCGGCGTCGATGCGGGTGCGGTACTGGCCGACATCGAGCAGACCCTGAAGGTCTAAGCGCTCACTGCCCGCCCCGGGACACGGGGCGGGTCTTCGGCACGGTCTCCGGCAACGTCCACAGCACCGGCAGCACCAGTACTGCCACCAGCGCGATCATCGCCCCCGGCGCTGCTGACCATCCGCTGCGTTCCACCCACCATTGCGCCAACCACGGCGTCGCCCCGCCGAACACCGCGGTGGCCATGGTCACCCCCAACGCCAGTCCACTGACCCGGCCCTCGCCCGGGAACTGTTCTGCCGTGGCCGGTGCCGCCACGGCACTGATGCCACCGGCCACGCAGGCCAGCACCACTGCTGCGAGCACGATGCCCAGTGGCGCGGCAGACGCCATCCAGCCGAACATCGACAACGGCAGCAGCGCCGCCAGTACCGTCAGCCCCAGCAGCAGCGGACGCCGCCCGAAGCGATCGGACAACGCGCCGCACAGCGGAGTGATTGCGATCACCGCCACCGCTGCAATGGTCGACAGCCACAGCGCATCGCCTTCGTCGTGTCCCTGCGCGTGCAGGAACGCTGGCACATAGGTGATGCCTACGTAGTAAGTGATCGACCCCAGTGCGGAAATCGCGAACGTGCGTGCCACCGCACCAGGATGGTTGCGCAGGACATGCCGCAGCGGCGTGGCGGGAATGCTGCCTTCGCGTCGCTGCCGTTCGAACTCCGGCGATTCGTGCATGCCCGAACGCGCGATCAGGATCACCAGTGCCAGCGCCGCGCCGAAGAAGAACGGGATTCGCCAGCCCCAGCTGTCCAGCTGCGGCGCAGGCAACAGCGCCACCGTGAGCGCGGAGATCGCCACCGCCAGCAACGCGCCCACTTCACTGGCCGCCGAGGCCAACGAAGTGACCAGGCCGCGTCGTCGCGCCGGCGCGCTTTCCAGCAGGTAGGCGACCACGCCGGTGTATTCGCCGCCCACCGAGAATGCCATCACGCAGCGCAGGATCAACAGCAGCACGCCGGCAGTCGCACCAGCGGTCGCCGCCGTCGGCAGCAACGCGGTGGCCAGCATGGCCGCCGCCATCAGCGCCATCGAGGCCAGCAGCATCCAGCGCCGGCCGAGCCGGTCGCCCAGGTGGCCGAAGCACAGCGCACCGAGCGGACGCATCAGGTAGGACACCGCGAAGCCGGCCAGGGTAACCAGCATCGCCTCCTGGCCGCCGCCGAAGAACACCCGCGACAGCACCGTGGCGAAGTACAGGTACAGGGTGAAGTCGTACCACTCCACCACCGTGGACAGGCCGGCCACCCACATCGAGCGCTGCCGCCCCGCAGTCATTGCGTGTTTTCCTTCATCGCCGAAGGGTGTCATGGCGGCAGTGACGATGCAGTAGATCCACGCCATGCGTGGATGCCCCGGAAGGAACGCAGTAGATCCACGCCATGCGTGGATGCCCCCCGGGTTAAATGGGGTCAGAGCCCTTTGCCGCTGGCAAAGGGATCCGACCCCACTCTGTTACGGCGCCCGGCGCAGGGTGATCAACGTGATCTCCGACGGCACGCCGATGCGCGCCGGGAATCCCGCCCACAGGCCGGCACCGTTGCTCACGTAGAGCGTCATGCCATCCACCGCATAGCGGCCGGAAACGAAGCCGCCGTTGGCACGCTTCACCAGCTCGTCCATGCCGATGATCTGGCCGCCATGGGTGTGCCCGGAAAGCTGCAGCTTCACCCCGCGTGCAGCCGCTTCGCGTGCATTGCGTGGCCGATGGTCAAGCAGGATCACCGGTGCGGTCAGGTCGGCACCGGCCAGTGCGGCGTCCAGGTCGGGCAGTGGCAGGCCATAGCGCGAGGCCACCGGGTCGGTCACCCCGGCGATGGTCAGCGCTGCATCACCACGAAGCACCTGGGTGTGGCTGTTTTCCAGCACCTGCATGTGCAGCGCGCGGAACGCCTGCATCCATTCGCTGTACTGCGCGTAGTACTCGTGGTTGCCGGTGATGACGATCACCCCGTCCGGCGCACGCAGGTCAGCCAGTGGGGTGTAATCGTTGCGGCGCGCCTGCACGCTGCCGTCAATGAGGTCACCGGTGATCACCACCAGGTCCGGTTGCAGCGCATTGCTTGCTGCTACGACCTGGCGCACCCAGTCGCCGGTGAGCAGGCGGCTGGCATGGATGTCGGTGAGCTGCAGCACGCGGTAGCCATCGAAGGCCTGCGGCAGGCCGGCGATGGCCACCTCGATCTGCCGCGGCTGGGGTACGGCCATGCCCTGGCTGACACCGAAGCCGCTGAGCAGCAGTGCCAGCACCGCAACGGACGGGCGTAGCGCCCTGCTGCGCAGTGCAGACAGGGCACGCGGTGCGCGCAACAGGCGGGCAGCCAACAGTCCGGCGTCCAGCACCAGCAGCGCCAGGGCCAGCAGCAGCACCGCGGTGGAGCCGGTGGCCAGCGTGGCGATGGCCATCTTCGGAATTTCCGGCGAGGCCATCGTGCCCCAGAAGCTGGCGACGATGCGCAGCTGCACGGCAATGCCCACCAGCAGCACGGACAGCACCACCTTCAACCAGACAGGCAGGCGCAGTGGCCAGAACAGGCGCCAGGCCACATACAGGCCCATCAGAAAACCAATCGTACTCAGCACTACGACAATCCAGAACGGTAAACAGGCCCGCCATGGTGACGGCAGAAGATGGCAATGGATAGAGCCGAGCACGGGCTCGGCTCTACCGTCGTCACGCCTCCGGCAAGCGCTCCACCCGCAACCGCGTGATGCGGCGCTTCTCCATTGCCAGCACGGTGATGCGGATACCGGCCACCTCCAGCGTGTCGCCGATGTCGGGCAGGCGCCCCAGCTGTTCCAGCACCAGCCCGGAGATGGTCATGTAGTCCGCGCTGCGCGGCAGCGACACGCCGGCCAGCCGCTGCAGGTCGTCCAGGGTCAGCGCGCCGTCGGCGTCCCAGCAGTCCTCGCCCTGCGCGACCACGCCATAGCGCTCGTCCTGGGTATCGGCCAGATCACCGGCGATGGCCGCCAGCAGGTCGTTGGCGGTCACCAGGCCTTCCACGCTGCCGTACTCGTCCACCGCCACCGCCAGCGGCACCGGATGCTGGCGGATCAGCTCCAGGGCCTGCAACGCACTGGCGCTGGACAGCACGTACTGCGGCTCGCGCAGGTTGCCTTCCAGTTGCAGTGGCTTGCCCTGCAGCAGGTCGGCCAGCAGGTCGCGGCTCTGCACCACGCCACGCAGGCTGTCCAGGTCACCGTCGCCCACCAGCATCCGCGTATGCGGCGACGCCACCAGGCGGGCGACCACGTCGTCGTCACCGCGCGCCATGTCGATCCACTGCACGTCGGCACGCACGGTCATCACGCTGGACACCGGGCGGTCAGCCAGGCCCAGCACGCTGCGTATCATCTCGTGCTCGGCCGGCTGCAGGCGTTCTTCGGTACTGCCACGTTCATCGGCTTCTTCTTCATCGTGGCCATTGGCCTGGCGCGCGCCCAGCAGGCGCAGCACTGCATCGGCGGTACGCTGGCGGAACGGCTGGCGCTGCTCGTTGCGCTCGTGGTTGAAACGTATCCACTGGTTGAACGCTTCCACCAGGATCGAGAACGCGATGGCCGCGTACAGGTACCCCTTCGGAATCTTGTAGCCCAGGCCCTCGGCCACCAGGCTGAAACCGATCATCAGCAGGAAGCCCAGGCACAGCACCACCACGGTCGGGTGCTTGTTGACGAAGCGGGTCAGCGGTTTGCTGGCCAACAGCATCAGCACCATCGCGATGGTCACTGCCGCATACATCACGCCGAGGTTGTCGACCATGCCGACGGCGGTGATCACCGAGTCCAGCGAGAACACGGCATCGAGCACCACGATCTGCGCCACCACCATCGCGAAGCTGGCGTAGACCTTCTTGCCATCTTCGTGATGCTCGCGGCCTTCCAGCCGCTCGTGCAGTTCCATCGTGCCCTTGAACAGCAGGAACAGGCCGCCGCCCAGCAGGATCAGATCACGCCCGGAGAAGCTGTGCTCGAACAGGGTGACCAGCGGTTCGGTCAGTTTCATGATCCAGGCCAGCGCGGCCAGCAGCACCAGCCGCATCAGCAGCGCCAGCGCCAGGCCGATCACCCGCGCGCGGTCGCGTTGGTGCGGCGGCAGCTTGTCGGCCAGGATCGCGATGAACACCAGGTTGTCGATGCCGAGAACGATCTCCAGCACGACCAGGGTTGCAAGGCCCATCCATATCGAGGGGTCAGCCAACCATTCCATTTCAGGTCCGTTTCGTCAGTAAGGGGAAAGTGATGCGATTCAGGCGCGCGGCGGGGCGAAGGTCAATCCGCATCCTGCGCCTGCGTGGGGTCATGCCCGAGCAGGTCGCCGGGGCTGCATTGCAGTTCGCGGCAGATCGCATCGAGCGTGGAAAAGCGGATCGCACGTGCCTTGCCGGTCTTCAGGATCGACAGGTTGGCCAGGGTGATGTCGATGCGCCCGGCCAGCTCGGACAGGGTCATGCCACGTTGCTGCAGCATGCGGTCGAGGGTGATGATGATCGCCATCAGCTCATGCTCATCAAATCACGCTGTCCAGATCGTCGCGCATCGCTGCGCCGACGGTGAACACCCGCGCCAGCACGAACAGCATCAGCACCGCGACCAGGCCGGTGATCGACATGCCGCCGCCCACCTCCATCCAGGCGAAGTCCGGCCCCATCCAGCTGGCGTAGAGCCCGATCACGATCGACAGCACCTCCATCGCCAGCATCAGCCAGGCCATGCGTTGCAGGCGCACGGCATTGGCATGGGTGAAGGGGCGCTCGTTGGCCGCAGACCGCAGCAGCCGCGCCAGGTGGCGCAGGAACACCAGGCACAGCACCAGCAGCGCGACGATGGCGGCAAGGCCCACGCAGAAATGCAGGAACAGATGCGAACCGTGCATGGCCGCCGCGTGCGCATCGTGCACGCTGTCCAGCAGCCAGCTGCGGTCGTAGGCCACCAGCGGCACTGCCAGCAGCGCGGCCAGGATGCCCAGCCAGCACATCGCGCGCACCGCCTGCACGGCGGTCTGGGCCAGGGTGAACAAGCCGCGCGCAGGAAGGGCGCGGGCGGGACGAACGGTCAAGCAGCCTCCGATGTGGAGCGGCCCTGCCGCCCCGGGGTGGATTTATCGATAAACGATATATCACATCCGGGGGCTGTTGGCTGAATCGCTTCCGCTCCGGCGCCGTTACCGGGCGGGTGCGGATGCAGGCGGCGCGGCCTGTTCGCGCATCGCTTCGCCCGGCGTGGCCGAGGCCATCGCCTGCACCCCCGCTTCGGCGGCCTGCCGGGTAACCAGCCGGAAGCGCACGCGCAGCTTGCTCTCGCCCGGCGTTGCCCAGCCGTACTGGATCGCCACCTGGTCGCCGGACAATGGACCGCGCGAGGGCAGCGAGCGGATCTGCAGCGGTTTCGGCGCGGCCTGCATCAGCCGCGCGAAGCCCTTCTGCACCACTGCCGGGTCGGCCTTCTCGGCATACACGGTACAGGTGCCATCGTCGGCCCAGCTGACCGCATAGCGGCCACTGGCCAACGGCACCATCCACGCCATGCCCGGCTGGCCCTGCAGCAACGTGGCCGCCTCGGCCGGCTGCAGCGGGGTCAGGCCGTTGGCATCCATCAGCGACTGCAGGCGCGCCGGTGCGCCGATGTGCTGCATGCAGGCGGTGTCGAACAGTTCGCTGAAGGGATCCTGCGCCGGTGCCTTCGGCGCACGCGCGGGCTGGGCCATCACCACGATCGGCAGCAGCAGGCCAGCCGTCAGCCAGGGCGCAGGGCGCATCGCAACTCCAGGGAACGGAAAACAGCGGGGAGGATGGCAAAGCCGGGTGGCAGAACGCAACGGGCACGCCCGCGCTTGACATCATCCAGCCCCAGGGAGAACATCAGTTAACGAATTAGTTAACTAACCCCATGGACCGCATCTTCGAAGCCCTGGCCTCCACCGCACGCCGGCAGATCCTGGCCTACCTCAGCGCCGGCGAGCTCAGCGCGGGCGAGCTGGCCGAGCGCTTCGATTTCAGCAAGCCGGCACTGTCCAGCCACCTGCGCATCCTGGAAGACGCCGGCCTGATCGAACGCGAGAAGCGCGGCCAGTTCGTGTACTTCCGGCAGGTGCCCGAGCGCCTGGCCAACACGCTGTTTTCCTGGGCCGCCGAAGTCTGTCCGGTCGGTGGCCCGCTGAAGCGCGAAGCGCGCGCACGCCGCAAGACACCCGCCCGCTGAGGAGCACTGCGATGCCCGGTTCGACCCGCACCAGCCGTTCGTTCCCGAGTATCCAGCTTCCGGCACAGGACGGCGGTGGCCCGGTGGAAGTCACTCTGATCGCGCAGCTCGGCATCGGTGCCGGCGATGCGCTGGTGAGCGATGCCAGCCAGCGCCAGCGCCACCACCCCGCTTTCATCGATGCACTGGACGAGCCTTCAGCGCGGCTGGGTGGCATGCACCTGCAGCACGGCGATGCGTCGTCGCTGTACAGCTTCGTGGTGGGTGCCGGTGGCCATCCCTTCCATCGTCATGCCGGGCCGCGCATGTTCACCGCCATCGCCGGCAGTGCGGGTGCCGAACTACGGTTTGCCAGCGCGTCCGATGGGCAGCTGGCGGACGATCCCGCACACTTCCTGCGGTCACTGCGTCGTGTCCGCATCCCACCGGATTGCCTGTTCACCGTGCGCTTTGGCGGCGGCACCTGGCACCAGTTCGCCTCGAACAGTCCGGCACACCCTGCGCTGTTCGCGCTCTCGTGCCACAGCAATGAACTGGCCGGGGCAATGAGCGAGCAGGCACGCGCACAGGCACAGGCCAATGCCGCAGACATCCCCAGCTTGACCGACGTGCTGCCTGCAGCGCACTGGCCCACCGCAACCACGCTGGCGGCCACACCGTTGCTGCAGTTGTCACTGCAGGCGGCAGCACCCAGCCTGCGCGCGCGCCTGTGCGCGCAGACGCGCACGTTGCTCGGGCCGCTGCGCCGCCTCAGCCTGGAGCCACTGCGCGGATTCGTGGAACGGGCGACGCCGGCGTACCCGGTCTGCAGCAGCGCGGCGCCCACGCAGGGGATGCTCGCCAGCGCACTGCCGCACAGTCACTACAACGACACGACCACGCTGGCGCTGCACGGCGGGCAGACCGGCCACCGCTCCGCCTCCGCACTGCTGGCCGACGTACTGGACGGATTCCTGCGCAACCCGCCAGCCGGCGTCGGCCGCTTGATGGCCCTGCGCAATCGCCTGGTTGCGCCGCTGCGCCTGCGCACCTCCCCGCTGGGCTGTCCGGTGTCGTCACTGCTGTCCAGCGACCGCAGCCGCGTCTTCGGTGGTCGTTTCCCGGTACTGGATGCGCAGGTGGATGCGGAAGACCGGTGTGCCGAAGTGCTGCTCGGTGCCGATGACCGCCATCTGTGCTTCCGCAGCAGCGTACGCGTGCAGTTCAACGAGGACGGCCAGGTCGAGATCAGCCTGGGCTCGCGCGTGCAGACGCTCAATGCGTTCGGTCGCTTCTACATGGCGATGATCGACAGCGCGCATCGGCATTACGTGGCCCCGGCCCTGCTGCGCCGCGCAGTGGAACATGCGCTGGCGCCGGAACTGGCAGCGTGGTCCGGCGAGCCTGCGCACTCCTGACCCATGGACGCAAGGCACGGGGCCCTGTACGGGTTCCGCGATCAGACCACGATTTCGCCCTCGTCCTCGCCATCCCAGTAGTGGATGCGGCTGGCGTGCACGTGGATCAGCACCAGCCCTGGCGTGTCGACACCCTGTTCGAACCACCGCTCCAGGTCCTTCACCCAGTGCTGGGCCATCGTGCCGCGATCGCGGACCAGCGCTGCCCTGCCCTGCACGTGCACGAACAGCGGCGGCTTGCCCAGCAGTGACTTGCTGCCGGTAAGACCCAGCGCCACGTTCGGGTCGGCGCTGATCTCGCGCACCATGTCGGTCTCTTCCATGGTGAAGAACCAGCTGTCGCCGTCGTAGTCCACATCGCCGTTGTTGCTCATCGGGCGCCCAGCGATCTGGCCACCGGCATGAGTCTGCAGCATGGTGAAATCGATGCCGGCCATCTTCTTGGCCAGTTCGGGCAGGGTGAGCGTGGTCATGCGCAGTTCCTTCGACAGGTGGGCGCCCAGCGTCTGCCCAGTGCGGTGACCGAGGCGTGGATGACTGCTGCCGGTTTCTTCACGCGGTGAGCCCGGCGGTGCTTCTGCGCTCGCGCTGCAGTGACACTCGAGCGTCAACGCGGATAGCGGAACACCAGATCGTCCGGATCGCTGCGCACCGCCGCCCCATCCAGCACACCGCCAAGGCGAACCGCCACAGCCTGCGAGGCGTGGTTGTCCGCTGCCATGTAGCTGACCAGGGTCGGCAGGCAACGCACCACGAACGCCCAATCACGCAACGCCGCAGCGGCTTCGCTGGCGAAACCCTGCCCTTCCTGCCCGGCATACAGCAACCAGCCCAGTTCCTGTTCCGGGAACAGCGGGCCATGGTTGATGCCAACCTGGCCGATGCACTCGCCCGTATCGCGGCGCTCGATCATCAACGCGCCGTGCCCGAACAGATGCCAGCTGGCCAGGTCGTGGCAGAACTGTCCCCACGCGGCAACCTCACCAAATGGCCCACCCATGCCGCGTGCGCGGGGCGAGGCCAGGAATGCGGCATACACGGGGAAGTCGTCCAGGCGCTGCGCGCGCAGGCGCAGGCGGGGGGTTTCCAGCAGCGGAATGTCGATCATGCGTGTATCGGTCAGTACACGGCCAGGAAGCCGCACCCGCGGCGCTGTGGCTGGCCTTCAACCGTCACCTGCACGCTGGCCGATGTATCCACGCCTTCGGCATTGCGGCAAGGCTCGCGCTTGATCTCGACGATGGTGGGCTGCTTGCCCAGCTCACCGTTGAGTACTGTCAACGAACTGGGCGCACCGGCCGGCTGGCCGAGGTAGCGCAGCGTACCGGTGCTGTTGCGGCCGGCGATGGTGAGCGTGGCATCGTGGTTGCCCTTGCCGGTGGAGGCGATCTCGATGGACCAGCCTTCACCACCGCCGGTGAAGGCTGGTACCGGGCTGGCATCCGCGGCGATCGAAGGATGACGCGGTGCATCGGCGCCCGCATCGGCTTGCGGTGCACTGCTGGCGCAGCCAGCGAACAGGCCCGCCACCAGCGTGGCAGTCACAACGGAACGCAGAGTCATGGCGTACTCCTCCGGCAGACGAGCGGCCAGTCTAGGCAGAAGCGCGTGCGCTGGCGATGAACAAGGCTACCCTCAGCGTGCTGCACGCCCACCCGTAGCCACCTGCACCCGGTCGCGGCCCAGCGCTTTGGCCGCGTACATGGCGGTGTCGGCGGCGCGTACCAGCGCGTGCCAGCCGATCGGGTCAAGCGTGCCCTGAGCAACGCCGAAGCTGGCGGTGACCCGCAGGATCTCGCCACTGCCCAGCACGATGTCCTTGCCGCGCAGTGCCGCCCGCAGCGACTCGGCCAGCTGCCGGCCACTGGCCAGATCGCCTTCGGCCAGCAGCACCAGGAATTCCTCGCCGCCGTAACGGGCGACGCTGTCGTTGCGGCGCAGGTGGCGGCGCAGCAGCTGCGCCACCTGCACCAGCACATCGTCGCCGGCCGCATGGCCCTGCCCATCGTTGATCGACTTGAAATGATCGACATCCAGCAGAATCACCACCGCCTGCGTGCTTCCATCGGCATGCCGCTGTCGTACCAGCTCTTCCAGCGAGCGCCGGTTCAACAGGCCGGTCAGCTGATCGGTATCGGCCAGCTCACGCAGCTCACGGGTCAATGCAGAGCGCTGATGCGACTTCGCCCGCAGTACCTCGATGGCATCGAACAGGCGCTGCATTTCCGCCATCGGGTGGGTGGCATGCTGCTCGGTGCCCGGCGTATCCGAGGCGATCTGGATCACCTGCGCCTGCGCCTGCAGCAACGGCCGCAGGATCTGCACGTGGGCGATGCGCAGGGCCAGCGCAAGCAGCAGCAACGTCCCCAGCACCGTGGCGGCCAGCACGGCCAGGCGGACCGCTTCCTTGTTGCGGGTGTGCTCGAAGCGCGCGATCGAAACGCCGAGGTAGCCATCGCGCAGCGCTTCCAGCGATTGCAGGGTGGGCACGTAGCGCGAGGTGAACTCGGCCGCCGTCCAGGGTGGCGGCACCCCACGCCGCCCATCTTCGATCAGCTGTTCCACCATCGGCAGCGACTGGCCGAAGAACTGCCGGCGCGCCATGTCCCAATGCCAAGACAGCGTCGGCTCGCTGCGGAATACAGACTCGTGGCTGGCCGCCAACCGCCACAGCTCCAGCAGGCGGCCCTCGGTCTGCTGCGCAGCGCGCACCTGTGGCTCCCGCCACGCGCCGGGCACCGCCAGCGGCACCATCACGTTGGATGCCAAGCGGCCACCGTGCTCGCGCAGGTCGATCAGGATCTGCCCCTGCATGGCAGGAATCGCAGCTTCGCGATCGGCGGCGACCAGGTCGCTGATCTGCACCGACGTCAGCGCCTGCAGCCGGTCGTACACCGCGAACATGCTGTTGATCGCGTGCTCCACATCCTCTGCCGAGCGCTCGCCCCTGGGCAATGCGGCGACGCGGTCCACCGCAGCGCGCGCGGTCTGCAGCCGCCGCTGCGCTTCATGCAGGCGCGGTGTTTCGTCCACCACCCGCGGGTCGGTCTGGAACACGCTCTGCAGGTGCTGCGTCGCTGCGTCCACCCGCTGCCGGGCGACCACCAGCTGTGCAGCCAACCGGCGCTGCTCCTGCGCATCGGTGCTGTCGGCGCCGAGCAGGCTGTTGGCTGGCCCACGCTCGGCTGACACCAGATTGGCCAGCTCGAAGGTCTGCCGCAGCTGCCGCAGGCTGACCAGGTTGGCCTCGGCTTCGGTGTAGCGCTGCGTGCCCTGCACCAGCGCAATGGCCATCAGCGGCAGGGTGCACAGCACGAACAGGCCACCGAGGATCCAGAGCCAGGTCTGCAGTCCGTTTGGCGATGCCCTGCGGCCCATCGATGTACCCCCTGGCGTGCGGATCAGTGTAGCGCTGCGCTCGCGTAACGGTGGGTCAAATCCAGCGCTGGTCCACCAGTTCGCGCTTCACGTAGGCGTAGAACACCGGCGCGGCCACCAGCCCAGGCAGGCCGAACGCCGCTTCCATCACCAGCATGGCCAGCAGCAGCTCCCAGGCGCGCGCCTGGATCTCGCCGCCGACGATGCGTGCGTTGAGGAAGTACTCCAGCTTGTGGATCACCACCAGGTACAGCAGCGCAGCCACGGCCACGTAGAACGATACCGACAACGCGACGATGGTGATGATGGTGTTGGAGATGATGTTGCCCACCACCGGCAGCAAGCCGGCGATGAAGGTGATCAGCACCAGCGTCTTCGACAGTGGCAGGTGCACGCCGAACAGCGGCAGCACGCCCAGCAGGAAGATGGCGGTGAACACGGTGTTGAGCAGCGAGATCTTGACCTGGGCAAATACCACCTGGCGGAACGCGGTGGCCAGGCGGCTGGTACGGCCGATCAGTTCCTGCGCCAGCGGGCCCATCTTCGGCAGCGGCAGTTCGTCGTACAGCGCGATCATCGCGCCCAGCACCATGCCGATCAGCACGCGCACCCCCACCTGCACCACCGACGTGCCGGCCACGCCCAGCTGGCGCTGGTGCTCGGCGGCCCATTCGTTGACGGCCGCACGCAGCGCCGTCAGGTCTTCAGGGATGTAGGGCTGCAGCAGGGCCGGCACCTGGTGCCGGGAGGTGTTGAGGATGTCCATCAACCGTGCCAGCAACACGTCAGGGCCGCCGGTCTCGTTGCGGAAGAACGAGGCCACGCCGATACCTGCCAGCACCAATGCGCTGATGATCACCGCCGACAGCACGATCACCGCGATCGCCCGTGCCCGCCCGGGACGCAGTTTGCCTTCCACGGTGGAGGCGAGCACATGGGTCAGCTGGAACACCAGCAGGCCCGACAGCAGGGTCACCACCAGGCCAAGCTTCAGTGCCAGCCACATGCCCAGCAGCATCATCAACCAGGCGGCGATGCGTGCGGCGGGAGGCTTGGGCAGGGTCGGGATGACGAGCGACATCGGGGCACATCCTGGAGGGGTGGCCCATGGTAGTGGATTGAGGTGATGCGCCCGCGCACACGCGCATCCCTGCGGCCGCCGCCTGCCGTCAACGTGCAACCACCGCCCCGGCCGAGCGCGCCAATGCGGCCGCCTGCTGATCACCCTTGCGCTCGCTGTAGCGATCCACCAGGTAATCCGAACGGTCCCGCGTGAGCAGAGTGAACTTGACCAGCTCCTCCATCACATCCACCACCCGGTCGTAGTACGCCGAGGGTTTCATCTGCCCGTTCTCGTCGAACTCCTGCCATGCCTTGGCCACCGACGACTGGTTGGGGATGGTCAGCATGCGCATCCACCGCCCCAGCACGCGCAGCGTGTTGACCGTGTTGAACGACTGCGAACCGCCACTGACCTGCATCACCGCCAGCGTCCTGCCCTGCGTCGGGCGCACGCTGCCATCTTCCAGCGGCAGCCAGTCGATCTGGTTCTTGAACACGCCGGTGACCGTGCCGTGACGCTCCGGGCTGATCCAGACCTGGCCTTCGGACCATTGCGACCACGCGCGCAGGCGCTGCACTTCAGGGTGATCGGCGCCGACGCTGTCGAGCATGGGCAACGCATGCGGATCGAACACCCGGGTCTCGCAGCCGAGGTGACGCAGCAGGTGCTCGGCCTCCAGCGCCAGCTTGCGGCTGAACGACTGCGGGCGCAGCGAGCCATACAGCAGCAGGATCCGCGGCGCATGCGTGCGGCCGGTGCCCAGTTGAGACAGGTCGGGCTGGGGAAGCGAGGCTTCGGCCAGATTCGGGAGGATGGGACTTGCGATGGATTCATTCATTCGACTATTCTAGAAATATGGAAACGAAAAATGCAATCGCCGCCCTCACCGCCCTTGGCCATGCCACCCGCCTGGCCGCCTTCCGGTTGCTGGTGGAAGCCGGCCCGGCCGGCCGCATGGCCGGCGACATCGGCACCGCCCTGCAGGTGCCGCCGGCCACGCTCAGCTTCCACCTGAAGGAGCTGCTGCAGGCCGGGCTGGTCGAGAGCGAGAGCCAGGGCCGCAACGTCTGCTACCGCGCCAACTTCAGTGCCATGACCGGCCTGATCGAGTACCTCACCCACAACTGCTGCGCAGGCTCGCCCGATCCGGCCTGCAGCCCGACGTCCCCTGATTGCGCCTGCTGACCGGAGATCCGCTTCGTGACCACCCAACGCGTCCTGTTCCTGTGCACGGGCAATTCCGCCCGCAGTGTTCTTGCCGAAGCCACGCTGCGGGCGTGGGCCGGCCACCGCTTCGAGGTGTTCAGCGCCGGCAGCCAGCCAGCCGGCGCGGTCAATCCATTCGCCCTTGCCCAGTTGCAGGCCGAGGGCATCGCCACCGCAGGCCTGCGCAGCAAATCGTGGGACGAGTTCGCCGATGCCGCGCCGATGGACCTGGTGATCACGGTCTGCGATGCCGCAGCGGCCGAGGCGTGCCCGGTGGTGTTCGGCGACTTCGTGCGCACGCACTGGGGCTTGCCAGATCCGGCCGCCGTCGAGGGCAGCGCGGATGACAAGGCGGCCGCGTTCGCGCAGGCGCATGCCATCGTCAAGGCGCGGTTGCTGGCGCTGCTGGCATTGCCCGCTGCCACCTGGTCCGACCGCGGGCAGTTGAAAGACGCGCTGGATCGCATCGGTTTCGTGCAACCCGAGGACGGCCAGGCGTGAGCGCGACGGCACCGATGGGGTTGTTCGAGCGCTACCTGACGCTGTGGGTGGCGCTGTGCATCGTGGCCGGCACCCTGCTTGGCCACGCACTGCCGCAGCCATTTGCTGCGCTGGCGTCGGCGGAGGTGGCCAAGGTCAACCTGCCCATCGCCGTGCTGATCTGGTTGATGATCATCCCGATGCTGCTGCGGGTTGATTTCAGTGCGATGCGCCAGCTCGGCCAGCACTGGAAAGGCATCGGCGTGACGTTGTTCATCAACTGGGCGGTCAAGCCGTTCTCGATGGCACTGCTGGGCTGGTTCTTCCTGCGCCACGTGTTTGCCGATGCGCTGCCCGCCGCACAGGTCGACAGCTACATCGCCGGGCTGATCCTGCTGGCGGCAGCGCCCTGCACCGCCATGGTGTTCGTATGGAGCAACCTGTGCCGCGGCGATGCCAACTTCACCCTCAGCCAGGTGGCGTTGAACGACGCGATCATGGTGGTGGCGTATGCACCGGTGGTGGCACTGCTGCTGGGCCTGTCGGCGATCAGCGTGCCGTGGGACACGCTGCTGCTGTCGGTGTCGCTATACATCATCGCGCCGGTGCTGGTGGCCGTACTGCTGCGGCGCTGGCTGCTGGCCCGCGGCGGGCAGGCCGGCCTGCAGTCCGCGCTGCGAAAGCTGGGGCCGGTCTCGCTGCTGGCGTTGCTGCTGACGCTGGTGCTGCTGTTCGGCTTCCAAGGCGAGCAGATCGTGCGGCAGCCGCTGGTCATCGCCATCCTGGCAGTACCGATCCTGATCCAGGTCTACTTCAACTCAGGGCTGGCCTACCTGCTCAACCGACGCCTGGGGGTCGCCCACTGCGTGGCCGGTCCTTCGGCGCTGATTGGTGCCAGCAACTTCTTCGAGCTGGCAGTGGCCACTGCCGTGGGGCTGTTCGGCGTGCATTCCGGTGCGGCGCTGGCGACGGTGGTCGGTGTATTGATCGAAGTGCCGGTGATGTTGTCGGTGGTGCGCATCGTCAATGCGTCGCGCGGCTGGTATGAGCGACGCTGAGGCGGGGCCGCGCCGTGCTTGCATGGACTACAGGCCGGTCATCTTCATTGCTGCCTCGGGAAGCCGCTCGCCACTGAGGTGGATGTCCGCAAGCTGTTGATCGATACGGGCCAGGTCCTGCGCATCAAGCACCAGTTCAACGGCACCGAGATTTTCTTCCAGGCGATGCAGCTTCGTCGTCCCCGGAATCGGCGCGATCCAGGGTTTCTGCGCAAGCAACCAGGCCAATGCAACCTGCGCCGGCGTTGCGCCCTTCTCCGATGCCACGGTCTTCACTACGTCGACCAGTGCCATGTTCGCCCTGCGCGACGCTGCAGAGAAACGTGGCACGACAGTGCGGAAATCGGTGGCGTCGAACCGGGTGTGCTCGTCGATCCTGCCGGTCAGGAAACCCGCGCCCAGGGGACTGAACGGCACGAAGCCGATCTGCAGCTCCTGCAGCACGGAAAGCAGCTCATCTTCCGGGCCTCGCCAGAACAGCGAGTACTCGCTCTGCACCGCGGTCACTGCCTGCACGGCGTGTGCCCGGCGGATGGTCTGCACGCCTGCCTCGGATAGCCCGAAATGCTTGACCTTGCCTTCAGCGATCAGTTCTTTGACGGCGCCAGCGACCTCTTCGATCGGCACCGCCGGGTCCACCCGGTGCTGGTAGAACAGGTCGACGCGATCCGTGCGCAGCCGCTTCAGGCTGGCTTCGGCCACGGCTTTGATGTGCTCGGGCCGGCTGTTGGTGCCGCCGCCCCGTGCACCGGTTGCAGGGTCGATGTCGAAGCCGAACTTGGTGGCAATGACCACCTGGTCGCGCAGCGGCGCCAGCGCCTCGCCCACGAGTTCTTCATTGACGAAGGGACCGTAGGCTTCAGCAGTATCGAAGTGGGTGACGCCGCGTTCCACCGCGGTGCGGATGAGCGCGATCATCTCCCGCTTGTCGGCGGCCAGCCCATAGGCTGAACTCATGCCCATGCAGCCCAGCCCGAGGGCAGATACCTCCAGGCCTTGTCCAAGCTTTCGGGTCTTCATGTCTGGCTCCTTGTCGAGCGGTACGTGGGGTGGCCAGCATCGGGCAGCCGAGTCGTCATGGCGGCAATCTACGCCTCCCGCACCTGGTCTTGCAGAGGCATAATCGGATATCGCTTATATCTGGTGCGCATCAATGGGGATCGAACATTACGATCAGCTGGCCCTCTTCGCGCTGGTGGCGCGCGAGCGCAGCTTCACCCGCGCCGCCGCCCAGCTGGGCATGTCCCAGCCGGCATTGAGCCGGTCCATGCGGCAACTGGAAGAACGCCTGGGCGTGCGCCTGCTTGCCCGCACCACGCGCAGCGTGTCGCCGACCGAAGCTGGAGAACAGCTGCTGCGCGTCATCGCGCCCCGATTCGAAGAAATCGACAGCGAACTTGCCCAGCTCAATGCCTTCCGTGACAAACCCGCCGGCCGCCTGCGCATCACCGCCGGCGAGCACGCGGCGATCACCGTCATGCAACCGGTGCTGGGCAAGCTGCTGCCCGACCATCCCGATCTGAACATCGAAGTGATCGTGGACTACGGACTGACCGACATCGTCGCCGAGGGCTATGACGCCGGCATCCGCCTGGGGGAACAGGTGGCACGGGACATGATCGCGATGCCGGTCGGTCCGCAGCTGCGGATGGCGGTGGTGGGTTCGCCCGCCTATTTCCAGCGGCACCCCAGACCGAAATCGCCGCATGACCTGACCGGGCACAACTGCATCACCATCCGGCTGCCCACCCACGGCGGCATCTTCGCCTGGGAGTTCGAGAAGAAGGGCAAGGAACTGAAGGTGAGAGTGGAAGGCCAGCTGGTGTTCAACAACATCGCCATGCGCCTGCAGGCCGCACTGGAAGGGCTGGGCCTGGCCTACATGCCCGAGGATCTGGTGCACGCACACATCGAGGCCGGCACCTTGGTTCGCGTACTGGCCGACTGGTGCCCGCCCTTCCCGGGCTATCACCTGTACTACCCAAGCCGCCGGCAGTCCTCACCGGCCTTCACCCTGCTGCGCGATGCGCTGCGTTACGCACGCTGATCCGGCCCGCAGCGCAGGCAAGCATCAACGCGTGGAAGCGGCGACGTTCTGGTCAATGGCCGCATCGGCACGCGCTGCCGCAGCGGCCTCTCCGCTTTCGGCCAGCAGCCGCGCAACCTGGCGCAGCTGCGCGATGGTCAGGCCAACCCGCTGACTGGCCGCAACATGTGAGCGCAGCTGTGCTTCCACCCCGGGCGTGACTGCCAATGCGCCGACGGTGGCCAGCTCGCGGCTCTGCCAGTCCAGGTTGTCGCGTTCGAAGATGTCACCGAACAGGTGCGTCTGCAGGTACTGGTTGATGACCGGCGCGAACTCCATCACCGGGCCAGTGACCGGTGCGCCGGAGATACGCGTCTGGTTGGCGGTACCTGCGGCCAGCAATGCATTCCCTACCGGAATGGCGCGACTGGGTTCATGTCCGGGCGCGTCCTCGATGCCACGCTGCCTGCGGGCATCGGTCACGCGCAGCAGTTCCGCCAGCGCGTTGAGGCTGCGCGGGAAACCGGTATAGGCGTAAAGCTGCACCAGGATTTCCTTCGCTTCACTGACGGTGAGGCCGGCATCCAGACCACGGTTCAGCGCCATGTCGAGTCGGGGCATGTTGCTGGTGGCCATCGCAGCGGCAATCAACGGGATGGACTGCTGTCGGGCCGATAGCTGCTGTGCGTCGGCGTGGGTGTTGCTCATGGCGCGTGTCTCCTGCGGCGGATGGGCGTAGGCATGTGGCATGGTCAGGGCCGCCATGAAGATGCCGGCAGCAACCCAGCCGCATCGTCGCCGGCTAACGGGTGTTGTAGGCGTCATCACTGACCTTCTCCATCCAGTGAACGGTCTTGCCATCCACCGTGCCGCTCACCGCCAGATGGGTCATTGCACTGCTCGCCGATGCGCCATGCCAGTGCTTCACTCCCGGCGGGCAGACCACCACATCCCCCGGTCGGATTTCCTGCACCGGCTTGCCCCATTGCTGGGTCAGGCCGACACCGGACACCACCACCAGCCGTTGCCCGGCGGGATGCGTATGCCATGCCGATCGCGCGCCGGCGTCGAACGTCACATAGGCCGCCGATGCGGGAATGCCCGCGTCGGCCGCGAACAACGGATCAACGCGGACCTTGCCGGTGAAGTATTCGGCAGGACCTGCGGTGGAAGCCTGCGTGCCACCACGCACGATCTGCTGCGTGTCTGCTTCGGCGCCTTGCGCCAAAGGCGCGGCGACACCCAGTGCAATGCCCAACAGTGTTCTGGTCATCATGAAGTCCTCAATGCAGATCGTTCTGTTTGTCGCCGCCCGGACGGGCACGGTCGATCACAACGTGCGTCCATAGAAAGTCGTCAGCTTGGCCACCGCCGCATCCACATGCCGCGGCACCCAGTAGGTTTCGATGTGGGTGGCACCTTCCAGGGTGAACAGCTCCTTGTCTTTGGTCCCTGTCGCTTTGGCGAACGCGTCCTCGGTCATGTAGCGGCTGTCGGCCTTGCTGCCGGCGATCATCAGCAGCGGCTGGTCGATCAGTTCGATCTGGTCGGTCGCATCCCAGCGCATCAGGTCCAGCAGGCTGCTGGTGGTGTACTTGAAGGTGGAGCCCGGATGAGCGTGCGTCTTCCAGTAATACTCATATCCCTGCCGGTAGAGATCGAAAGGCAGGCTGGCGATCTGCTCATCGGTCAGGTTGGCGTCGCCCGAGTACAGCACTTGGCCACCGGCAGCTTCCTGCGCGCGTGCGGCGGATGCCTGTTGAAGGCGCTGCTGGATCGTCTGCAGTTGCGAGTCCACATAACCATTGCGGCGGACACGCCCCGAGTTGAACATGCTGATCGTTGCCACCGCCCTGAAGCGCTTGTCGGTCTGCGCCGCAGACAGCGAGTAGCCACCTCCGCCGCAGATGCCCAGCAGTCCCAGCCGCGTGGTGTCGACGCCCGGATAGCGGGTGATGTAGTCCGCCATGCCGAGGATGTCCTCGATGCGGAAGGCAGGCTTGTCCACGTTGCGTGGCTGACCGCCGCTGGCCCCCTGGTAGGCCGCATCGGCGGTGATGGTGATGTACCCCTCCGCGGCCAGCCGCTGGGCATACAGGCCGGCAACCTGTTCCTTGACCCCGCCATTGGGGTGCGCGACCACGACTGCCGGGTATTTGCTGCCGGGTGCGTAGTTGGGCGGCGTGTAGACGTTGGCGGCGATCCGCAGGCCATTGAGCGTGTACGACACCGGATGGATGTTCACCTCACCGGCGACGTTGCCGGTGATGGCCCCTTCATAGGCCAACGTATACGGGTTCTCACGGTAATCGGCCGCCTGCGCTTTGCCCACGCCCAGTCCGATCGCGATGGCCAGCAGGGTGGCGTGGAGGGCATTTCGCTTCATGGATGTCTCCCTTCAATCCAGGTGCTTGTCGGCAAGGAATGTCGATACGAGATCGGCGATCTCGATGTTGTTGAGGTCGGAGAAGATGAAGTGGCTGTTGCCCTTGATGCCGATCTCCGGCAGATGGATGAGCCGCACGTCGCCACCATGGCGGTTGACGGCGTCCCGCCACAGCCGCGCCATCTGCAGCCGTGCCCGCCAGCTGTCCTGGGCCGGCAGCCTCACGGGGTCGGCGGGTATGTTGTCGCCGTAGAAGATCAGGATCGGAATGCGGGTCAGCGCATCGAACTGGTCCTGCGCAACGACGCGTGGCACAAGCGTGTCGAACGCGCTGGTGATCGGCGCTGGTGCTTCGCCTTCGGGAAACACGAAATCACTGCCAGGCTCGAACGCAACGATGGCGCGCACGCCGGGGTTGCTGATCGCGGCAAGCCAACCGGGCCCACCGCCCTGCGAATGGGTGAACAGGATCGCTGGGCCTGTCTTGTCCAGCAGCGCGGAGATCCCCTGGGCGACAACCGCGCTGTCGTAGGGCCCGGTATTGGGTGTCATGGAGCGGAAGAACTGCTCGCGGGCGATCACGCCAGGCGGGAACTGGCTGCCCGCGAACGCATCGGGCCATACGCCGATGCGGAACTGGTTGAACCACAACTGCTCATCGGCTACGGGCTTGATGGTCTGCTCGACCAGGCTCCTGCCGGCCTTTCCGCGCCGGGGCTGGTCCAGCAGGTAGGTCGCAAAGCGCCGGCGCAGGAAGAGGTTCTGGAAACCTTCGCGCCCATCGGCCGTGGTTTCCCAGCTCCTGGACGACTGACCCGCACCGTGCAGCATCACGATCGGCAATGGCCGGGCATTTACCGGTATCTGGTAGAACGCATAGACATGGTCGCCATGGAAGGTCTGACCTTCAGGCAGCAGCGGCCGGTACGGATCGAACGTACCCGGCGCAGTGGCGACCGAACCGCCGGCAAGCAGGCTGCCCTGCTGCTGTATCTGCAGCGGCTGCGGTACTGCCGCCGATGCAAGGCTGGCTACGGCCAACAGGGCGACCAGCATGCCTGTGCGCGGAAGAAGGGTGCGGAAGGTAGCTCTGGCTGGCATCGGGGCACGTGCTCATTCGACGAGCCCCCACGCTAACGGCCGCGCACTGATGGAAACAGAGCATCAGCTGGATATCACTCATGCGTGTGGGATATGAATCGAAGGACCTGTCCCGCAGGATGCCGGAGCTGTTGGTCTCAACACCGACTTCACTCGTGATGGGCTTCGATGCCCGCACAGGTTCTCGACCTCCATCCACGCTGCCCACCCTGAGGACGTTGCCGTGAACACATCACTTCACTCTCTTGCGAAGCTGGCCGCCCGTGTGTTGCTGATGCTGCTGTTCCTGGTATCCGGCCTGGGCAAGCTGTCCGACCCGGCGGCAACACAGGGCTACATGGCGGCGATGGGTCTTCCCGGCATCCTGCTGTGGCCCACCATCCTGTTCGAGATCGGCACGGCCCTGTGCATCCTGTTCGGCTTCCAGACCCGGGCAGTGGCAGCGGTGCTGGCCGCCTTCAGCCTGGTCACGGCCTTCATCTTCCACCACCAGCTGGCCGACCCGGTGCAGCAGATCATGTTCCTGAAGAATCTGGCCATCGCCGGCGGCTTCCTGCTGCTGGCGTGCAGCGGGCCAGGGCGCTATAGCGTGGACGCAAAGCGCGGCAAGCCCTGAGGCGGGGAAAGCGCGGCATCACGCCACCCCGCCGTTGCGCTCAGCTTCGTCTGGGCGACGCCGTCGAGCCCCGCACCATCAGACTGAACTCCAGCGTCTGCTGACGTGGCACATCGACCTGTTCGATGATGGCGAGCAGCAGGTTGACTGCGCGCTCGCCGATCTCCCGCATCGGCTGCCTGATGGTCGTCAACGGAGGCGTCAGGTAACGTGATGAGGCCAGGTCATCGAAGCCGACGATGGAGACGTCATCCGGCACGCGGATGCCCAGATCCCGGCAGGCTGCCAGGGTGCCCAGCGCCATCTGGTCGCTGAAGCAGAAGATCGCGGTGGGCGCCGGCGCGACGGCCAACAGCGCCATCGCGGCCGCATGGCCGGACTCCACCGAAAAGTCACCCGGCACGATGCTGAGGTGGCGCAGGCGGCCACGCGCCCTTCCGGCGGCGCGAACCCCTTCCAGTCGCTGCGTGTGCAGCGGATTGTCGGGCGGCCCGCCTACCACGGCGATCCGCTCATGCCCCAGGCCGTACAGATGTTCCATCACCGCGCGCGCGGCGGCGGCGTTGTCGATGTGGACGCTGGGAATGCCCAGCGCGGGGTCGAACTCACATCCGTTGACCACCGGCGCGGCGACCCCCCGTTGCTCGACGATATCGCGTGCCGTCGGCGGCAGGCGATGCCCCAGCACGATCAGGCCATCGGCCTCGTTGCGCCGGAGCATCTGCGCGTAACGCTCCTCGCGCTCGGGCAGGTTCTGGGTATCGCCCAGCAGGACGGCGTAGCCGACGGCCTGCGCCGCGTCCTCCGCGCCCTGCAGAATCTGGGCGAAGAACGGGTTGGCAATGTCCGGCACAGTGACCAGGATCTTGCCGCTGCGCTGGGTCTTGAGCGTCCTGGCCACCGTGTTGGGAACATAGCCCAGCGCCGCAGCGGCCTGCTCGATGCGCGTGCGGGTGGCCGGCAGGACTTTGTCCGGCCGGGACAGTGCGCGCGACACCGTGCCGGCAGAGACGCCAACGTGCTTTGCGATGTCGTAGATGGTGGCCATGGCGTTAGTTCTCCTGTCCGCTGTGCAGTGCACAACAGGTCCTGCGTGAGCCCCTGCTAGGATAATGCAATCGATTGCATCGAGGGCGAATCACGTTGAAGACGCTCAAGGGTCCAGCGCTGTTCCTGGCGCAGTTCATCGGCGACACAGCTCCTTTTGATCGGCTGGACACGCTGGCCGGATGGGCCGCGGGCCTGGGCTATTCTGGCCTACAAGTGCCGACCAGCGCGCCCCACCTGTTCGATCTGGCCGAGGCGGCGCACAGCCAGACGTACTGCGACGACATCGCCGGCATGCTGACCGGACATGGCCTGCAGATCACCGAACTGTCCACTCACCTGCAAGGGCAGCTGGTCGCCGTCCATCCCGCCTACGACAGCCTGTTCGACGGATTCGCGCCGCCGGACAAACGCGGTGATCCTGCCGCCCGCCAGGCCTGGGCGGTGGAGCAGCTGCTGCTGGCCGCCAAGGCCAGCCAGCGCCTGGGGCTGACGGCGCATGCCACGTTCTCCGGCGCGCTGGCCTGGCCGTATTTCTATCCTTGGCCGCAACGTCCGCCCGGGCTGGTGGAAGAAGCCTTCGCCGAACTCGGCCGCCGCTGGCGCCCCATCCTGGATGCGTTCGACGCGTGCGGCGTGGACCTGTGCTTCGAGATCCACCCGGGTGAGGATCTGCATGACGGCGCGACCTTCGAGCGCTTCCTCGACGTGGTGGACCAGCATCCCCGCGCGAAGATCCTGTACGACCCCAGCCATATGCTGCTGCAGCAGATGGACTACCTCGGCTTCATCGACCGCTACCACGCGCGCATCGGCATCTTCCACGTCAAGGATGCGGAATATCACGCCAGCGCGCGCAGTGGCGTGTATGGCGGCTACCAGGACTGGATCGATCGTCCAGGCCGGTTCCGTTCACTCGGCGATGGGCAGATCGACTTCAAGGCGATCTTCTCGAAATTCGCGCAGTACGACTTCCCCGGCTGGGCAGTGCTGGAGTGGGAGTGCTGCCTGAAGCACCCGGAAGACGGTGCACGGGAAGGAGCCGCTTTCATCCGCGACCACATCATCCGCGTGACCGAACGCGCCTTCGACGACTTTGCCGACAGCGGCACGGACGCCGCTTCACTGCACCGCATGCTGGGAATCTGAGCCGATACCGCCCCGGGAGGGCAAGCCATGACGCACGCGATGTCGCGCTTGGGCGCGATGATGTTTCTGCAGTTCTTCATCTGGGGCGCGTGGTTCGTGACCCTGGGAACCTATCTCGTCCAAGGCCCGCTGCAGGCCAGTGCAAGCCAGGTGGCGACGGCCTTCCTCAGCCAGTCCATCGGCGCCATCGTGGCCCCCTTCCTGGTCGGCCTGATCGCGGATCGCTACTTCGCCGCCCAGCGCATCCTCGCGGTACTTCACCTGGCCGGCGCGGCGCTGATGTGGCTGGCGTCCACGGCGACGGACTTCAACACGTTCTTCGCCTGCGTGATGGGCTACATGTTGCTGTTCATGCCGACGCTGGCGTTGGCCAACAGCGTGGCGATGCGGCACATGCAATCGCCCGAGAAACAATTCCCCCCGGTGCGCGTGGCCGGCAGCATCGGCTGGATCGTGGCCGGCGTGCTGATCGGCTGGTTGGGCTGGGAGCAGGCGCACCGGCTTGAGCTGACATTCCGGATGGCGGCGATGGCGTCGCTGGCGCTGGGCCTGTATGCGTTCACCCTGCCCCACACGCCGCCGCTGGCGCAGCAGCGCGATGCCGGGTTGGGGCAGATCCTGGGGCTGGATTCGCTGCGGCTGCTGAAGTCGCGCTCGTATCTGGTGTTCTTCCTGGCGTCCATCGCCATCTGCATCCCGCTGGCGTTCTACTACAACTTCACCAACCCGTACCTCAATGATCTCGGTGTGCGCGGCGCAGCGGGCCTGCAGTCGCTGGGGCAGGTCTCCGAAGTCCTGCTGATGCTGGCCATGCCGTTCCTGTTCGTGCGGCTGGGGGTGAAGACGATGCTGGCCGTAGGCATGGCCGCGTGGGTAGTGCGTTATGCCATGTTCGCCTTTGGCGATGCAGGCGGCGGCTTCTCGCTGCTGGTGATCGGCATCGTGCTGCACGGCATCTGCTACGACTTCTTCTTCGTCACCGGCCAGATCTACACCGATGCGCATGCCGGCCCGGCCGCGCGCAGCAGCGCGCAGGGCTTCATCACCCTGGCCACGTACGGCGTGGGCATGTTGATCGGCACGTTCCTGTCCGGCGCGGTGGTGGAGCACTTCACCACGGCGGCGGGACCGGACTGGCAGCAGATCTGGCTGTTCCCGGCAGGCGTCGCGCTGATCGTGCTGGTCGCCTTCCTGTTGCTGTTCCGCGACCGGCCGGTGGTCGCGGCCGCACCTTCCACGCCCTGAGGACACTACCCGATGCCAAAGCTTGGAATCGCCATCGTCGGTACGGGCATGATCGGTGCCGTGCATCGTCGCGCGGCGCTGCTGGCGGGTGCCGACATCCGTGGCGTCGCCGCCTCGTCCCCGCAACGCGCGCTTGAAGTGGCACAGTCGTGGAATGTTCCGCGTGCCTATCGGGACATCGAGGAGGTGGTCGCCGACCCACAGGTCCAGGTCGTGCATGTCTGCACGCCCAACCATCTGCACCACTCCATGGCACAGGCCGCACTGCAGGCCGGCAAGCATGTGATCTGCGAGAAGCCGCTGGCCACCATGCTGGAAGACGCCGCGGCCCTGGCTGCGCTGGCTGCCGCGACCGGACTGATCGCCACGGTGCCCTTCGTCTACCGCTACCACCCGGTCGTCCGCGAGGCGCGCGCACGCATCGCGCAGGGCGAACTGGGACCGCTGCACCTGATCCATGGCAGCTACCTGCAGGACTGGCTGCTGGACCCGGCCAGCAACAACTGGCGCGTGGACCCGGCACTGGGCGGCGCATCGCGCGTGTTCGCCGACATCGGCTCGCACTGGTGCGACCTGGTGGAGTGGGTCAGCGGCGAGCGTTTCACCGAGGTCAGCGCGGCGTTCGACACGGTGATCGCCGAACGCAGCGCCGACACCGGCAAGAGCTTCACGACAGCGGCGGCAGGTGGCGCGATGCAGGCGGTGGCGAGCGAGGACGTGGCCGCGGCGATGTTCCGTACCGGCGCCGGTACGCTGGCATCGTTGACGGTCAGTCAGGTATCGGCGGGACGCCGCAATCGCCTCTGGTTCGAGATCGATGGCGCCAGAGCCAGCGTGGCCTTCAACCAGGAGGACGCCGAGCGGCTGTGGATCGGCCTGCCCGAGCAGCGCGAGGAAATCTTCGTGCGTGGGCCAGGCGCCGGCAGTGCCGAACAACGCCGGCTGTCGGTGCTGCCGGCGGGGCACGCGCAGGGCTATGGCCATTGCTTCGAAGCATTTGTTGCCGACACCTATCGCGCCATCGAAGGCGAGCGGCCGCACGGCCTGCCCACCTTCGAAGACGGCATGCGCTCGGCGCAGATCGTCGACCGCGTCATCACATCGGCCAGGACGCGCGCCTGGACCGCCATCGGTTGAATCCCGGGAGGATCTTTTGATGAACACCCCTGTTCGTAGAGCTGCGACGCTCGCAGTGCTGCTGCTCGCTGCCCTGCCCGCTTTCGCACGCGAAGCTGCCGGCCCACAAAAGCCCATCGCGGTACAGATGTACACCCTGCGCAATGCCGGCTCGCTTGAGCAGCAGCTGAAGATCGTCCAAGACGCGGGCGTGGGTGCGGTGGAAACGGTGGGCACGCAGGGCGTCAGCGCTACCGAACTCAAGCAGTTGCTGGGGAGGTATTCGATCAAGGCGATTTCCTCGCACGTGCCATTGGCCGAGCTGCGCAAGGACCTTGACGGCGTGGTGGCCTTCAACCGATTGATCGGCAACACCACGCTGGTGGTGCCATACCTGGACGCGAAGGATCGGCCGACCGATGCCGCGGGCTGGACCGCACTGGGCACGGAGCTGGGCAGGATCGCGAAACAGGTACGCGCCAAGGGCATGCGACTGGCCTACCACAACCACGATTTCGAGCTCGTCGACTTCAATGGCCGGACAGGACTGGAACTGCTGTTCGCAGCGGCGGGGCCCGACCTGCAGACCGAGCTGGACCTGGCCTGGGTCGCGCGTGCGGGCCTGGACCCGGCGGTGATGCTGGCGAAATTCCGCGGTCGGCTGTTCGCGGTACACGCCAAGGACAACGCACCCAAAGGCCAGGCCGAAGACGAGGGTGGCTTTGCCGCCGTCGGCCAGGGCGTGCTGGACTGGAAGGCGATCCTGCCGGCCGCGGCAAAGGCCGGCGTGCAGTGGTACATCGTCGAGCACGACCAGCCGCGCGACCCGGCCAAAGTCATCCAGACCGGCGCGGATTACCTGCGGGAACACCTGACCGTCACCCTGCCCGCCAGCGCACAGCGCTAGCGAAGGAGACCTCCTTGAAGACGATCCTGACAGTGGCCGTGGTTCTTTCCTGTGCTGTGTTTACGACTGCGGCGTGGTGCAAGGATGACCCTGCCGCCGGCGCAAAGCTCTACACCGCGAACTGCACGGCCTGCCATGGCGCAGACCGTGCGGGCATGCCGGGCGCGTTCCCCGCCCTCACCGACGTCAGCAAGCGGCTGCAGCCGGCGCAGATCAAGGACAAGATCAGGAAGGGCGGCGGATTGATGCCGCCCTTCTCCCAGCTGTCGCAGCAGGAAATCGATGACATCGCCAGTTTCCTGGCGAAGTAGCAGGCAGCCGTTACAGTTCGCGCACCCAGATGTTGCGGTAGCTGACCTTGGAATCATGCTCCTGCAGATAGATCGGCGCGCACGCATGTGGCGAGTACGAGGGCGCGCCGATGTACTCGGTCTTGCCCGCCAGCACGGTGTCGTCCTGCACCAGCACGCCGTTGTGCAGCACGGTGATACGCGCGGGCGAAGTGAGCCCGCCACCCGGCGAGAAGCGCGGTGCCTTCCAGAGGATGTCGTAGGCCTGCCACTCGCCCGGGGCACGCGAAGCGTTCACCCGCGGCATGGCCTGCTTGTAGATGGAGCCCGCCTGGCCGTTGGCATAGGTCGGATTGTTGTAACTGTCGAGCACCTGCAGCTCATACTGCTCCTGCAGGAAGATGCCGCTGTTGCCCCGGTTCTGGCCGTCGAAGCCCTTCGTATCGGTGGGCGTGCGCCACTCGACATGCAACTGGATGTCGCAGAAGCGTTGCCTGGTGCGGATGCCCTTGCTGCCCGGCACCACGGTCAGCGCGCCGTCGGCTACGGTCCAAGGCACGCGCCCACCCTGCTCGGACTCCCACGCGGAGACATCCCTGCCATCGAACAGCACGATCGCGTCGGAGGGCGCTCTGCCCGCGGGCGTGGCCACCACTGCAGGCACAGGCGTCCACACCTCGGTCTTCTTCGGATCGCGCGCAGGATCGGTGCCGGCCTGCGCGAATGCGGGCGCTACCACCAGCAGGCCGGCGGCAAGCAACAGAGAGCGGATCATCATGGCGTTTTCCATCAGCTGGTCCCCCATGCGGGCGTGCCGGCAACATAGGCGAGGTCGCCGTCGTAGCGGCCCGGCACGGCAACGTACTGCAGCACTTCGGTCGCACCGACCTTCGAGGTGAAGAAGCCGAAGATGGCCAGCTGCTTGATCATCGTGAAGTAATGCGGCATCGCTTCTCCTTCCTCGGCAGTGCCGGTTTCGGTTACATCGACCGCGCGCTTCCTCGCCTCGGCATCCAGCGTGCGCAGCAGTTCGGTGCGGGCCTGCGGCGCGAGTGAAATGAAGCGGCCACCGGCGCGTTTGTCGATATCGGTCAGGCCGGCGCGGAACGTCGCCTGCTGCCGGGCGGTGTAGCAGTCGCTGACGAACGTCGCCATGAAAGCACCGGCGCCGGCGTCCTTCGCCCCCGGCGTCTTCGTCCGTGGCAGGATGGTCTCGGCGATCTCGTCCAACGTGCCGACATCGGCGTCGGAGAAGTGAGGCTTCGTACCGGCAGCCGGCGCCTGCCCATGAACAAGCGCAGGCAGGCCGACCATGGCCGCGCCGGTGGCGGCGACGATCATCTTCAACAGTTCGCGGCGATCCATCAGAGATTCCCCGCTTTCAGTTCGCGCACGGCGTGGTCGGCCGCGCGCGCGGTCAACGCCATGTAGGTCAGCGAGGGATTCACGCAGGCGCTGGAGGTCATGCAGGCACCGTCGGTCACATAGACATTGGGCGCATCCCACACCTGGTTGTGCTGGTTCAGCACGGAGGTCCTGCGGTCACGCCCCATGCGCGCGGTCCCCATCTCGTGGATGCCCTTGCCCGGAGCGTAGTCGCTGTCGTGCATCTCCACGTCCTTGACGCCGGCCGCCTCCAGCATCTCGGCGGCATCGGCAGCCATGTCCTTGCGCATCGCCAGTTCGTTGGCACGCATGGCTACGTCCATCGCCAGCACCGGCAGACCCCACTTGTCCTTGCGGTCGCGGTCCAGGCGGATGGTGTTGTCGTGGTGCGGCAGCATCTCGCCGAAGCCGGTCATGCCGATGCGCCAGTCGCCCGGCACGGTCAGCGCGTCCTTCAGGTCGGCACCGATGTTCAGCTCGGCGATCTCGCGCGACCACCCGGTGCGGCTGGCACCGCCCTGGTAGCCGAACCCACGCAGGTAGCCGCGCTTGTCCGTAGCGATGTTGCGGAACCGCGGAATGTAGAAACCGCAGGGACGGCGGCCGAAGTAGTACTTGTCCTCGTAGCCCTCGACCCGGCCCGAGGCACCAGCACCAAAATGATGGTCCATCACGTTGTGCCCCAGTTCGCCGGACGAAGAGCCCAGCCCGCCTTCCCACACATCGGTGGCCGAGTTCATCAGCAGCCAGGTCGAGTTGAAGGAGGACGCGTTGAGGAAGATGACCTTGGCCGTGTACTGGTAGGTCTGGCCGGTCTCTGCGTCGATGACCTCCACGCCGCGCGCACGCTTGCGGTCCTTGTCGTAGAGCACTTCCTTGACGATCGAGAAGGGCCGCAACGTCAGGTTGCCGGTCTTCATGGCCGCCGGCAGCGTTGCCGACTGGGTCGAGAAGTAGGCACCGAAGGGACAGCCGAGAATGCACTTGTTGCGGTACTGGCAGTTGACGCGGCCCTGCTCCGGCATGGGCTTGGTGATGTTGGCGGTGCGCGAGTGGATCATGTGCCGCGTTCCGCCGAAGGCTTTCTGGATCCGCGCGGCCACGTCCTTTTCGACGATGTTCAACGGGATCGGCGGAAGGAACTCGCCGTCCGGCAACACGTCCAGCCCTTCGCGCGTACCGGCGATGCCGGCGAATTTCTCCACATGGTCGTACCAGGGTGCGATGTCGGCGTAGCGGATCGGCCAGTCGGTGGCGATGCCGTCCTTGAGGTTCGCCTCGAAGTCCATGTCAGAGAAGCGATAGCTCTGCCGCCCCCACATCAGCGAACGGCCACCCACGTGGTAGCCGCGGAACCAGTCGAATCGCTTGGTCTCGATGTAGGGCGACTCCTGTTCGTCGGCCCACATGCCCTGCAGGTTCTCGGCCAGGGCGTAGTCGCGCATCAACACCGGGAAGGCAGCCTTCATCGCCTGTGTAGGCCGGTTGCGATGCGGGAAATCCCACGGCTCCTTCATCGCATTGACGTAGTCCTTGACGTGCTCGATGTTGCGTCCGCGTTCCAGCATCAGGACCTTCAGGCCCTTCTCGGTCAGCTCCTTCGCCGCCCAACCGCCACTGATTCCCGAGCCAACAACGATGGCGTCGTAATGATTATCTGCCATGGGTCTATCACCTGGGTGGATATCGTTTCAGACGTCGCAGAGGCGGATCGCCTCGCGCAGCGAGCCGACGGCATCAGGCGCTGCAGGCATGAATTCCTGCGCCAGATAACCATCGAAACCGGTGTCGCGGATCGCGCGACAGATGGCGGGGTAATTGAGCTCCTGCTGGTCCCCGATCTCATGCCGTCCAGGCACGCCAGCGGTGTGGTAGTGCTTGAAGCAGGCGTGGTGCCTGCCGATGGTGGCGATGATGTCACCCTCCATGATCTGCATGTGATAGATGTCGTACAGCAGACCGAAGTTGTCCGAGCCGAGCCGCTGGCACAGCTGCACGCCCCAGGCGGAGTGGTCACACAGGTAGTCGTGGTGGTCGACCCTGGAGTTCAGCAGCTCCATCACCAGCACCACGCCGCGCTTCTCGGCATGCCCGAGGATGCGCTTGAGGCCAGCCTCGGCGTTGGCCATGCCGTCCTGCGGGTCCATGCCGTTGCGGTTGCCGGAAAAGCAGATGAGATTGCGATAGCCGGCATCGGCGACCAGGTCGATGTGCCGCGTGTAGCGCTCCACCAGCAGATCGTGGAACTCACGGCCGGCAAAGCCCTTGGTGAGGCCCAGCTCGGCGCCGTTGCACATCGAGCTGTATACGCCATGCGCCTTCAGCGTGGGCCAATCCTCCGGGCCCACCAGGTCAATGGCGGCAAAACCGATGCCCTTCACCGTCTGGCAGAGCTGGGCGACCGACAGCTGCGGGAAGGTCCAGCGGGCCACGGAATGCTTCAGGTTGCCCTTGAGCGGCGCAGTGGCTGCAAACGCAGGCAGAACGCCCGCAGCGCCGAGGCCGAGACTGCCGGCAACCGCGATGCGCAGCGCATCGCGCCGCGTGAGCCCCGGGCCCGGTCTGATCGAATGGATGGACATCCACTTTCCGGCCTCCCAACCGGTATCAAACGCTGACGATTTCGCTGCAATGCAATCGATTGCACCATGGGGAGGAAATTGTTTTTTTGCAAGACGCAGTGCACGAAAGTCCATGCTGCGGGGCACAACACCAATGACGTGCCAAGTAATCAAGCGCCCAGGCGCGCGATCCGCGCCTGCGACATCCCTACCAATCGCGTAAAGGCCGCCCCGAGGTTGACTGCCCTGGCATAGCGGACCCGTCTGGCCATCGAAGTCGCGCCGCTGAGCCTGCGCGTGCGCCTGGTGCGCCCCTGCCTCTCACCCACCACGAGTTCTGGCGAAAACGCGTTCCCACATCCGGGGCATGTAGCAACCGGCCTATGAGCCGCGGGTGCAGGGCGTAATAGGCAGCGCCCGCGACAGCAGCGGGCGCGTCCCAACGCTTGAGACGACGGTCGAATCGCTATGGCGCGCGGCAACCGAGGAGAACGCGCCGGTACGCACTCCCGGGGCCGATGACGCGGTGGATCGTATGAACGCGGCGGGGTGAGGGATTCTGGAGTATCACCACTCAGATTACCAACTGCATTATGGAAACCGCCGGGACGCAAGTAGAATGCTGATGCCGCATTCAGGACATGACCAAGGATGGGAAATAGCTCAAAACGAGGCTTCACTCAGGGCGTCACAGTAGAGATGGAGGATTTCGGCGTTGTGGTACAGGTCCACAATCGTGGATTTGGCTTCGCATGCTGTTTGACTGGCGATCGGAATCGCGAGATTTTCCTTAATGAAAGCCGGATTTCATCTCTCAAATCGATAAATAGCCAGCTACTAGGTCGCCTAATCCGAATGCGCGTGGTTGGACAGCCAGACGGCCGTCTATCCGCAAGCAGTGTCAGGCCACTCGCTCCAACCGACGCAGACACTATCGAACTGGCTCGGCAGCATCTTGCGCATAGAGAAGCCTCGTCGGATGCCGACGTCGGCCCTGCCCCTATTCTTCGATTACTAGCGGGTATTAGCCCGGCAATCGACCGCTTGCTGCATCCAATGATTGATGCAATGACGGAAGCAGAGTGGCTCTCACCTGCAATGCTCGACACCTTAGCTCTTGCGCCACAGCCAGTATGGAAGCGCGCCATTTCGCACCATCTTAACGCCAGGACGCCGCGTGCAGTAGAGACACTATTCGACCAAATCAAGGATAACAAGAGGGAAATTGACATCACATGGCTTAAGCCAATGTGGGAATCATTACCTGCCCACCGAGATCAGTTACAACGCATCGCATTTGCAAATAGGACGCAGATGTTGGTTTCGGAAGCAGCGCAATGGGCACGTCTCGCCCTCGAAAACCAGCCCCAAACTGGGACCAACTGGTGGGATGTCCTTAAGGAATCGATAAAATCGGGACTGCCATTGGATTCGCACTGGCTGCAGTGGGAAAAATGGACAGACGCGCCTTGGACAACAGTCGCAATCGCCTTACAAAAATGTGACGCAGATCCAGGCAATTCAATCGAACGACTTAGCTACATTGCGAATCAATCCCACGAAGTTGGGCGCATGGACGCAACTCTTGT
Source organism: Stenotrophomonas sp. Br8 (assembly GCF_014763005.1). NCBI lineage: Bacteria > Pseudomonadati > Pseudomonadota > Gammaproteobacteria > Lysobacterales > Lysobacteraceae > Stenotrophomonas > Stenotrophomonas sp. Br8. The sequence continues at coordinate 69,234 of NZ_JACGTN010000003.1, read as the reverse complement.
TCTCTCCAGCCTCAACCATAATGATCAACGCTTATCCGACATGTGGATCCCACAGTTAGGAATTGACACGCCGGAAGAGATGGCGCACGCCCTGAGCGCCCAAATGATGACTGCGCGAGCAGCGGAAAAATGCGCTGCGACTTACATCAACGGATTGGGGCTGCCCACAGAAGATATCGCTTTGCATCAACTGGATGGAAGCACGACGGAATGGCAACAGATGGATCTGCGCGTAGGCGGAAAGCATGGCGTGGATGTTAAAAACCTCCGGCGCAACATCAACGGCGGGATACAGTCCAGCCGCTGGAAGGTCAAGGGCTTCAAAAGCGATGCTGCCGGTAACGATGTAACACTGTGCGGGGTCAGTAGCCCTTACACATGGAAGACTGGTGGCAGATTAAGGTGCACAACTTCAGAATACATGCGGGTTCTGGGCGTCACAAAATCAATAGAAATATATAAACTTCTAGAGCAATTCAAAGATATTTTCACGCTACGAACAAATCCAGTTTCAAGACTGATTGAGCTACCGGCTTGGGCATGGGACTACCCAAAGGCTCAGTACGAGGAGCGCGACCAGGCTATGGCGGTGCTGCGTAATTCCCTTTCATCCTTAGAAAAAACTGCAGTTGGTCGGCGCTGCATCACAGCAATTCCACCTGTACTCTTTTCATTCTGGGGCATGGAACCTCCCGGAAATGACCGCCTGACCACGCAACAGAGAGACTTCCTGGATCTTCTCCGATCATCCCAATCGAATCGCATCGCAGCACGACAGGAAGTATGCGTTCCACGACTTCCTTGGCTCTATCTTTTCACTCTTCACGCATGGGCACGCTGGCGCGCCGCGAGTGAATTGGCAGATACAAAATCTATTCTAAGCATTCTGAGATGGCACGCTCATTCACCCGAAGATGCTATGCATGCCGCATCCCTAGCGCGAACAGCCAGAGCCAGAGATCTCAGAATTACAGACCCATCAATTTTCCAAAATGACCCGGCTTCCAACCAACCATCAGCAGTTTCAGGCATAGGAATTATCGATCCCGCCAACATGATAGAGACGCTGCTAAACGCACTATCTATCCTTGAGAAGCACGTCTCCCGGTCGCAGTTTATTGCCATTTCGGACATCACCATCTATTACAACGGTGTACTGGTTGGCACTTTCCCCGACGGACAGCGGAAGACCCTACTGGCACATTGTGGAGGACGACTAGAAGAAAAGAACGTTGAATGCGGACATCGCCCTCTGGTGTACGGCAAGCAAAAAACTTGTGCTTGTGGACGACTCATATGCGAAAAGTGCGGTTCCTGCGCCGACCCTCGCTATGAAACATGTGCTGACCAGACAGAGCGGCACGCTCGGTTACGGCTGAAAAAGAAAGTACTTAGGCGGTAAATCAAAAACCCCGGCAGCCTCAAGGCCCTGCCGGGGTTTTGTGCTGTCTGCAGCCAGGCCGCCAATCAGAACGGAATATCGTCGTCAGCGAAGTCGTCCATCGGCGGCGCCTGCTGCGGCTGCTGCTGCGGACGCTGCTGGCCGTAGCCGCCGCCTTGGTTGCCGCCCTGGTTGTAACCACCTCCCTGGCCGCCACGCGCGTTGCCGCCGCCACCGCCACCGCCGCCGTACTCCTGGCGCGGGGCCTGCTGGCGCTGCGGACGCTCGCCGCCACTGAAGTTGCCACCACCACCGCCGCCGCCTTCACCGCGGCCGCCCAGCATCTGCATTTCGTCGGCGATGATGTCGGTGGAGTACTTCTCCACGCCGTCCTGGCCGGTGTACTTGTCGTAACGCAGGCTGCCTTCGACGTACACCGAGCTGCCCTTGCGCAGGTACTCACCAGCAATTTCGCCGAGCTTGCCGAAGAACACCACGCGGTGCCACTCGGTACGCTCCTGCTGGTTGCCATCCTTGTCCTTGCGGACACTGGTGGTGGCCAGGCTGATGCGGGTGATCGCCATACCGCCCTGGGTGTACTTCACGTCCGGGTCGTTGCCGAGGTTGCCGACCAGGATGACTTTGTTGATGCCGCGCGCCATAGATGGGTTCTTCCGTTGTCCGGGGCTGCTCCAGTGATAGCACACCCAGCGGGGTGCCGATACGCTGGGCCGCCCACGGTTGAGAATGGGGGATATCGGAATGGGTCATCTTACCATTCCTGCCAGCCCCACCCCGTCGGGAAATCGCTGGATCCGCGTCGGATCCAGCCGCGATCGAGGCGTGGCGGGTGCGGCTCAGGCGCCGGCAGGCCGCGCCCGATCCAGGCCGGTGATGCGGGTGACCTCCCCCACCGCGACCACCTTCGGCCCCTCATGGCAGTGGAAGCGCAAGCCAGGCCGGATCCGTGGCCGATGGACCTGTAGCCGCAGCGTGTCATTCAGTACCGACATCCTCGCCAGCAGCATCTGGTCAACCGGCAGCGGCACATCGCAGGCCCAGCTGTCGCCGCTGGGAAGCACGAAGTCGGGCCAGATCATGAACAGCTCCAGCTCGCCCGATCGCTCGGCGTAGGCGAAATCCCAGCGGATGCCGTTCCTGGGCGGGCTGAGGCGACCGCCTTCATCAGCTCGCAGGATCCGGATGCGGGCCTCGAAGTCATCGGCGACCGGGTACAGGCGATACGTCACAGCGCAGCTCCAACGGTGATGCCACCAAGTGTGGCAGCCGGGGCCAAGCGCCGGCCAGCAGCACCGCCGTCCACCCATGGCATCATTCCCCGATCATCCCCCTTCCGGCCCCCATGACCATCAAAGGCAAAGCCACCTCCCTGGACATCGCCCACCTGGCCGGGGTCTCCCAGCCCACGGTGTCGCGGGCCCTGCGCGGCAGCCCGATGGTCAACGCCGAGACCCGCGAGCGCATCCTGCGCATCGCCCGCGAGCTGAACTACAAGGTCGACAAGAACGCCTCCAGCCTGCGCCTGCGCAACGCCGGCACCCTGGCCCTGCTGTTCTTCGAGGACCCAACCAATGACGACTCGCTGATCAACCCCTTCTTCCACTCGATGCTGGGCTCGATCACCCGTGCCTGCGCGCTGCACGGGCAGGACCTGCTGGTGTCCTTCCAGCAGCTGTCCACCGACTGGCAGGCCGATTACGAAGACAGCAACAAGGCCGATGGCATCATCCTGCTCGGCTATGGCGACTACCACGAGTCACGCGACCGCCTGCAGCGGCTGGTGGAACAAGGCACCCACTTTGTGCGCTGGGGCGCGGCCCTGCCCGGCCAGCCGGGGGTGTCGATCGGCAGCGACAACTTCCAGGGCGGGCATGACATCACCGCCCACCTGCTGCAACAGGGCTGCCGCCGTATCGCGTTCCTCGGCCATGCCTCCAGCCACTACCCGGAATTCCAGGAGCGCTATCGCGGCCACGTGGAAGCGCTGCGTGCGCATGGGCTGGCCGCCGACCCGGCGCTGCAGCACGATGCGATCACCACCGAGGCATCCGGTCATGAGGCCTGCCTGGCACTGCTGGCCCAGCACCGTTCCATCGATGCGATCTGCGCGGCCAGCGACTTGATTGCGATCGGCGCGGTGCGCGCCCTGCGCGAGCAGGGATTGCGGGTGCCGCAGGACGTGGCGGTGACCGGCTTTGATGACATCCCGCTGGCGGCCTCGGTGTCGCCGCCGCTGACCACCGTGCAGCAGGACACCAAGCAGGCCGGCCAGCTGCTGGTGGAGAAGCTGCTGGCGCTGATCGGCCGGCAGCCGGTGGAAGGCCAGAGCATCCCGGTGAAGCTGGTGGTGCGCGAGTCGTCGCTGCGCGCATAGCACTTTTGCAGTGCCGAGCTATGCTCGGCAACATGCGTGAGACGCTAGTCCGACGACAGCCGAGCATGGGCTCGGCTCTACAGGACCTACGCCACTACGCGCCGCCCGGCATCGCCGTGCGTACCGCCATGCTGAATTCATCCAGCAGGAACGGCTTGGCGATCATCGCCATGCCTTCATCGAGGAAGGCCGCGCGTTCCTGTGCCTTTTCCGCATAGCCGGTCATGAACAGGATCGGCAGCGCTGGCCGCGATTGCCGCGCGATCTCCGCCAACTGGCGGCCGTTGAGCCCCGGCAGCCCGACATCGGTGACCAGCAGGTCGATGTTCTGCGCCGAAGCCAGGATCGGGATGGCCGCATCCGCATCGCCCACCACCTGGGCGTGATACCCCAGGTCTTCCAGCACCACCGTCACCAGCATCCGTACCTGTTCGTCATCCTCCACCACCAGGATGGACTGGCCGGCACCACGCCGGATCGGCTGCGAGGGTGCAGGCTCGTCCTCCGCCACGGCTTCCGACAACGGAATGAACAACAGCACCGTCGTGCCCTCGCCCAGACTGGACTCGATCGCGATGTGGCCGCCGGACTGCTGCATGAAGCCGTACACCATCGACATGCCCAGACCCGTGCCCTTGCCGATGGGTTTGGTGGTGAAGAAGGGCTCGAAGGCACGCTCGACCACTTCCGGCGCCATGCCGGCACCGGTATCGGCCACCGCCACCATCGCGTAGTCGCCTGCGGGCACGGCGGTGTATTGACCTTGGCGAACGCTGACCGCCGATGCGCGCAGGGTCAGATCACCGCCGTGCGGCATCGCATCGCGCGCGTTGATGGCCAGGTTCAACAGCGCGCTTTCGAACTGGTTGGCATCCAGCGTGGCGTGCAACGGCAGCGGCGAGGGCTCGGCGCGGATACGCACGGCTTCGCCCAGGGTGCTGTGCAGCAGGTGCTGTACCGAAACCAGCAGGGTGTTGATCTCCACCGGCCGCGCATCCAGCGACTGCCGTCGGGAGAACGCCAGCAGGCGCTGGGTCAGTGCCGCCGCACGCTGGGCCGAGGCGGTGGCGGTGTCGAGGAAACGTTCGAGGTCGTCGACCCGGCCCATGTCCAGACGCAGGCGCACGATGTCCAGCGCGGACAGGATGCCGGTCAGCATGTTGTTGAAGTCGTGGGCGATGCCGCCGGTCAGCTGGCCGATCGCTTCCATCTTCTGCGACTGCCGCAGTGCGGCGTCGCTGGCCTCGCGCGCCGCCATCTGCGCTTCCAGCTCACGGGTACGCTCGGCCACCATCGCCTCCAGCGCGTGCGCGTGCTGTTGGCTGCTGGCAAGGGCCAGCTTGGCGGCAGTGATATCGGTGACGAAGACATGGAAGCCGTCGATGCGGCCTTCGGCATCCCGGCGCGGCGAGTAACGCACTTCACAGTCCCGGCGCCCGTACACGCGATGCGGCCAGACGATCTCGAACACCGCCTCACGGCCGACCAACGCCGCTTCCATCGCCGGCCGACGCTGCTGCCATACCGGCTCGCCGATGACCTCGCGCACATGCCTGCCGATCACGTCGCCGGTGGCCAGTTCAAACCAGCTTTCGTAGGCCTTGTTGGCGAAGCGGAAACACAGCGCGCGATCGACGAACGCGATCAGCACCGGCATCGCGTCGGCGATCAGGCGCAGTTCGGACTCGCTGCGTGCCAGCGCCGCGCGGCCATCAGCCAATGCGGTGACCTGGTCGCGCACCACGAACTGCTTCGCGCGTGCACGCAGCGCACCCTGCACTGCGCTGAGCAGCGACATGCTGCCCAGCGGCCGGTCCATCTCCACCACGTTGATCGAGCCGGGCAGCAGCGGTTCGCGGGTGGAACGCCGATAGGAACGCGCCGAGCGCAGCAGGATGAACGGAATGTCCGACCAGGCCGGCTGCTGCTGCAGCGCCTGCAGCAACGCTTCGCTGTCGCGCGCCACTGCTTCCTGGGTCACCACCACCAGCCCGGTGCGGTCATCGAGTTGGCTGGCCAATACCTCCAGACCGGGTGCGATGTGCGGTTTCAGACACGCGTTGGCCAGCACCGCCGCAATGCTGTCAGCATCGCGGCCGAAGGGAGCAACGATGCGGACAACCGTGCCGCCATCATCGCTATCGGACATTGGACTGGCCCAGCAGCGCCGCACTGTCGCCGACGAATTCGGGCGTACCGGTGAGGATGCCCTGGAAATCGGCCAGCGCGGCGCTGACCGTGATGCCGCGCCCGTCGATCTTCAGTTCACGGATGGTGTCCTCGTGCGCACCGCCGCGGTTCTTGATCACCGAGATCGCCTTGCGGATGCGTCCCTTGGCTTCGAAGAAGCGGAACAGCACCACCGCATCAGCGATGTAGGACACGTTGAGGCTGCCGGTGGACATGGTGCCGACCAGCCCATGCTGGGGGTTGATCATGAAGGTCGCCACGCCCTTCTGGTTCAGGTAGGACAGCATCTCGTGCAGCTGCAGCATCAGCTGTTTTTCCTGCGGCATGGCGGTGACATAGCCGTTGAGGCTGTCGATCACCAGCACGCTGCAGTTGCGTTCTTCCACGGCCTTGCGCAGGTTCCAGGAGAACTCGCCGGGCGATATTTCCGCGGGATCGATCTGCAGGATTTCCAGCAGGCCCGAACGCAGGTGCTTGTCCAGGTCGATGTCCAGCGCGGAGGCGCGTGCCAGCAGCGTGCCGACCCGCTCGTCGAATTCGAAGATGCAGCTGCGCTCACCGCGCTCGCAGGCGGCCCACACGTATTGCAGTGCCACGTTGGTCTTGCCGCTGCCGGCCGGACCGGTCAGCAGCGTGGAGGTACCGCGCAGCGGTCCACCGCCCAACAGCCGATCGATCTCGTCCACCCCGCTGCTGATGGGCGTTCCGACGAACCGGCCGTGATGCTCGGAGGCGATCAGGCGCGGGAAAATCTGCACGCCGCCACGACGGATCACCATGTCGTGGTAGCCGGCAACGAAATCGACGCCCCGCAGCTTCTGCACCTGCATCCGCCGCCGCGCAGGGCCGAAGTCCAGGGTCAGGCGTTCCAGCGACAGCACGCCGTGGCACAGGCTGTGCAGCTGGCCATCGCGCTCATCGCCGGTGGACGTCAGGTCGTCCACCAGGAACACCGTCGCGCTTTTGGGCGCGAAGAACTGCTTGAGTGCGAGGATCTGCCGGCGATAGCGCAGCGAATCCTGTGCCAGCAGGCGCAGTTCCGACAACGAATCGAACACGACGCGCGTCGGCCCGATGCTGTCCACCTTGGACATGATCAGGTTGACCGTCTCGTCCAGCTCCATTTCCCACGAGTGCAGCACCGACTGCAGGCGGCCGTTGCCCATCGCCCCTTCGGCCGTACCCAGCTCGAACAGGTGCAGGCCGTCCAGCGACCAACCGTGGGCCAACGCGACTTCGCGCAGCTCCTCGGCCGTTTCCGAGAGCGTGATGTACAGGCAGCGCTCGCCGCGTCGCAGGCCTTCCAGCAGGAACTGCAGGGACAGCGTGGTCTTGCCGGAGCCCGGTGGCCCTTCGAGCAGGTACAGCCGCGCCTGCGGCAGCCCGCCGCCAATGATGCTGTCCAGTCCTTCGATTCCGGTTGTGATCCGCATGCGCGCTCGCATTGACTTCGCTGTATGAGGGGCAGAGCGTATCGGCGCCCCTGTCGACGCATTGTGTGATCCAGCGCACCGATGCCAACGCATTCAGGAAGATTTCACGGCCGCCGCTTCACTGCACCAGCGACCCGCAGTTACGCTATGCGGGCGCAGTCCGCGCAGCACTCCCTACCGCCAAGAGAAGGCCTTTGTCCTCCGCCAGCAGTTCCCACACCGCACCGGTGACGGCGGCGAACGGCGAGTTGCACCTGGGCTGAGGCTCACGCTGCCCTGCCCTCGCACCGGAAATGCCCTTCCGGGCAACTCCCTGTCGAGGTTCCCATGCTCATTCCTGCGTCCGCACACGACGTGCGCGCTCTGCTGTCCTGCACCCATACCGCTGAAAACGCTGTCGCCCCACCCGAAGTGATCGCCCTGCTGGCCGACCTCACCGCCTCCATCGAGCCGCAGTTTGCGCCGGCCGCATGGCGGATCGTCGTGGCGGCACGCACGGTGGGCCTGCTGTCGCTGACCTGCACGCCGCAGGCCGGTGTTCTCACCCTCGGCTATGGCATCGCCCCGGCCCACCAGGGACGCGGCCTGGCCGGCGCCGCACTGGCCGAGTTCGTGCAATGGGCGTGGACGGAGCCGCGCATACACGTGCTGAAGGCCGAAACGGCGGTGGACAACCTGCCCTCGCAGGCAGTGCTGCGCCGGAACGGTTTCCGCACGGTCGGTCGGCGCGTGGATGCCGAGGACGGTGCGCTGCTGTGCTGGCAGCTGGACCGCTGGCCAAAGGCACCATGACCAAAGGGGCATGACGCGGCCCCCGTTCAGCGCGATAAACAGCAGATCAATACACGGAAAGGTGTACGTCGCATGCTGAAGATCGATTCGCTGTCCAAGACGTACGCCAACGGCGTGCACGCGTTGAACGGGGTCACCCTGGATATTCCCCGCGGCATGTTCGGCCTGCTCGGCCCGAACGGCGCGGGGAAATCCTCGCTGATGCGCACCCTGGCCACCCTGCAGGAGGCTGACAGTGGCAGTGCCACCCTGAGCATTCCGGGTGAATCACCGATCGACGTACTGCGCGACAAGGACGCCGTGCGCCGCCGCCTGGGCTACCTGCCACAGGACTTCGGGGTGTACCCGAAGGTCAGCGCGCTGGACCTGCTGGAGCACTTCGCCGTGCTGAAGGGCCTGACCCAGCGTGGCCAGCGTCGCGAGGTGGTCGATGGCCTGCTGCAGCAGGTGAACCTGTGGGATGCACGCAAGCGCAAGCTGGGCACCTACTCCGGGGGCATGCGCCAGCGCTTCGGCATCGCCCAGGCGCTGTTGGGCGATCCGCGCCTGGTGATCGTCGACGAGCCCACCGCCGGGCTCGACCCGGAAGAGCGCAACCGCTTCCTCAACCTGCTGGCGGCCATCGGCGAGAACGTGGCGGTGATCCTGTCCACCCACATCGTCGAGGACGTGACCGACCTGTGCCCGACCATGGCGATCATGAACAAGGGTCAGGTGCTGCTGACCGGCCGCCCCACCGATGCGATCGACGCGCTGCAGCAGCAGGTCTGGCGCAAGCAGGTGGATCCATCCGAACTGGCCGACCATGAGGCGCGCTACACGGTGCTGTCCTCGCGCCTGGTGGGGGGCCGTCCGGTGATCCACGTGCACAGCGCCAGCGACCCGGGCGATGGCTTCGCGCCGGTCGCACCCGATCTCGAGGACGTGTATTTCCAGCGCCTGCGCCTGCAGGCGCGTGCCCGTGCAGCCTGAGCGGAGTACACCATGACCCTCGACTTCTTCCGGTTCGAGCTGCGCGAGCAGCTGCGTTCCCCGCTGCTGTGGCTGTTTGCCGGTCTGTTCGCCCTGCTCGCCTTCGGCGCCGCGTCCAGCGATGCGGTGCAGATCGGGGGCGGCAGCGGCAACGTGCACAGCAATGCCCCCACCGTTGTCGCCTCGATGCTGGGCATCTTCACCCTGCTCGGCATGCTGGTGTCCACCCTGTTTGTCAGCAACGCGCTGCTGCGTGACTTCGAACTGGGCACAGCCGAACTGATCTTCGCCAGCCCGATCAAACGCCGCCACTATCTGGCCGGGCGCATCGCCGCAGCGCTGGTGTCGGGCCTGCTGGTATACGTGCTGATCGCCGTTGGCATACTGGTGGCGCAGTTCATGCCCTGGGTCGACGCCGAGCGCCTGGGGCCCACCAACTGGGCCGGCTATGCCTGGACCTTCGCTGTGGTGGTCATTCCCAACCTGCTGTTCACCACGGCACTGCTGTCGCTGCTGGCGGTGACCACCCGTTCGATCCTGTGGGTGTACATCGGCGTGGTCGGTTACTTCGTACTGTATGGGGTCAGCGCCGCCCTGCTGCGCGACATCGACAACACCTGGATCGCGGTGCTGACCGAGCCATTGGGCATGCGTGCGCTGTCGCGCACCATCCGCTACTGGTCCACCGAAGAGCGCAACAGCGGCATTCCGGAACTGGCCGGCTACCTGCTGGCCAACCGGGTGCTGTGGCTGACCGTAGCCGCCGCGCTGTTCGCCGCCACCTTCGCCCTGTTCCGTACCGAGCGCAGCGGCAGCGGCCGCCGGCGCTGGGGGCGCGGCAAGGCGGTGGCATCAGCCGATCCCGCGCCGCTGCGACCGGCAACGACCACGCTGCCGCGGGTGACGCCGGTGTTCAGTACAGGCACCGCGTGGCGGCAGTTCCTGCGCCAGGTGCGCTTCGATACACGCGGCGTGCTGCGCAGCGTGCCCTTCATCGTGCTGCTGGTGTTGGGCCTGGCCAATTTCCTGCCGTCCGCGCTGTTCCGGCAGACGCTGTACGGCACCTCCATCTGGCCGGTCACCTCGCAGATGATCATGGCCCTGCAAGGCGCCTTCAGCTGGCTGCTGATCATCATCGTGCTGTTCTTCGCCGGTGAGCTGGTGTGGAAGGAGCGAGGCGCACGCATCAACGAGGTGAACGATGCGATGCCGGTACCCAACTGGGTGCCGTTGCTGGCCAAGTTCGTCGCACTGCTGGCGGTGATCGCCTGCTTCCAGGCGGCCGGCGCGCTGGCAGCCATGGCCGTGCAGCTGGCCAAGGGCTATACCCATCTCGAACCGCTGCTGTACCTGCGCAGCCTTGCGCTGGATTCGGTGGTGTACGTGCTGATGGGCGGTCTGGCGCTGGTGCTGCAGGTGCTGACCAACAACAAGTTCTTCGGCTACGCGCTGCTGATCGTGGTGATGATCGGCCAAGGCGTGCTGGGCATGCTCGACTACACCCAGAACATCTACAACTTCGGCAGCTGGCCGATTGCCCCCTATTCGGACATGAACGGCTACGGCCATTTCCTGACCGGACAGTTGGCCTTCCAGGGCTACTGGGCGCTGTTCCTGCTGGCACTGATGTGCCTGGCATCGGCATTCTGGGTACGTGGCGTCAGCCAGGGCCTGCGCCAGCGGCTTGCCCTGGCCGGGCGACGCCTGCGTGGCCCGACCGGCGCGATGGCAGCGCTGTCCGCCGTCGCGTTCATCGCGGTAGGCAGCTGGCTGTACTGGAGCACCAACATCCGCAACGACTTCCTTTCACCGGACCAGCAGCTGGACCTGCAGGCCCGTTACGAACGCGAACTGTCGAAATACCGCAACCTGCCGCAGCCGCGCATCATCGCCGTGGACAACCGGGTGGACCTGCATCCCGAAACCCAGTCGATGGTGATCGACGCCAACTGGACGATCCGCAATACCCACGCCGCGCCCATCCAGGAGGTGCACGTGGCCACGGCCGACGACAAACAGCTGGTAGCCGTCGACCTGGGCGGACAGACGCTGTCGATGCACGACGCCGACCTTGGCTACCGCATCTATCGCCTGGCCACGCCGTTGCAGCCGGGCGAAGAGCGCCGCATCCATTTCCGTGTGGTGCAGCAGCCCCATGGCATCACCGCGGATCAGGCGCCGAGCAACATCGTCGACAACGGCAGCTTCTTCAACAGCCGCGTACTGCCGTCCTTCGGCTACAACGAAGGCGTTGAGATCAGCGACCGCAACGAGCGGCGCAAGCGTGACCTCGGCGAGCCACGGCGCATGCCCAAGCTGGAGGACGAAGCCGCACGCGCGAACAACTACGTCACCAACGACGCTGACTGGCTCGACTTCCGCAGCACCATCTGCACGGCACCGGACCAGGTGGCACTGGCGCCGGGCTACCTGCAGCACGAGACCACGGTGAACGGGCGGCGCTGCTTCAGCTATGCGATGGACCGGCCGATGCTGAACTTCTACGCCTACCTGTCGGCACGCTGGGAGGTTCGCCGGGCGAGGTACAAGGACATCCCGATCGAGGTGTATTTCGATCCCGCCCATGGCTACAACGTGGACCGCATGATCGACGCGGTGCAGAAGTCGCTGGCCTACTACGAAGCCAACTTCACTCCGTACCAGCATCGCCAGGTACGCATCATCGAGTTCCCGGGCTACCAGCGCTTCGCCCAGTCCTTCGCCAACACCATTCCCTATTCGGAGTCGATCGGCTTCATCGCCGACCTGCGCGACCCGGACAAGGTGGACTATGTGTTCTACGTGACCGCCCACGAAGTCGCGCACCAGTGGTGGGCGCACCAGGTGATCGGCGCCAACGTGCAGGGCGCAACCGTGTTGTCCGAGTCGCTGTCGCAGTATTCGGCACTGATGGTGATGGAGCAGGAATACGGTCGCCAGCACATGCGCCAGTTCCTCAAGCGCGAGCTGGATGGCTACCTGTCCGGGCGCGGCGGTGAGGCCATCGAGGAGCTGCCGTTGGAGCGTGTCGAGAACCAGCAGTACATCCACTACCAGAAGGGCTCGCTGGTGTTCTACCGGCTGCGTGAGGAAATCGGCGAGGAGGCGTTGAACCGTGCCCTGAAGCATTTCCTGCAGGACAAGGGCTACCAGCAGCCGCCGTACACCACCTCGCGGGAGCTGCTGGCCTACATTCGCGCCGAAACGCCCGCCGACCGCCAGCAGCTGGTCACCGACCTGTTCGAGAAGATGAGCTTCTACGACAACCGGTTGTTGGCCGCCAGCGCGCGCAAGCGTGCCGACGGACGCTACGACGTGACCCTGGACCTGCATGCCAGCAAGCAGTACGCCGATGGCAAGGGCAAGGAGACCGCCGGCACGATGGATGACTGGGTGGAGATTGGTGTGTTCGCCAATGGTCCGTCCGGCAAGGAACATGACCAGAAGGTGCTGTACCTGCAGCGCCACCACATCACCACGGCCGAGCCGAAGATCACGGTGACGGTGGATGCCAGGCCGGATGAGGCGGGCTTCGATCCGTACAACAAGCTGATCGACCGGGTGAGCGAGGACAACCGGCGCAAGGTGACGATGTAACACGCGTGATGGTGCCGGCCTTCGGGCCGGCATCGTTTGCGGAAGCATCCACGCATGGCGTGGATCTACTGGAACGCATCCACGCCATGCGTGGATGCCGTGCTGCCCCGTTGACGCCCTCGGCTACGCTGCGGGGCTCTGCGAACCGGCCTTCGGCCCCAGCACCGCCAGCAGCACGTAGATCACGATCGACGCCACGGTGCCGAGTGCAGCCAGCAACATGAAGGCAAACTCCGAACGGCCCTGCTGCCGCGCCCACTGCCCCAGATGCCAGGCCGCCCCCAGGTTGATCAGCCAGGCGATGACGAACACCGGCCACTGCACGAAACCGACCGCGCGCAGCAATGGCATGGCGATGAGTGCTGCGACGATGGCGCCGATCAGGAAGACCAGCGCCAGGCGGGAATGGTGTATCGAAGCGGCGGTCATGCGCCCAGCTCCCGTACCATCACCAGTACGCGACAGCCGTGGTTGTCGGCTTCCTGCAGGGGCGTCCAGCCCATCCGCGCGTAGAGGCCGCCATCCAGGGCTTCGGTCTGCAGGTACAGATGCGAGACGCCCATCCGCACCGCCTGCGCCGCAGCCTGTTCGACCAATCCGCTGGCCAGCCCGCGGCCACGATGACTGTCGGCCACGAACACGCTGCCCAGCCAATGCTCGTACTGCGGCAAGCCCTGCATCTCCCGGCGCTTGAGCTGCACCGCGCCTGCCACCTGGGCGCCATCGAATGCGGTGATCAGGTGCGGAAAGCCTTCCGCATCCTGCGGCTGGTTGAGCCGCTGCAGTTCCTGCTCCAGCGACACGCCGGCGTCCCGGCCCCATTGCGCGTTGTACCACTGTGCCAGCTGCAGCCTTTCCGGCGCGTCAGCGGGTAGCACCCTGAATTCCATGGCGAAGCCTCGATCCCTATGTCGTGCAAGAGGATCACGTACGGCCTTCAATTGGAAGCAGACGAGCGACGGCCCGGCGCTACAGAACGGTCAGCCCTGCGCGAAATCCTTCAGGATCTCGCCGACGCCGCTGGGCGAGATCTCAAAGCCCAGCGTGGTACCCGGATTGATCACCACACCGTAACCGCCCGGCACGCGACGCAACACGTCGAGCATCAGCCAGCGGACCTGATGCTCGGCCTGCTGGCTGTAGATGCCCACCCGCGCCGGATCGGTGAACACGGCTACGTGCAGGGTGCCCTGCTTGTCGAACAGCAGCGGATCGAAGCCGCTGCCATCGGGGGTGACCAGGCTGCCGGTCAGCAGCACCACATCGGAGGCGACGAAGGCCTCCATGAACGCGCGGATCGGCACTGTTCCGTCCATCGCGGCCTTGAGCAGGGTTTCGATCGGGGTCTGCGGGGCAAGGTCGGTCATGGCGGCTGCAACAGGGAGGTAAGGGGCCTATTGTAGAGCCGAGCCCACGCTCGGCTGCGCTTCCACGGACTGTGGATGGCGGCAGCCGAGCGTGGGCTCGGCTCTACAACCGCCCGGCCCGGACCTCTCAGCGCTTCAACCGCTGGTCGCGCGCCTGCTGATCGGCCACGGCCTTGTCCAGCTCGGCCTGCAACGCCGGCTGCTCCACGTCCGCATCCAGTACGAACACCTTCACCCCGTGCGCAGGCACGTCAGCCTTCAGCGCCCCCGTCACTTTCACCTCGCCGCCGTCCAGCGCGTCCCGCCAGGTGCCGGCCTGCAGGTAGCGGTCCACGTTGAAGGTCTTCGCGGCATCGCCCTTGTTCAACAGCACCAGCGCAGTCTGCGCTACGTCGGCGTGCTGCAGCACGCGGAAGAACACCGCTTCATCGCCCTGCAGACGTTCGTTCACCTGCAGGCCGCGCTGCAGTGCGGGCGTGGCTTCACGCAGCTTGGCGATGCGTTGCAGCGGCGCGAAGATCGGGCTCTGCGGGGCGGCATCCACCCGCGGCTGGCCGAAGTAGGCGCGGTTGCCGGCATGTTCCGCACGGCCACGCATGAAGCCGGTTTCCGAACCGTAATAGACCACCGGAATGCCACGCGCGGTGAACAGCCAGTTGTGCGCGTCGATGAAGCCGTTGTCGCTGGCCTGCAGGCGCGGCATGTCATGGTTGTCGTAGAAGCTCATCAGCTCGTACGGGTTGGCGTACGGGCCACCGGTCAGGTGCAGTGGCTCGGACAGGGTTTCAAACCCCTTGCCGGCGGTGCCGAAGGTCTGTTCCAGCGCGCCGCGCAGCGGGAAGTCGAGCACGCTGACATTGGCGTTGGCCGGCCAGGTGTGTTCGGCGATGCTGGCCGCGTTGTAGTCGAACGCTTCGCCGAACATGAACATGCCCGGGTGCTGCGCGCGGATGCGGTTGACGAACTCGTGCCACCACGGATGCGGCAGCCAGCCGATGGTGTCGATGCGCAGCGCATCCACGCCCTGCGCGGTCCACTGCAGGTAGGCCCCCACCAGGTAATCCATCACTGCCGGGTTGTCCTGGTTGAAGTCGCTCAGCTCGGCCAGGTTGCCGTCGAAAATCGAGCCGTCCTTGCTGTCGACCGGACCGATGTTGTTGTAGAACGCGTGCAGCGGATTGTGCTTCGGGTCCAGCTTCTGCGGCGGCAGGTTCTGGTGGTCGGCGATCAGCGTGCCGTCCTTGTCGAAGATCTGGCCGAACTGCGGCTGCCGCTTCGGCATGGTCCAGGCCGGCGACCCGTGATTGCCGACAATGTCCAGCACCACCTTCAGGCCGGCGCCGTGCAGGCCCTTGGTCAACCCGGCAAAGTCCAGGTCCCTGCTCGGCAGGTGTTCATCGAGTTTGTAGAAGTTGATCCCCCAGTAACCGTGGTAGCCGGTCTTGCCACGGTCTGTCAGGGTGCTGGTGCAGCTGATCGGTTTGCTGCCGGTGAACGCTTCATCCGGGTTGTCGACGATGGGGGTGATCCATACCGCACCGAAACCGAGGTTGCGGATGTAATCGGCATTGTCGAGCACGCCGCGGAAGTCACCACCGAGATAGCCGATGTTGCCGTCCACCTTGTCCGGGCACGGCACCGGGATATCGAACGTGCGGTGCTTGCCGCCCTGGTCGCGGTGATCGTTGGACGGATCGCCGTTGACGAAGCGGTCGGTGACCACGAAATACACCGCGTCGCTGGCGAACGGTTCGGTGGTGCCGACATAGGACGGACGTGGCGCAGCCGCGGCGTGGCCAGTGAACAGCACAAGGGATACAGCAACAGACAGGGCACCACGCATCACACCACCTCCGGACGGGACGGAACCCGCAACACGCACAGGCCGGCAATCAACAGACTGCAGCCACCCAGCACCAGTACATGCATCGGCTGGCCTCCCAGCCATGCGCGCAGGGCGAAACCGAGCGCACTGGCCGCGACCAGCTGCGGGATCACGATGAAGAAATTGAAGATACCCATGTACACACCCATCTTCGCCGCCGGCACGCTGTCCGACAGCAGCGCATAGGGCAACGACAGGATCGAGGCCCAGGCAAAACCCACGCCGACCATCGACAGCAGCAGCCATTGCGGATCGTCGATGAACATCATCGAGATCAGCCCTGCCCCGCCCAGCCACAGGTTGACCAGATGGCTCCAACGCAGCCCGATCGCCCGCACCATCGGCGGGATCAGCAGCGCGGCCAGTGCGGCGAAGCCGTTGTAGGCACCGAACAGCACGCCCACCCAGTTGGCGCCTTCGTTGTAGGCCGCCGATTCGACGTCGGTGGAACCGAAGTGCATGCCGGCCACTGCGCGCGTGGTGAAGATCCACATCGCGAACAGAGCAAACCACGAGAAGAACTGCACCCAGGCTAGACGACGCATGGTGATCGGCATCGCGCGCAGGTCGCCGACGATGGCTGCCAGCATGTGCGTGCCCGGCAGTACCCGCGCCGCCGCCAGCAGTGCGCCGTAGCCCGCGCACAGGCCGGCCAGCACGTACAGCATCTTGTCGCCCTGGCGCCACGCGATCAGCGCCGCCAGCAGCACGCCGAGCCCCAGCCTCAGCGCAACCTGCGCCCATGGCGCGGGGCCGGTGACCGCAGTGCCGGCGTGATGCGCCGGCGGTTCGGCGTCATCGAAGCTGGCCAGCTCGTCGGGCGAATACTCACGTGTGCTGACCACCGTCCAGGTGATCGCCGCCAGCAGCACCACCGCGCCGAAGTAGAACGCATAGCGCACGGTATCGGGCACCTCGCCCGCCGCTGCCGTGTTGGCAACGCCGAAGTGGGCCAGGATGAAGGGCAGGAAGCTGGCAACGATCGCGCCGACGCCGATGAAGAAGCTCTGCATCGCATAGCCGGCCGGCCGCTGCCGCGGGGCCAGCTGGTCGCCGACGAAGGCGCGGAACGGCTCCATCGATACGTTGATCGAGGCGTCCAGCACCCACAGCGTGCCGGCCGCGATCCACAGCGTCGGCGAGTTCGGCATCACCAGCAGGGCCAGCGTGGTCAGCACCGCGCCGATCATGAAGAACGGGCGGCGCCGTCCCCAGCGCGTCCAGGTGCGGTCGGACAGGTAGCCGATCACCGGCTGCACCAGCAGGCCGGTCAGCGGCGCGGCGATCCACAGTCCCGGTACCGCCTCCATGTCCGCACCCAGTGTTTCGAAGATGCGGCTGGCGTTGGCGTTCTGCAGGGCGAAACCGAACTGGATGCCAAGGAAGCCGAAGCACATGTTCCAGATCTGCCAGAACGACAACTGCGGCTTTGCAGGACGACTCATCGTGCGTCCTCTGTTGCCGCCACCGGCGCCATCTTCAGCGCCTGTATCTGGGCCTGGTTGAGCACGCCATCACGCCCGCCCTTGCCGCCGGTGTAGTGCGCGAAGTGCTGCAGCGCGCTCATGTTGAAGCCCTCTTCCAGGGTCACCGTGCAGCGGCCCTTGGGCACCACGAAGGTTGCAGCGGTCGAATCCTGCGCCGCCACGCTGTGCGGCAGAGCCACCGTGTGCCGCTGCGGCGGCTGGCCCTTGCACTGCACGGCCAGCTGCTCCACCGCCGCGGTCACACCGGTGTTGATGGGACCGTTCGGGTTGCTGTACTGCAGGCGCAGGCGCACGTGGCCCGCCTTGGCGGCGTTGAACTGCCACTGCCTGCTGCCACGCAGCACCTGCTGCGGGCCGACGCAGACCATCGGACTGTGCAGTGATTCCAGCACACCTTCGCGACGGGTCAGGCTCAAGCAGTGCTGCAGGCCATCATCGCCGATGCGCACCACGCCCTTGGCGGCAGTGGCCGCGACACCGTCCTGCCACAGCACCTGGCCGGCGGCGACCGCGACGGTCCAGCCCTTGCCGTTGCGCTTTGCCTGCGGCGCCAGCGGCGTGGCCGGCGCACGTGCATTGGCATCGGCGCGCAGCACATCATGGCTCGCCGCTGCCGGCGCGGCGACCAGCTGCACGGTCGTCGTGGCACCACGCGTGCGCGTCTTGCCCGCGACCAGCAAGCCAGCGCCCACCTGCTTCGGGCGCTCCAGCACATAGCGCTTGCCACCCGACTCCAGGCTGATCCGCTTCTGCTTTCCGAACAGCTCCGGCACCAGCTCGGCCGGCAGCTTGGGCTGCACGCGACCGTCGTCCTGCACGCCGAACACACCCTCGGTCACCATCGACAGATAGCCGGCCACCGACCACAGCTGGCGCTCGGAGTTGACCACCGGGCCGCTCAAGGCACCTTCGTCCACGTGCACGGCCTGGGTCACCAGCTCGTAGTTCTCCATGTTGGATCCGGCCAACGCCGCCCCCTGCATCAACGAGCGGATCTCCGCGGCGATGCGCGGCGCATCGTCCACCTTGCGCGCCGCGCGCAGCGAGTAGGCGCTGACGAACGGCCAGATCGCGCGGTTGTGGTAGATCGGCTGCTGCGCCTCCTGCGGCCACACCACCGGGCTGCCGGCAGCACCCATCGGATAACCCGCCAGCGCACGGCGCGCACGCTCAGCAGGCAGCACATCGGCGAGGATGCCCAGCGACAGGCCGAGCAGATCGATCTTGGCGTACGGCACCGGGTGCGCCGCTTCGCCGATGTAACTCATGTACTGGCCCATGTCTTCGCGCCAGAAACGCGCGTCGATCTGCACCGCCAGTGCGTCGGCCCAGGCCTTGTACTGCTCGCTGCGTTCGTCGCCCAGCTGCGCGGCCATCTGCTGCGCCAGGCGCAGCGCCTGGTAATGCAGCACGTTGGTGGACAGTGCGTAGGAGTCGCCGATGAAGCGCACGTCCTCGCGTGTCCAGTCCGGATAGGTCTGCTCGCGCCAGTCGAGGAACGAGGTCTCGCCGCGATACAGGCCCATCTGCGCGTCGAACACCATCGCTCGATCCTGCGCCAGCGTGCCCTGCAGCGCCTGCCAGACCTGCTCGGCAAACGCAGGGTCATCCAGCAGGTGGCGTGCGGCCAGGAACCACACCACGCGGTCGCTGCTGATCGGCCAGCTGCCGCCGGAGCCGGTGTCCTGGGCCACGAACAGGCCGGGCGTATGCCCGTCGCGCGCCGCCGACAACTTGAACTGCAGCGACTGCCGGGTGCGCTTCGGGTCCAGCTTGGCCAGCGCCAGGTCGGCAGCGAAGCTGACGTCGCGCGTCCACACGTACGGCCAGCGCGCGCCGGTCTGGAAGCACTCGCAGGGTACCGGACGGCCTTCATCGAAGGCCGGATCGCGGATGGCGTCCACCCGGTCCTGGTCCATTTCCTGCTGGGCCAATGCGAACAGCGCGTCGAACATCACGCTGCCGGTCTGGCTGCGCATGGGCGCGGCGGCGATGCGCACCTCGCCGCGCCCTTCCGGTGTGCGCGCATGCAGCACGAAGCTGCCATTGGCAGCGGCTTCGGCACGCGCCTGGCGGCCGTCGAATGTCAGGTCGGCCGCGTGCGCGGTCGTCCCCAGCGCTGCCCCCAGGGCAGCGGTCAGGCAAATGATCTTCAGCATCGAAGCGGCAGACCGGCTTGCGCCCGTCGACCTCCCTCCCTCTCTGCACCGTTGTGGGTCCGCACTGCCGTTGCCGGCGTGCGGGCGCGGCACCTCCCTCAAGGTGCCCTGGCCCCATGGTAGACGCGGGGCTGTCGGCTGCGTCCAGCTGCATACGTATTCATGGCGCGCGGCACCGGCGCACCTGCTGCGCTGGCTTATGGTCCGGGTCTGTCAACGGCGCCTTGGGAGGGGAAATGCCGACGTCACCCACAACGGTACGCGCAGTGATCGCGCACGCCTTCGGCCTGGCCCTGTTGGGATTGGCCACGCTGGCACAGGCGGCTGCACCGCAGATCGCCAGCGTCGAATCACCGGACAAGGTATTGAAGGTCAGCCTGGTGCTGGACGGCGGCACCGCACGCTACCGCGTCGAGCGTCTCGGCCAGACCGTGGTGGCCGATTCGAAGCTGGGTTTTGAACTACGGGATGGTCGCCTCGACCGCGACTTCAGCCTGCTGGCGCAGGAACGCCGCAGTGTCGACGACCGCTGGGAGCAGCCGTGGGGCGAGCGCCGCCTCACCCGCAACCACTTCAACGAACTGACCGTGCATCTGGCCGAAACCACCGGCAGCAAGCGCCGGCTGGACGTGGTGTTCCGCGTCTACGACGACGGCCTGGGGTTCCGCTACGTGTTTCCCGAGCAACCAAACCTGCGCGAAGCGATCATCGATGACGAACTGACCGAGTTCGCCATCGCACCGGAGTCCACCGCCTGGTGGATACCCGCTGGCGAACCGATCCACTACGAATACCTGTACCAGCGCACGCCGCTGCGCGAAGTGCCGCTGGTGCACACGCCGATGACCCTGCGCAGCCACGACGGCCTGCACGTGGCCATCCATGAAGCGGCCCTGGTCGACTACGCCGGCATGTGGCTGCGCCGCACCGAGGGCCAGCGCCTGCGCGCGCAGCTTTCGCCTTCGGCCGAAGGCTGGAAGGTACGCCGCGCCCTGCCCTTCGCCACGCCATGGCGCACCCTGCAGATTGCCGACCGCGCCGGCGGGCTGGTCGAGTCCGACCTGATCCTCAACCTCAACGAGCCCAATGCGCTGGGCGATGTGAGCTGGGTGAAGCCGGCCAAGTACCTGGGGGTGTGGTGGTCGATGCACCTGGACAACGAGAGCTGGGCGACCGGACCGAAGCATGCCGCCACCACCGCGAAAACGCGGAAGGTCATCGATTTCGCCGCCGCGCACGGTTTCCGTGGTGTGCTGGTGGAAGGCTGGAATCCGGGCTGGGACGGCAACTGGGTCGGCAACGGTTACGACTTCGACTTCACCCGCGCCACGCCGGATTTCGACATCGAAGCACTGTCGGCGTACGGGTTGAAGAAGGGCGTGCACCTGATCGGCCACCATGAAACGGGCTGCGCGATCGAACACTACGAAGACCAGTTGGATGCTGCGCTGGACCTGTATGCGCGGCTGGGCGTGGATCAGTTCAAGACCGGCTACGTCTGCGACGACGGCCAGGTCGATCGCCGCAATCCAGCAGGCGGCCCGCTGTGGCGCGAGTGGCACGACGGGCAGTTCATGGCCCGTCATCACCTGAAGGTGGTGCAGGAAGCCGCGCGCCGGCACCTGGCGGTGAATCCGCACGAGCCGATCAAGGACACCGGGCTGCGTCGCACCTACCCGAACTGGATCTCGCGCGAAGGCGCGCGCGGGATGGAATACAACGCCTGGGGCCAGCCACCGAACCCGCCCGAGCATGAGGTCAACCTGGTGTTCACCCGCATGCTGGCCGGGCCGATGGATTACACCCCCGGCATCCTCAGCCTGAAGGGCCGCGGTGGCCAGGCCATCCCCAGCACGCTGGCCCGCCAGCTGGCCCTGTACGTGGTGCTGTACAGCCCGATCCAGATGGCCGCGGATCTGCCCGAGCACTACCTGCAGCACCGCGACGCGTTCCGCTTCATCGAGGACGTCGCGGTGGACTGGGAGCAGAGCCGCGTGCTCGATGGCGAGGTCGGCGACTATGTGACGATCGTGCGCCGCGACCGCAACAGCCGCGACTGGTTC
This sequence comes from Stenotrophomonas sp. Br8, assembly GCF_014763005.1. Classification (NCBI taxonomy): domain Bacteria; kingdom Pseudomonadati; phylum Pseudomonadota; class Gammaproteobacteria; order Lysobacterales; family Lysobacteraceae; genus Stenotrophomonas; species Stenotrophomonas sp. Br8. The sequence continues at coordinate 47,513 of NZ_JACGTN010000003.1, read as the reverse complement.
CTCGGCAGCATCACCGATGAGAACGGCCGCGTGCTGCCGGTGTCGCTGGGCTTCCTGGAGCCGGGCGTGCGTTACCGCGCCGAGATCTACCGCGATGGCGACGGCGCGGATTTCCGCAGCAATCCCTTCGCCTTCAAGCGCGACACCCGCGAGGTCAGCAGCAACGATTCACTCACCCTGGTGCTGGCGCCGGGCGGCGGGCAGGCAATCCGATTTACACCGGTCCACTGAACGCTTGCCGGCCTGCGCGCCCATGTAGCGCCCGAGCCCGTGCTCGGGCGGCGGTGCGCAGCACCGGAACGCAGCCGAGCGTGGGCTCGGCTCTACGGAACGATGCACCTGAAAGCGATTACAACCCTGCAAACGCCATTGAATACGTATGCAGGGTGATTCCCACGAAGAACGCGCTGCCTACCATAGCGGCGACGACAGCGGCCACCGCGTCGCACGTCCTCGACAGCATCGGGACGACCACGAATCGCACTACAACATTGCCTGGGAGGGGAAAATGTTGAACCACAAGCGCAGTGCGCTGAGCATCGCGTTGGCCGTCGTACTGACGCCGTCGCTGGCAGCAGCACAGTCCACGCAGACCACCACCCCGCCGACCGGCACTGCCGCCACCAACCTGGATACCGTGCAGGTCACCGGCATCCGTCGCGGCATCGAAAGCGCCATCGCCACCAAGCAGGACGCCACCTCGGTGGTCGAAGCGATTTCCGCCGAAGACATCGGCAAGCTGCCCGATGTCAGCATCGCCGAATCGATCTCGCGCCTGCCCGGCCTCGCCGCGCAGCGTGTGGCCGGTCGTGCGCAGGTGATCAGCGTGCGCGGCCTGTCGCCGGATTTCGCCACCACCCTGCTCAACGGCCGTGAAGTGGTCAGTACCGGCGACAACCGTGGCGTCGAGTTCGACCAGTACCCGTCCGAGCTGGTCAACGGCGTGACCGTGTACAAGACCCCGGATGCGGCGCTGGTCGGCCAGGGCCTGTCGGGCACCATCGACATGCAGACCGCACGTCCGCTCAGCTTCCCAGACCGTGTCATCGCGATCAGCGGCCGCTACCAGAAGAGTTCGCTGGGCCGCGCCGCCGACACCGATCCGTACGGCAACCGCTTCAGCGCCAGCTACATCGACCAGTTCCTGGACAAGACGCTCGGCATCGCCATCGGCTACGCGCACAGCGACATGCCGATCCAGGAAAACCAGGTCGGCCTGTACGAACCGTGGACCACCGAGCACACCACCAACGGCAACCGCCCGGGTGTTGCCGCTGGCACCTACTTCACCGACGGCATCAAGGCACTGCGCCGCACCGGCAACAACAAGCGTGACGGTGTGATGGCCACGATCCAGTTCCGGCCGAACAACAGCTGGACCAGCACCTTCGACGCGTTCCATACCGAGGCGGAGCAGATCGACACCGCCAACCAGTTCGAGCTCAACCTCAGCAACTACAACGGCAACTACACCCCGGGGCTGCTGGTCAGCAATCCGCAGGTCAATGCCAATGGCACCTTCACCGGTGGCACCGCCAGTGGCGTGTACCCGCTGGTGCGCGGCATGTACAACAAGCGCAAGGACAAGATCGATGCGTTCGGCTGGAACAACGAGTTCACCTTCGGCAGCGTCAAGCTGGTCGCCGACCTGAACTATTCCAAGGCCACCCGTGACGAGCTGAACCTGGAAAACAACCTGCAGCTGACCCCGATGCCGCAGCTGGATACGGTCGGCGTGCAGTTCCGCCAGGATGGCTTCTCGCAGATCAGCCCGGGCCTGAACTACTCCAACCCGGACGCGCTGTTCCTGACCAACACCATCTACGGTTCTGGTTACGGCAAGGTGCCGAAGGTGGAAGACCGCCTGAAGGGCGGCAAGCTGGCCGCGACCATCGCGCTGCCGGAAGCAATGGCGTCCTGGGCACCGGACCTCGATATCGGCGTGAACTACGCCGATCGCCGCAAGGTGAAAACCCAGTCTGAAGGCAACATCCTGCTGGGCGCGCAGGGCGACGCCAACATCGCGTCGGATCTGCAGTACCGCCCGGTCAACCTCGGCTTCGCCGGCCTGGGCACCATCCCGGCCTGGAACGTGCCGGGGGCAGTCGGTCGCTACATGACCTTCAATCCGGTCGACAACCTCGACTACCTGATTCCCAAGTCGTGGACGGTGCAGGAAAAGATCACCACCGCCTGGGCGCGCCTGAACATCAACACCGACATCGGCGTCGTCGGCGTGCGCGGCAACATCGGCGTGCAGATGCAGCACACCGACCAGAGCTCGGACTCACGCTACTGGGACAGCTCGCAGGCGGCCGGCAACAACATCCAGCCGTACTCCGATGGCCGCAAGTACAACGACTGGCTGCCGAGCTTGAACCTGGCCTTCATGTTCCCGCACGAGCAGACCCTGCGCTTTGCTGCAGCCAAGCAGGTCGCCCGCCCGCGCGTGGACCAGATGCGGGCCGGCCTGGAGTTCGGCGTGGATACCGGTACCGGCCGCCCCGGCGGCAGTGGCGGCAACCCGCTGCTGGATCCGTGGCGCGCTACCGCGCTCGACCTGTCCTACGAGAAGTACTTCGGCGAGAAGGCCTACGTGGCCGCCGCGATCTTCTACAAGGACCTGAAGAGCTACGTCTACACGCAGTCGGTGGACAACTACGACTTCACCGGGCTGCTGGGCAACTATGTGCCGCCGCCGGGCATGGTGGTGCCGGTGCTGCCGACCGGCACGTTCTCGACCCCGGTGAACGGCAAGGGCGGTACGCTGAAGGGCCTGGAGCTGACCGCGTCGTTCCCGCTGGACATGCTGACCGACAGCCTGCGTGGCTTCGGCGTGCAGGCCAGCGCGACCTTCAACAAGAGCGACATCCAGATCCTCGATCCGGAAAGCGCATCCAGCGTCGGCACCGACCCGATCAGCCTGCCCGGCCTGTCCAAGCGTGTGTACAACTTCACTGCCTATTACGAGCGCAGTGGCTTTGAAGCACGCGTCAGCCAGCGTCGTCGTTCGGACTTCATCGGCGAGATCGGCAACTTCAACGGCAACCGCACCCTGCGCTACGTGGTGGGCGAGAACGTGACCGATGCGCAGATCAGCTACACCTTCAGCGACAGCAGCAGCCTGCGCGGGCTGACCCTGCTGCTGCAGGGAAGCAACCTGACCAACGAGCCGTACCGTACCTACGCCGGCACCCGGGATCGTCCGCTGGAGTACATCGAGTGGGGCCGCACCTACATGCTGGGCGTGAACTACAAGTTCTGACCTGCACGGTAGCGCCGGCCGCTGGCCGGCAACCCATCGAAAACCCGCTGCGCAGGCAGCGGGTTTTCTTTTGCGCGCGTGCCGACAGATGATCGGCAAGGCCCATCCACGCATGGCGTGGATCTACTGACATCGGTGCACCGTTGCCACGTGCGGATGCCGATCACCGCGACGTCGCCTCCGGTGGACCCACGCCATGCGTAGATGCCGATCACCGCCACACGGCCCAGTAGATCCACGCCATGCGTGGATGCCGATCGCCGGAACATCGCCTCTCCAGTAGATCCACGCCATGCGTGGATGCCGATCACCGCCGCACGGCCCCGGTAGATCCACGCCACGCGTGGATGCCAATCACCGGAACATCACCTCTCCAGTAGATCCACGCCATGCGTGGATGCCGATCGCCGGAACATCGCCTCTCCAGTAGATCCACGCCATGCGTGGATGCCGATCGCCGGAACATCGCCTCTCCAGTAGATCCACGCCATGCGTGGATGCCCTGCACCGCAACCGCGCCCACAAAAAAGGGACGGGGCGCTTCGGCCCCGTCCCCGCAAGTACCGCCACCGGAGAAATCGGTCAGCTGCGTCGTGCGCAATACACCGCGCGCGGCGGCAGCTGGAGTTCGTTGCCCTGCACCGTGCCCGCATCCGGGCCCGGTACGGCCACCTGCTGCCAGGTACCCGCCGGCAGCGGATGGGTCACCGCTTCGGCCGACAGGTTGAAGGCCAGCAGGAGAGTTTCATCTGCAAGCATACGCTCGAACAGTAGCACTGGTTCGGCACTGTCCAGGAACCGGATGTCACCGTGCAGCAGGGCTGGCTGGGTGCGGCGCCAGGCCAGGAAGCCGCGGAAGGCCGACAGCACCGACTGCGGATCCTGCGCCTGCACCGCCACGGCCGCCGCCTGGTGCTCGGCCGGGATCGGCAGCCACGGCTTGCCCGTGGTGAAGCCGGCCAGCGGCGCGTCGATCCACGGCAACGGCGTGCGGCAGCCGTCGCGGCCCTTGAAGTTCGGCCAGAAGGTGATGCCGTAGGGGTCCTGCAGCGCCTCGAACGGCACCTCGGCCTCGGCCAGGCCCAACTCCTCGCCCTGGTACAGGCAGACCGAGCCGCGCAGTGAGCACAGCAGCGCCACCAGCATCCGCGCCAGGCGCGGGTCGGCCGGATGCCCACCCCAGCGGCTGACCGCCCGCTCCACATCGTGGTTGGACACGGCCCAGCACGGCCAGCCCTGGGTCATCGCCGCTTCCAGGCGCGACACCGTGTCGCGGATGTAGGCCGCGCTGTAGTCGTTGACCAGCAGCTCGAAGCTGTAACCCATGTGCAGGCGGCCGTCCTGGGTGTATTCGGCGGTGGTCGCCAGCGAGTCCTCCGAAGAGATCTCGCCCAGGCTCACCGCCCCCGGGTACTCGTCCAGCAGGGCGCGCAGCTGCTCCAGGAACGGCAGGTTCTCCGGCTGGGTGTTGTTGTAATAGTGGTATTGGTAGGCGTACGGGTTGTCCGCGCTGAAGCCGCGGCCGACGCGCTTGTCGGCCGGCTTGGGCGGGTTGTCGCGCAGCTGCGCGTCATGGAAGCAGAAGTTGATCGCATCCAGGCGGAAGCCATCCACGCCGCGGTCCAGCCAGAAGCGCACGTTGTCCAGGGTCGCCTGCTGCACCTCCGGGTGATGGAAATTCAGGTCCGGCTGGTCCACCAGGAAGTTGTGCAGGTAGTACTGCTCGCGGCGCGGTTCCCACTGCCAGGCGCCGCCGCCGAACAGCGACAGCCAGTTGTTGGGCGGGGTGCCGTCCTCGCGCGGATCCACCCACACATACCAGTCCGCCTTCGGATTGTGGCGGTCCTGCCGGCTCTCGCGGAACCAGGCATGGTCGATCGAGGTATGGCTGAGCACCTGGTCGATCATCACCTTCAGGCCAAGACCATGCGCCTTGGCCAGCAGCCGGTCGAAGTCGTCCAGGCTGCCGAACAGCGGATCGACATCGCGGTAGTCGGCGATGTCATAGCCGAAGTCGGCCATCGGCGATCGGAAGAACGGCGAGATCCAGATCGCATCCACGCCCAGCGCGGCGATATGGTCCAGGCGCTGGATGATGCCCGGCAGGTCGCCCACCCCGTCGCCGTTGGCGTCGAGGAAACTGCGCGGGTAGATCTGGTAGATGACGGCTCCGCGCCACCATGGATAGTGCGACATCGACAGCCCCCCTCCGGGCATGCGGGACCCGCTGCAAGCGGGCTGAAAACCAACTCCCGCAAGCTTAGCGGCGGCCCACGACGATGGCGCCGCCTGCATACGTATTCACGCCGGACACCGTGGTCGGCGGCATCGGGCGGCGGCCTGGGAACCGGTTTCCTCCCCAATTCACAGGCAACGCCTATAATCAGGGATGAGCCTGAAAGCCTGATCGCATGACCATCACTGAAGACACCCGTCCCGCCCTGGGCCTGTCCCAGATCCAGTCGCTTGCCGCAGCCGACATGGCTGCCGTCGATGCCCTGATCCGCCGCCGGCTGTCCTCGGATGTGGTGCTGATCAACCAGATCGCCGACCACATCATTTCCGCGGGCGGCAAACGCCTGCGGCCGATGCTGGTGATGCTGGCCGGCCATGCGGTCGGCGGCGCCGGCCCCGAGCACCACCAGCTGGCCGCGATCATCGAGTTCATCCACACCTCCACCCTGCTGCACGACGACGTGGTGGACGAATCCAGCCTGCGCCGCGGCCGCAGCACCGCCAATGCGCTGTGGGGCAACGCGCCGAGTGTGCTGGTGGGCGACTTCCTGTACTCGCGCAGCTTCCAGCTGATGGTCGAGCTGGACCGGATGTCGGTGATGCAGATCCTGGCCGACACCACCAACCGCATCGCCGAAGGCGAAGTGCTGCAGCTGCTGCACGTGCACAACCCGGACACCGACGAAGCGGCCTACCTGCGCGTGATCGAGCGCAAGACCGCGGTGCTGTTCGCCGCCGGTACCCGCCTGGGTGCACTGGCCAGCGGCGTCGATGAAGCCACCCAGCAGGCCCTGTACGACTACGGCATGCATCTGGGCTACGCCTTCCAGATCGCCGATGACGTGCTGGATTACTCGGCCAACGCCGACGAGCTGGGCAAGAACCTCGGTGATGACCTGGCCGAGGGCAAGGCCACGCTGCCGCTGATCCACGCGATGGCGCATTCGGACGAGGCCACCCGCCAGCGCCTGCGCGAGATCGTGCAGAACGGCGACGCCTCGGCGATGCCGGAAGTGCTGGCTGCGATCCAGGCCACCGGTGGCCTGGAATACAGCCGCCGCCGCGCCGAGGAATATGCGGAAACCGCCGAGCGCGCGCTCGACGGCCTGGCCGACAACGATGCCGTCGCCGCCCTGCGCGGCCTGGCCCGCTACGCGGTACAGCGTTCGCATTGATGAAGGAGTGCCGACCAACGGTCGGCACCTACCAGGGCAGATGGGTGCCGACCGTTGGTCGGCACGGAAATATCCGTGGGTGCCGACCGTTGGTCGGCACTACATGAAGCGCTCCTCGAAGAACTCATCCAGCGCCTTCCAGGCACGCTTCGCCGCACGCTCGTTGTACTGGCAGCCCGGCGGGCTGTTGGCATCACGCTCGGCAAAGCAGTGCACCGCACCGCTGTAGTTGGTGAACTCCCAGTCCACCTTGGCCGCATCCATTTCCTTCTGGAAGCTGCCGATATCCTCCGCGGTCACGCTCTTGTCGTCGGCGCCATTCAACACCAGCACCGACGGATGGCTGCCACCGGCCTGCGCCGGCAAGGGCGACCCGAGCCCGCCATGCAGGCTGACCACGCCCGCCAGCGGCGCACCGGCACGGGCCAGTTCCAGCACCGTGGTGCCACCGAAGCAGAAGCCCACCGCGCCGATCCGGCTGGCGTCCAGCGGTGCCTTGCCCGCCTGCGCCTTCAGCACGTTGACCGCCTCCAGCGCCCGCGCCCGCAGCAGCGGCCGGTCATTGCGCAGCTTGGTCGCCACCGGACCGGCCTCGGCATCGGTCTTCGGTCGCACGCCCTTGCCGTACACATCGGCCACCAGCACCACGTAGTCATCGCCAGCCAGCTGCTTGGCCTTCTCGATGGCCGATTCGTTCACGCCCTTCCAGTTCGGCACCATCACCAGGCCCGGGCGCTTGTCGTTGTCGCCATCGTCATAGACCAGCACCCCACTGAAGGTCGTGCCCTGGTGCTTCCACTCCACCGGCTGCGTCTTCATCGCCGCCCACGCTGGCATCGCCGCCAGCCCCAGTACCATCGCCACGCCGCAACGCCAACGTTTCATGCGCCTGCTCCAGAAAAAAGGGGACGGAGGGGATTAAGCCGTAATCGCCCCTCCCGCGTCGCATTCTGCATTGGCTGCGTGACGCAGGTGTGGTTGGATACGACCTGATCCCCTCCGTCCCCTCTCTGCATGAACCTTGTTGATCGCTTTCTGTCTGGCCTGACCCCGCGCTTGCCCGAGGACGATGCCCCGCAATGGGCATGGACCGAAGGCGCCAGCGACGCCGATCTGCAACGCCTGCGCGCGCAGTGGCCGCAGGTTCCCGCCAGCCTGGTCGAGCTGCTGTCGCGCGTGGACGGCACGCACTTCCGCCAGTACCCGAAGGGCGAGGTCTGCGTGCTGATGCTGGGCTCGGACGTCGGCGACTATCCGTACTACCTGCGCTCGGTGGCGCAGATCTTCGAAGACCAGCAGCAGTGGGACGACAGCATCCGCTCCATCTACGAAGAATGGCTGGATGAAGAACCGGAGATCCTCGGTGCCGGCATCGATGCCGACCTGCCGATGAGCCGTCGCCTGTGCTTCTCGCACTGCATGAACAACGGCGGCACCTCGATGCTGTACCTGGATTTCGATCCCGCACCCGGCGGCAACGTTGGCCAGGTGGTGCGCTATCTGCACGACCCGGACAGCTACGCGGTGATCGCCCCCAGCTTTGATGCGTACCTGCAGCAGTTGATTGATCGCGATTACGCGTTCATCAACGAAGACGAATGAAGGCAGCCGAGCGTGGGCTCGGCTCTACAGTAGATCCACGCCATGCGTGGATGCGGCACCCCGGGTTGCCGGCCAGCGGCCGGCACTACCGTCAGCCGATCCCGATCCCTGGAATCGCGCTGATCGTGTCCGGGTCGAACCCGGCCAGTTCGGCGAAATGCCGCCCACGTGCAACGTAATCGCGGTAGGCGCCATAGCTCGGCGCCCCCGGCGACAGCAGCACCACCCCACCCTGCTCGCCCAAGGCGCGACGCGCCAGCGCCATCGCGTCGGGCAGATTCGCAGCCGCATGCAGGCCGAAACGGCCGGCGTCGGCCAACGGCTGCAGCATCGCGTGGATGCGCGGTCCGTTGCTGCCCATGGTCACGATCTCCACCGGCGGCACGTCGTGCGCCATGTGCTGCATGAAGTCGGTCCAGTCCAGGCCGCGATCATGCCCGCCCACCAGCAGCGCGATGCGCTGGCCGGCGAAACACTCCAGCGCCGCCAGGCTGGCATGCGGCGTAGTGCTGATCGAATCGTTGACGTAGGTGAGGCCATCGGCCTCGCCAATCCGCTGCAGGCGATTCGGCAGCGGCCGGAAATCCTGCACGGCCGGCGCCAGCGTCACCGCATCCAGGCCCAGCGCCTCCAGCGCAGCCAGCACCGCGCACAGATTGCCGCGGTTGTGGCGGCCCGGCAGTGGCGTGTTGCGGGTATCGAACACCGCCTGCTCGCCGCGATGCACGATGTCGCCGCGCATATGCCAGCCCTGCGGCTGGTTGAACCAGACCACCTCGCTGGCGGGCAGCGTCAGCGCGGCCAAGTGCGGGTCTGCGGCATTGAGCACGGCAACGCGCGGCGCGGCCCCGGTCACCAACTGCAGCTTGTCTTCGATGTAGCGCTGTTCGCTGCCGTGCCAGTCCAGGTGTTCCGGGAACAGGTTCAGCACCACGGCTACCTGCGGGCGCGCACCACTACGTGCGACCTCGCCGGTCTGGTAGCTGGACAGCTCCACCGCCCAGTAAGCGGGCGCCGGTTGCGGGTCCAGCACTTCCAGCAGCGGCAGGCCGATGTTGCCGACCAGACCGGTGCGATGCCCCGCTGCGCGCAGCAGGTGCGCGACCAGCGCGGTGGTGGTGCTCTTGCCCTTGGTGCCGGTCACGCAGATCGTGTCGCGCACGGTGCCATCGGCATCGGCGTGTTCGGCAAACCACAACGCCGTGCCACCAATGAAGACGGTGCCCTGCCCAGCCGCCGCCAACGCGATCGGCAGATACGGGCTGATCCCGGGCGACTTGATCACCACGTCGAATGAAGCCAGTGCATCGGCCGAAGGTTCGCCGCGTACATCCAGCGCGCCCCGTGTTTCCGCACGCGCCGCCTCGACCTCGCTGGCCGGGCAGAACAGGCTCAGGCCAAGCGACGGCAGGCGCGCGCGCAGCACTGCAAACGCAGCACGCCCTTCACGTCCCCAGCCCCACAGCGCTACGCGCTTGCCTTCAAGCTGCGAAATCTTCACGCACCCGTTCCCACAGCGTCGCCGGAATACGATGTTCGCCCTGCAGCTGCATCAACGGTGCCAGCTCCAGTTCGGCCGCATCCAGCTGCGGCCGGATTTCATTGCAGAAACGCTTCACCAGCGCGTCTTCCTTCCACTCCGGGCGCTGCGCCAGGGTCGCCATCGCCGCACGCGATTCGCGGCCTTCGCCCACGCATTCGAACGGCTTGTGGTCCTGGAATTCCAGAAGCGCGTCGAAGCCACCGGCCTGCTCGATGTCATCCAGCAGGTTGCGGCCGAAGATGCGCACCAGGCGGGTTTTCGGCATGAACGGGGCCAGCGCCAGGAACACGAAGTGGCACTTCGGGCAGACGCCGCACCAGCGGTTTACCGGGCGCTCGCCAAGGATGTGGAAGTTGCGGTTGCAGCTGGAGAAATGCGCGTCGTAGAAATCGCTCTTGGCGAACTGGCGGGCCACCGCCAGCTCCGACATCGGCCGCAGCAGCGAGTAGTACTGCAGATCAGCGGCCACCTGTTTCTGCACGTACATGCCGAAGGCCTGCTCGAACGCCCAACCCTTCGACCACTGGTGGTTGACCTCGCCGGTGCCCGGAATCTGGCTGCCGTAGCTGGCCGAACGTTCGTTGGAGAACACCACCTGGTCCACGCCCTGCAGCACTGCAGCCAGCACCATGATCGCCGAGTTGACCGCGGTGACCGGGATGTGGCCGTTCCATGCGCCCTGGCGGTTGAGCTCGAACAGCTCCGGCGCCAGCGCGCGGCCGAGGTTCAATGTCGGCAGCCCGGTGCGCTCGGCACAGGCACGGATCAACTGCGAACCACCAATCCAGGTCACCGTCTCGTCCACGCCGGCGCGACGCAGCGCTTCGATGCTGACCAGCGAATCCTTGCCGCCACCGATGGCCACCAGCGCATGCGCCCGCAGGCCCAGCACCGGTGCCTGCACCGTTTCGCCCTGCGCCGGCAGGCGGAAGCGCCCACGCAGGTTCAGGCCGTTGCGGTAGGCGAACTCACCCAGGCCGTTGAGGTAGATGTTCTCCACCAGCGCCGCGGTATCGGCATCGATGCTGTAGCTGTCGATGCTGACCGTATCGGGCACACCGGCCTTGTAGTAGCTCACACCGGCAATCAGGTGCAGCAGCCGCAGCGCGCGCTGCACGGCATCGGCACGCGCCGGCTCCAGCACGAACGGGGCGCCGGGCACGGTAACGGTTTCCACCATTTCCGGGCCGTCATCGAAGGCGTAGACCAGCTTGGCCACGCCGGTGTCCGCTGCGAATTCGCAGCGGACGAAGCGGAAGCGGGAAACCTGGTGTTTATCGAAAGCAGTCATGGTGAATCCAGTTCAAGCACGGTCAGGCACGTGCCCGCGCGCAGGCGCGGGACGTGTCGGTGGGCGGGTGCAGGGCGCGGAAGGCGGCGATCATTCGATCACGTCCTCGCGCGGCATCGCCCGTTGGTTGTAGGTGTTGGACATCACATAGCCGTAGGCACCGGCGTCGGCGATCAGCATCACATCGTCCGGCGCGGTCGACACCGGCAGCTTGCGGCGCTTGCCGAACACATCGCTGGATTCGCAGATCGGGCCGACCACATCGAACGCTGCTTCGGCGTAACCGCCCTGGCGGCTGAGGTTTTCGATGTCGTGCCAGGCGTCGTACAGGGCCGGACGCATCAGCGTGTTCATGCCGGCATCCAGGCCGACACGGCGCACGCCGTCCTTCTCCACCACCTGGGTGGCGTGGGTCAGCAGCACGCCCGATTCAGCCACCAGGAAGCGGCCCGGCTCGATCGCCAGGCGGAACGCCGGGTGCAGCGCCTTGACCTCGGCCAGGCCCTCGGCCCAGGCATCCAGGTCGAACGGCTCGTCTTCGTCGCTGTACGGAATCGGCAGGCCACCACCGATGTCGATGGTCTGCACGCTGCCGATACGGCGCGCGAAACCGGCCAGCTCATCGCACATCAGGCGCCAGTGCTGGGCGGTTTCCACGCCGCTGCCAAGGTGCGCATGCAAGCCGACCACGCGGGTGCCCAGCTCGGTGGCCGCGCGCACGAACTCGTCCACGCGCGCGATCGGCAGGCCGAACTTGGATTCCTTGCCGCCGGTGCGGACCTTGGCGTGGTGGCCTTCGCCACGGCCCAGGTCCACGCGCAGCCACAGCTCGCGGTTGCGGAACAGGTCCGGCCAGCGTTGCAGGGCTTCGACGTTGTCGACAGTGACGGTCACGCCCAGCGCGAACGCCGCTTCGTACTCGCTGCGCGGGCAGAAGCTGGGGGTGAACAGCACGCGCTTGGGCGACAGTTCCGGAATAGCCTGGAACACATGCTTCAGCTCGCCGTGCGACACGCATTCCAGGCCGAAACCTTCGGCTTCCAGCAGCTGCAGGATGGCCGGATGGCTGTTGGCCTTGATCGCGTAGTAGCGCTGGTCGATCGGCTTGATCGCCGCCAGCGCACGGGCACGCGCCCGTACCGTCGGCAGGTGATAGACGTAGCGCGGCGTGCCGGCATCGGCCAGCTGCAGCAGGTGCGCACGCTGGCCGCGCCACCACGGCGTACCGCGCGGGCGCACGGTGCCGGCGATTTCGCGCCAGCGCGGGCCGAACACTTCGGTCTCTTCCACCGGCATCGCGCCGCTGTCGATCAGTTCGGCGTGCAGGATCGGCAGCAGGCCATCGGCATCGGCCTCGTCGATGACGAAGGTCAGGTTCAGGTCGTTGGACGACTGCGAAATCATGTGTACGCGCTCACGACCGAAAGTCGCCCACACGTCCGACAGCTTGTGCAGCAGCGAGCGCATGCCCAAGCCGACCAGGGTGATCGCCGCGCACGGCACGATCACCTTGACCTTGCAGATCTGCGACAGGTCGGCCGACAGTGCGGCCAGCACATCGGTGTTGACCAGGTTCTCGGACGGGTCCAGCGACACGGTGACGTTGGTCTCGGCCGAACCGATCAGGTCCACCGACAGGCCGTGCTTCTTGAACAGGCCGAATACATCGGCGAGGAAGCCGACCTGCTGCCACATGCCGATGCCTTCCATCGACACCAGCACGATGCCGTTGCGGCGGCTGATCGCCTTCACCCCCGGCACCGGCGCGGCGTTGCCGTCGATGCTGGTACCCGGCAGTTCGGGGCGCTCGGTATCGAGGATCGCCATCGGCACGCCGGCATCGCGGCAGGGCTTGATCGAGCGCGGGTGCAGCACCTTGGCACCGGTGGTCGCGATTTCCTGCGCTTCGTAATAGTCCAGGCGGGTCAGCAGGCGCGCGTCCGGCACGTCCTTGGGATTGGCGCTGAACATGCCCGGCACATCGGTCCAGATCTCCACGCGGCTGGCGCCGAGCAGCGCACCGAAGTAGGCCGCCGACGTATCCGAACCGCCGCGGCCGAGAATGGCCGTGCCACCGTCGGCATGACGCGAGATGAAGCCCTGGGTGATCAGCAGGCGCGTGGGCTGCGCGCGGAAGCGCTGCGCCCATTCCGCATCGGCACGCCACTGGCAGTTCACCGACAGGCGCTGCGACCAGTCGCTCTGGTTCGGCTGCGGCGGCAGCGCGTCCAGCCACTGGCGCGCATCCATCCAGCCGAAATCCAGGCCGCTGGCACGCAGATAGGCCGCGCCCAGGCTGGATGACAGCAGTTCACCCTGGCCCAGCACTTCGGCCTGCCAGTCCAGCGGTCGGCTCGGCGCACGCGGGTCGTCCAGCAGGCCCTGCAGCGCGGCCAGCCGCTCGGCCAGCACCTCGGCGCCCAGGCCCAGTTCTTCCAGGAAGCCCTGGTGGCGCTCGACCAGCGCCGCCACGCGATCGCGGCTGTCCGGCGCGCCATCGGCAATCGCGGTCAGTTCGTTGGTGACCCCGGACAGTGCCGAAACCACCACCAGCACGCGCGCGCCAGTCTCTTCCGCCCGTTTTTTCGCCAGCTTCCCGATCGTGTCCCAGCGGTGGCGACGCGACACCGAGGTGCCGCCGAACTTCAGTACGATCCAACGATCGACAAGGGGGGAAGCTGACATGGATAGGCTATGTGTAATGTGGGGAAGCCGCCCTTGGGGGCGGAACCTTCGATTCTAAGCCCAATACACCCGTCAATGACCGCCTACCGCTACCTGCAGCTCGATGTCTTCGCCCATCACCCCGGTACCGGCAACCCGCTCGGTGTCGTGTTCGACGCGGATGGGCTGTCCACCGACCGCATGCAGGCCCTTGCTGTCTGGCTGAACCTGTCCGAGACCGTGTTCTTCCTGCGCCCCACCGATGCCGGCGCCGACTACCACATCCGCATCTTCACCCCCGCCAGCGAGCTGCCCTTTGCCGGCCATCCCAGCGTGGGTGCCGCCTGGGCCGCGGTCACCTGCGGCCTGCTGCAGCCACGCGACGGGGCCCTGGTACAGCAGTGCGCGGCCGGCCTGCTGCCGGTGCAGATCACCGGCCCGGCCAACGCGCCCACCATCCGGCTGGCCAGCCCAGCGGCGCGCCTGCTGCCGACAGCATCGGGCGCCGTCCCGGAAGCGCTGCGCGCCGTCATCGCCGAGGGCCAGGGCGCCGAACTCTGGGACAACGGCCCGCGCTGGTGGCTGCTGCCGCTGCGCGATGCCGACGCCGTGCGCACGCTGGTACCGGACATGGCGGCCCTGCGCGACTGGAGCATGGCCACCGATGCGCTCGGCGTAGCCGTGTTCGCGCTCGAACCCGGTGCCGACCATGATCTGGTGGTGCGTGCGTTCTGCCCTGCGGATGCCCCCAACGTGCCCGAGGATCCGGTGACCGGCAGCGTCAACGCGCTGATCGGCGCCTGGCTGCGGCAGCGCAATGCCCTGCCCGGCAAGAACGGGAGCTACATGGCCAGCCAGGGCCGCGAGGTCGGCCGCGACGGCCGCGTCCAGGTCACCGTCGATGCGCAGGGCACGGTATGGATCGGTGGCCAGGTGCAGCCGGTGATCGACGGCCACATCCGCTGGTAGCGCCGGGCCACGCCCGCCGGCCTGCCGCGCTGCGCGCTCGCGGGGGCATGGCCCCGCGCTACCCTATGCGGCCTGTTTCCTGGAGTTCCCGCCTGATGTCCGCACGCCGTTTCCTGCAGCTGGATGTGTTTTCCCCGCGCCCGGGCGCCGGCAATCCGCTGGCTGTCGTGCTCGATGCCGAAGGCCTGGACGATGCGGCAATGCAGGCCATCGCCCGCTGGACCCGCCTGCCCGAAACCACCTTCGTGTTCCCGCCACAGGCGCCCGGCAGCAGCTATCGGCTGCGCATGTTCAGCCCGCAGAAGGAAGTGCCGTTCGCGGGCCATCCCAGCGTCGGCACTGCCCACGCGGTGCTGCAGGCAGGCATCGCCGTGCCGGTTGACGGAGTACTGGTACAGGACGGGATCGCCGGGGCGTTGCCACTGCGCGTGACCGGCGAAGGCGCCCAGCAGCGCATCGCGATCCGTACGCCGCGTGCACAGCTGGCCGAGACCGCGGTTGCCGACGATCCGCGCCTGCAGCCCGCCCTGCAGGGCTGGCCGCTGGGTACGCTGCCACCTGCGCGCATGCAGGGCGGTCGAAGCTGGTGGGGCGTGCAGGTTGCGGACGAAGCCGCGTTGCGCGCCCTGCGCCCCGATTGGGACGCGATCGCCACGCTGGCTGAATCGACCGACAGCATGGGGGTGTTCGCCTATGCCTTTGCCGATGGCAGCGACGGTTACGACCTGGCCGTGCGCGCCTTCGTCGGCAATGGACGCCGCTTCGAGGATGCTGCTTCAGGCGCGGCCAACGCCGTACTGGCGGCCTGGCTGGATCTGCGTGATGCCCTGCCGCGCGGCCGCCAGCCCTTCGAAGTCAGCCAAGGCCGCGAAGTCGGCCACGATGCGCGCCTGACCCTGCTGGTCGACGAAGACGGCGAGGTCTGGTCCGGTGGCCAGGTGCAGACGGTGATCACCGGCACCATCGACTGGTGATTGCCCGCACGCGGGGTAGCGCCGGGCCATGCCCGGCGTCTTTCCGCTGCGCTCGCCGGGCATGGCCCGGCGCTACCGACTCTCAGCCCAGCTCGGCTTCCAGACTGATCGGCACTGCGCTCAGTGCCTTGGAAACCGGGCAGTTCTGCTTGGCGTCATCGGCGATCGCGCGGAACTGCGTCGCATCGATTCCCGGCACCACCGCCTTCACTTTCAGCCGGATCTGCGACAGCTGCGGGCCGCCTTCCATCGACAGGTCGACCTTGGCTTCGGTATCCAGCGAGGTCGGGGTGAAACCGGCTTCGCCCAGCTTGGCCGACAGCGCCATGGTGAAACAACCGGCGTGCGCGGCGGCGATCAGCTCTTCGGGATTGGTGCCCTTTTCATCACCGAAACGGCTGTTGAAGCCGTAGCGGGTTTTGTCCAGCAGGCCGCTTTGTGGCGTGCTCAACTGGCCCTTGCCCGACTTCAGGTCGCCTTCCCAATGCGCGGTAGCGTGTCGCGAGATTCCCATGTCCTGCTCCGTTGTGGCTGCGATGAACCGATACCCTGGCACGCGCCGCGTTAGCCCTGCGTCGCTCCGCCGCATGCGCCGCGCCTGTCCCGAGCCAGCGAGTGGACACTTCTTCGCCACCAACCCGGCGATTTTTCCCTTGTTTTCAGTCATTTCGCCAACACGACCGCAAACACGGACACTGCGGTGCAGTGCACCACGACACCCATTTCCCGCACGACCGGCCATGTACTGAATCGGCCTGGATATGAAAAAACATGCACTTTCAGCGCTCCAGGCTATTGGCGGCGCCCAAGAGTTGCCCTACATTGCGCTTGCCGACGGGGTTCGGCGCCGACCAAACAACCAACCGTTCACGGAACAGGAAACCATGGCAAAGACCGCTAAGAAGGCTGCCCCGAAGAAGGCAGTGAAGAAAGTCGCGACGAAGGCTGCCGCCGCCAAGCCGGCCGCTCCGAAGCCGATCAAGGAAGTGCTGACCAAGTCGGGCCTGGTTGCACACATCGCTGAAGTCTCCGGCGTTGTCGCCAAGGACGTCCGCGCTGTGCTGGCCTCGCTGGAAGGCGCTGTCGCCGCTTCGGTGCACAAGAAGGGCGCCGGCTCGTTCACCCTGCCGGGCCTGCTGAAGATCAGCACCGTCAATGTGGCAGCCAAGCCGAAGCGCAAGGGCATCAACCCGTTCACCAAGGAAGAGCAGTGGTTCGCCGCCAAGCCGGCCACCACCAAGCTCAAGGTTCGCCCGCTGAAGAAGCTCAAGGACGCTGCGCTCTAAGCGCGCGCCCTGCAGCGGATACCTGGCGGGACGGCCTTGGCCGTCCCGTTTTTTTTGCCCGCTCTCCAGTGGATCCACGCCACGCGTGGATGCCGCCCCCTGCGACCCCGCAACACAGCGTTTCCCGCGCCCACGCAATCACCCGCACAGGCCCGCCGCCCATGGCCGCGCCGCTGTTTTTCCAGTGCAGGAACGAACCGGGTGGAACACTGCGTGCAGCCCCGGCCATCGCCGCCGGCCAATGCCTTGCCTATGGTGGACACATTCCTCCCCACCAGCGCGAGCACCCCCATGGCCAGCCCCTCCACCCGCTACCGGATCTCGGTGACCCCGATCGAAAAGGACGGGCACCAGTGCACCGGGCGCTGCACCATCGAACTGGAACACCGTGCCAGCCGCGACCTGATGCGACTGCTGGAATCAGCCCCGCGCACGGCAGGCCTGAGCGGCGACGAACGTGCCACGCTGGTGGTGGCCACCCAGCTGCTGCGTGACATCGTGCAGCGCCATGCAGACACCGACGGCCATGCACTGGCAGCGATTTCCGCACAGGTGCTGCCGGCATTGGATGCGCTGGAGCAGCTTCCCTCTTCGCGCTGAGCCGGCCCCCGCCGCTACACTGCCGCCTTCCAGGTCGCCTCGGGGAGGAGGCAGACATGCGCGGTTCTCTTTACCTGCTGATCCCGTTGCTTGCGGTGGGGTGTTCCAACCCGACCCCTCCAGCCGACTCCACCACGTCGGACTCAGCCGCCGCCGCAGCCGCCCCTGCCGTGCCTACGACGAACACGGCCCCGGAATCTGCGACCGTCGACGCGATCGCCATTGACCCGCTGTACGGCGCCGTTGCCATCGGCAGCGAATCGCCCGCAGCGATGCTCAACCGCTACATGCTCGATCTGCTCAACCAGAACAAGGCGCGCAGCGATGCGGCGTGGACCTATGCCCCGGCCGACCCGCGTCATGCTGACGACGCCGTACTGCGCCTGCTGCCCGACGTGCGCAACCTGCGCCTGGACAGTGATGTGGCGCTGCCACGCGACGATGCGCAGCCACCGCGCCTGCTGGAAGTGCCGGTGAAGATCCGCGCGGTGACCGCCAGCGGAACCTTCCGCTATCACGGCTGGTACCGCGTGCAGCCCAGTGCCGACGGCCGCGCCTGGCAGATCCAGTCGGCCAGCCTGCAGCCAACGCTGGACTGAACCGTTGCAGCGGTGTGTACCCGCGATTCAGCGGGCAAAGCTACTCTGTAGGCCTCTTCGATCCTTCTTCCGGTCACCGCCATGCGCCTGCGTTCCCTGATGACCCGCCTTGCCGCCTCGACCGTGCTGATTGCTGCCGCGATCGGCGCCCAGGCCGCCCCTTCGATCTCCGGTCGTGAACTGGCGGTTGGCGCCAGCGACGTGCAGCAGTATCTGGACGGCAGCTTCCCGCGCACCCAGGACGCACTGGGCGGCCTGATCGCGCTGACCATGAGCCACCCGCAGCTGAGCCTGCCGGCAGGCGAACGATTGAACCTGGGCATGGATGTGGCGCTGGCCACTGCGGGCGGCAACCCGGCCAAGCTGGGCACGGTGAAGCTCAGCAGCGGCCTGCGCTATGACGCGCAGACCCAGGGTTTCCACCTGCAGCAGCCGACCGTAGATGATTTCACCCCGGCCAACCAGGGCGGCCGTCTCGACTCGCGCACCCGCGGCCTGCTGAACGCATGGCTGAGCGACTACGCCCAGCGCGAACCGATCTACAAGCTGGACCCGGCCGTGGCCGGCCTGCTCGGTGCCCTGCAGGTGCAGTCAGCGCAGGTGAAGAACGGCAAGCTGGTGGTGACCTTCAACCAGAATCTGGGCAACCTGGTGCCGGCCGGCGTGCTCGGCAAATAAGCCCCCGCCAGATACGGTAGCGCCGGGCCATGCCCGGCGGCTTCTGCCATTTCCGCGCTTCGCGCTCGCCGGGCACGGCCCGGCGCTACCGCATCAAAACATCACGCCGCCAGCGCTTTCACCACCGCCTCGCTGAAGGCCGGAATGTCCTCGGGCTTGCGGCTGGTGATCAGGTTGCCGTCCACCACCACTTCCGCATCGCGCCAGCGCGCGCCGGCATTGGCCAGGTCCTGCTGCAGCGACGGCCACGAGGTTACCTCGTGCCCCTCCGCCAGCCCGCTGTTGATCAGCAGCCAGGGGCCGTGGCAGATCGCCGCCACCGGCTTGCCGGCCTCGGCCATGCTGCGGATGAAATCCAGTACTGCTTCGTTGGTGCGCAGGGTATCCGGATTGATCACGCCACCGGGCAGCACCAGCGCATCGAAGCGGCCGGCGTCGGCGCCATCCAGCGGCTGATCCACGGCGACCGAATCACCCCAGTCCTTGTCCTTCCAGCCCTTGATGCTGGCCTCTTTGGCCGGCGACACCACGCTGACGCGCGCGCCCTCCGCTTCCAGCAGGTGCTTGGGCTCGATCAGTTCAGACTGTTCGAAACCATGCGTGGCGAGAATGGCGATCTGCTTGCCGCGAAGACGCTGTGCCATGTCGTGCTCCAGATAGGGGGGAGCGGACAGGGTGGGCGAAAGCGCATTGAACCACGGTGACCCGGCCGTGCACGGCAGGTGCAGAAACGCCCGGGTAGCGCCGGGCCATGCCCGGCGGCTTCTCATTCCGCCCGCGCTTCACGCTCGCCGGGCATGGCCCGGCGCTACCGGATCAGCGCTTGGGCTGCAGCATCGTGCCGGTGCACTTGGGCGAACCGCAGCGGCACTCCCAGATCTTCTTCAGCTTGGCCGTATGCCGCTCGGCCAAGGTGATGCCGTAGTTGTAGGTCAGTTCTTCGCCCGCCTTGATATCGCGCAGCGCCTCGATGAACACCTTGTCGCCGCGGGTGTCACCGTCCTCGTTTTCCTCGATCACCGCCTCGCAGTTCGGGTCGCAGCTGTGGTTGATCCAGCGCGCGTCGTTGCCCTTGTAGTTGGCATCGATCACCCAGTCGTCGTTGAGGGTGAACAGGAAGGTATGGCCGCTTTCCACATCGCCACTGTCATCGGCATCGACATCGCCGTGGCTGCGCAGCAGGCCCTTGTACTGGATCACGCGCTCGCCCTGCTTGATCGGGGCCACGGAAAACACACCGTTGCCGTGGATGGCGGACTTGCGGGCTTGGATCTTCTTGGGCATCGGCAAGAGACGTTTGCAGCGAAAGGAACGTTGATTCTCACCCATTCCGGGTGATTGCGAAAATCACCCCCATGCCGCAGCATGTCGCCCCGTCGGCCGCCCGCGGCCGCCGACCCGCAGCCGGCCCCAAGCGCCCGCTGAATGGCCGGGTTGGATGCCGGCGAATAAAAGCGTACAATTTCAGTCCGCTTTAAGAACCACTCGCATCCCATGTTGCGCGTCACCAAGCTCACCGATTACGCCACCGTCGTACTGACCGTGCTCGCCGCCCGTCCGGGCGAGGTGCTCAGTGCCACCGAGCTGGCCGAATTCACCGGTCTGGAGCCGCCCACCGTCAGCAAGGTGCTCAAGCCACTGGCCCAGGCCGGCCTGGTCGAAGGCCTGCGCGGTGTCCGCGGCGGCTACCGGCTGACCCGTCCATCGATCGAGATCTCGCTGTTTGAAGTGGTCGAAGCCATGGAAGGGCCGTTGGCCCTGACCGAGTGCAGCCACGATCACCACCAGTGCGGCATGGCGCCCAAGTGCGGCGCACGCAGCAGCTGGCGGCTGATCAACGACGTGGTCTCCGAGGCCCTGCGCGATGTCAGCCTGGCGCAGATCCTGCCCCCTCTTCCCCTTGTCGACGAAGAACAGCGCCGCACCATCGCTGTCGACGTCGTCTCCTGATCCGTAGGCAGCCCCCCATGGCCACCGAAACCATCGAAACCGTCGCCAGCGACGACACCCCCAACCGCGAGATCCACGAGCAGCTTGGCCGCAAGTATTCGGCCGGCTTCATCACGGACATCGAGTCGGACTCCCTTCCCGCCGGCCTGGACGAGGACACCATCCGCGCCCTGTCGGCGAAGAAGGAAGAGCCGGAATGGATGACGCAGTGGCGCCTGGACGCCTACCGCCACTTCCTGACCATGCCGATGCCGAACTGGGCCAAGCTGCAGATCGCCCCGATCGACCTGCAGGCGCTCAGCTACTACTCCGCGCCGAAGGGCCCGAAGTACGCCTCGCTGGATGACGTGCCGAAGGAACTGCTGGACACCTACGACAAGCTGGGCGTGCCGCTGCACGAACGCGCCAAGCTGGCCGGCGTGGCCGTGGATGCGGTGTTCGATTCGGTCTCCGTCGGTACCACCTTCCGCAAGGAGCTGGCCGAGAAGGGCGTGATCTTCTGCTCGATGTCCGAAGCCATCAAGGAACACCCGGAACTGGTGCGCCAGTACCTGGGCACCGTGGTGCCGGTCGGCGACAACTACTTCGCCGCGCTCAATTCGGCGGTGTTCTCCGATGGCAGCTTCGTGTTCATCCCCAAGGGCGTGCGCTGCCCGATGGAACTGAGCACCTACTTCCGCATCAACGCCGGCCACACCGGCCAGTTCGAGCGCACGCTGATCATCTGCGAAGAGAAGGCGTACGTGTCCTACCTGGAAGGCTGCACCGCGCCGATGCGCGATGAGAACCAGCTGCACGCCGCGGTGGTCGAGCTGGTGACGCTGGACGATGCAGAGATCAAGTACTCCACCGTGCAGAACTGGTACCCGGGCGATGAGAACGGCGTCGGCGGCATCTACAACTTCGTCACCAAGCGTGCCGAATGCCGTGGCGCGCGCAGCAAGGTCACCTGGACCCAGGTCGAGACCGGCTCGGCGATCACTTGGAAGTATCCGTCCTGCGTGCTGCTGGGCGACGACTCGGTCGGTGAGTTCCACTCGGTGGCGCTGACCCACCATCGCCAGCAGGCCGACACCGGCACCAAGATGATCCACGTCGGCAAGCGCACCAAGAGCAAGATCATCAGCAAGGGCATCAGCGCCGGCCGCGGCCAGAACACCTACCGCGGCCTGGTGAAGATCGACCGCAATGCCGACGGCGCGCGCAACTACACCCAGTGCGATTCGCTGCTGATCGGCAAGCAGTGCGGCGCCCACACCTTCCCCTACATCGAGGTGAAGAACCCGGGCGCCACCGTCGAGCACGAGGCCACCACCTCGAAGATCTCCGACGACCAGCTGTTCTACTGCCGCGCCCGTGGCATCAGCCAGGAAGACGCGGTGTCGATGATCGTCGACGGCTTCTGCAAGCAGGTGTTCCGCGAACTGCCGATGGAGTTCGCGGTGGAAGCCAAGAAGCTGCTGGAAGTCTCGCTGGAAGGCTCGGTGGGCTGATCGCCCGCCCTGCCCTCGCACAACGCATTCTTTTTACCGGCGGGCCGCGGCCCGCACCACGGAAACCCCCACCATGCTGAAGATCGAAAACCTCCACGCCCGCATCGGCGACAAGGAAATCCTCAAGGGCCTGTCCCTGGAAGTGAAGCCCGGCCAGGTGCACGCCATCATGGGCCCCAACGGCGCCGGCAAGTCCACCCTGGGCAATGTCCTGGCCGGCCGTGACGGCTATGAGGTCACCGAAGGCAGCGTGCAGTTCGAAGGCGTCGACCTGCTCGACCAGGACCCGGAAGCGCGCGCCGCTGCCGGCCTGTTCCTGGCGTTCCAGTACCCGGTGGAAATCCCCGGCGTGAACAACACCTACTTCCTGCGCGCCGCGCTCAACGCCCAGCGCAAGGCGCGCGGCGAGGAAGAGCTCGACTCCATGCAGTTCCTCAAGCTGGTTCGGCAGAAGCTGGCCGTGCTGCACCTGAAGGACGAACTGCTGCACCGTGGCGTCAACGAAGGCTTCTCCGGTGGCGAGAAGAAGCGCAACGAGATCTTCCAGCTGGCCGTGCTCGAGCCGAAGCTGGCGATCCTGGACGAAACCGATTCGGGCCTGGACATCGATGCGCTGAAGAGCGTGGCCGACGGCGTCAACGCACTGCGCAGCACCGACCGCTCGTTCCTGGTCATCACCCACTACCAGCGCCTGCTGGACTACATCAAGCCGGACGTAGTGCACGTGCTGGCCGATGGCCGCATCGTCAAGAGCGGTGGTCCGGAACTGGCGCTGGAACTGGAAGCGCACGGCTATGACTTCCTGAAGGACCGGGTCGTGCCCGAGGCGGCAGTCTGATGAGCGCCCTGCTCGACTCCATGGCCCAGGCCTTCTGCGGCAGCGATGCGCGCCGCGAAGTGCTCGACAGCGTGCTGCGCGACGGCCTGCCCGGCGCACGCAGCGAAAGCTGGAAGTACACCTCGCTGCGCCAGCTGGAGCGCCGCAGCTTCGCGGCCGCACCGTTGGCCCCGGCGCTGCTGGATGCCGCCGCGCTGGAGGACATCCCGGCGCCGCGCCTGGTGTTCGTCAATGGCCGCCTCAACGACGCGCTGAGCGACGTGCAGGGCCTGCCGGCCGGCGTGCAGCTGGAAACGCTGTCTTCCGCACTGGCCGCTGGCGAGGATGCCGTACGCTTCCTCGGCCGCCGCTATGAGCGCAGTGACGAAGTATTCGCCCGCCTCAACGCCGCCCTCGCCGATGAAGGCGTGGTGCTGCGCGTGGACGACGGCGTGCAGGTCGAGGTGCCGCTGCAGCTGGTGTTCGCCAGCGTCGCCGGCGACACCGACCTGGCCTGGCATCACCGGCACCTGATCGAACTGCGTGCGGGCGCCAGCCTGGGCGTGGTCGAGCATCGCTTCAGCGTGGGTGACTCGGCGCATCTGGACAACACCGTGCTGCACGCCCACGTCGCCCACGACGCCGTGCTCAAGCACGCCCGCGTGCAGGCTGGCAGCGCGCGCCAGACCAGCTTCCTGCGCACCGACGCGGTACTGGCCAAGGACGCGCAGTACCACCGCGTGGACCTGGAGCTGGGCGCCGCACTCAGCCGCCACGAACTGAACGTGCGTCTGGAAGGCGACAACGCCCAGTTGACCGCCAATGGCGTGCTGCTCGGCAACGGCCGTCGCCACGTCGATACCCGCCTGGGCATCGACCACATTGCCCGCGACACCAGCGCCGAGCTGCAGTGGCGTGGCGTGGCGGCCAATCGCAGCCGCGTGGTGTTCCATGGCGGCATCCAGATCCGTGCCGGCGCCGATGGCACCGACGCCAACCTGTCCAACAAGAATCTGCTGCTGTCGGCCGACGCCGAAATCGATACCCAGCCGACGCTGGTGATCGACGCCGACGAAGTGAAGGCCGCACACGGTGCCACCGTCGGCCAGCTCGACGCCAACGCGCTGTTCTACCTGCGCTCGCGCGGCCTGCCGCAGGCCCAGGCGCAGGCGCTGCTGAGCGCCGCGTTCTGCCACGAGCCGCTGAAGGTGCTGCCGGAAGCGCTGCGCGAGCAGCTGGCACGTCGGCTGGACAAGGCACTGGCCGAGGCGGGCGTGGCATGAACCTGTCCACCCCGCGACCGATCGAAGCACCCGCCGACGCCCCCGACTGGGCGCGCGTGCGCCTGGACTTCCCGCTGCTGATGCGCGAAGTGCACGGCAAGCCGCTGGTCTATTTCGACAACGCCAACACCGGCCAGAAGCCGGTGCAGGTGATCGGCGCGGTGGACGAGTTCTACCGCCGCTACAACGCCAACGTCAGCCGTGCCGTGCATGCGCTGGGTACCGAGGCCACCGACGCCTACGAGGGCGCGCGCAACAAGCTGGCGCGTTTCCTCAACGTGCGCAGCAACGACCTGGTGCTGTGCAGCGGCACCACCTTCGCGATCAATCTCGTTGCCTACTCCTGGGCCCTGCCCCGGCTGAAGGCCGGCGACGTGATCCTGGTTTCGCGCATGGAACACCACGCCAACATCGTGCCGTGGCAGTTGGTCGCCCAGCGCACCGGCGCGACCATCCGCGTGGCCGAGATCACCCCCGACGGCGCGCTGGACCTGGACGCACTGCGCGCGGCGATGACCCCCGAGGTCAAGCTGCTGGCCGTGGCCCATGTCTCCAACGTGCTCGGCACCATCAACCCGGTGCGCGAGATCTGTCGCGAAGCGCGCAAGCGCGGCATCGTCACCGTGGTCGACGGCTCGCAGGCCGCACCGCACCGCAAGGTCGATGTCACCGCGATCGGCTGCGACTTCTACGCCATCACCGGCCACAAGATGTGCGGCCCGACCGGTACCGGCGCGCTGTGGGCGCGTCGCGAGCACCTGGACGCGATGCCACCGTTCCTGGGTGGCGGCGAGATGATCAAGGAAGTCAGCTTCGACGGCACCGTGTTCAACGATGCCCCGCACAAGTTCGAAGCCGGCACCCCCAACATCGCCGGCTTCATCGGCCTGGGCGTGGCGGCGGACTATCTGCAGAACGTCGGCCTGGACCACGTGGAAGCGCGCGAAGCTGAGTTGCTGGCGCACTTCACCGAAGAGCTGCGCCGGGTCGATGGCCTGCGCATCATCGGCGAGGCACCGGAAAAGGCAGCAGTGGTGTCGTTCCTGATCGACGGTGCGCACGCGCACGACCTGGCCACGCTGCTGGATCTGGAAGGCGTGGCCGTGCGGTCGGGCCAGCACTGCGCGCATCCGCTGCTGCAGTACTACGGCGTGGCCGCGACCTGCCGTGCGTCGTTGGCGTTCTACAACACGCATGAAGAGATCGAGCGGTTCATGGTGGCGCTGACGAAGGTGCGGAAGTTGCTGGGCTGAGACCTCAGCCGGGGTCAGATCCCTTTCGCACCGCGAATGGGCTCTGACCCCATCAGCACCCCAACCAATCGTCGCTGCGACTGCAGCGCTCCACGTATCTCCGCCAGATCACCCGCAGGAACACCCTGCTCGATGAACTCGGCGTAGCGCCTGCGCCGCTCATCCACATCAGCCGCAATCAACTCGAACGCCGAATGCGGCACGAGAAGTGCATTCGCCCTGCCCTCCACGTTTGCCCGATAGCTCGACCAGCGATAGTCCCCGGGATGCGCCACCATCCCCGCACGCACCGGATTGAGCTCGATGTACCGCTGGCAGGCAAGCAGGTAGCGATCCGTGTCCACCAGGGTCGAGTGAAAACGCCCCTCCCACAGAGTTCCCGTGCGGCCGTGCCGATCATTCACACGGCGCACGTAGGCACGATTTACCGCCTGCATCATCCGCGACAGCCCGCCGGCTGCCTCGGGCGTCACCAGCAGGTGCACGTGGTTGCCCATCAGCACGTAGGCGTGGACCCGGCATTGCTGCAGGTCTGCGTGATGACACAGCAGGCGCAGATAGGCGACGCGGTCGCCATCAGCGAGGAACACCCCTTGGCGATTGTTACCGCGCTGGACGACATGTTGTGGGTAGCCCGGTGCATCGATGCGACGCGGCCTGGGCATGAGCGTCTCCGGAAGCCAAGGGGTCAGAGCCCTTTGCTGCGCAAGAGGATCTGACCCCGAGCATCTGCCAACGCGGCGCGCCTGACAGTCGGGCTGTCGCCCGTTCCGGCGTCGGGGATTGGGGTCAGATCCCTTTCGCATCGCCAAAGGGCTCTGACCCCTACCACCCAATCACTCCTGCAACCGCCGCACCGACGACACGCACAGCTCGACCGGCCACTTGCCTAGATGCCCCTTGCCGCTCTGCGCATCCGGTCGTGCCGCCGACACGATCCCGGTCATTTCAACGGCCTGCTCCGTCGGCAGCGTCATCGGCGCGATGCCCTCCACCCAGATGCCGTCCGCCGCCCACGGGTCACGTACCGGAGGCCCCGGATGCAGCGCCGACATTTCCCAGCCATCGACGTAGGCGCCACGCACCTTCACCGCGCGGCCCTGGTAGCGGACCGGGTGCGCACGCAGTTCCTCCAGCGCGACCGGCAGTGCACGTGCCGGATTGAACCTGGGGCAAGCAAAACTGTTGAAGGAAACGTCCCGGCCCGCGACGGAGACATCCTGGCGCACAAGCAGGATGGACATCACCACGACCACACCGAGCGTTACGACCCTCACAGCCACGCCACCTTGCCTGTCCACTCGTGCCTCCTGCGGGAAAGCGGTGAGCTGCAGCATAGCCGGTGCCCGGGGGTCAGAGCCCTTCTGCGCGACAGAAGGGATCTGACCCTGACCCATTTGCGAGCGCCCAAGCCCCACCTAGAATGGCGGCATGAGCACCCTGACCTTCCGCGCCGCCACGTCGGCCGACATCCCCGCCCTGATCACCCTGGTCACCTCGGCCTACCGCGGCGACGCCAGCCGCGTTGGCTGGACCACCGAAGCCGACCTGCTGGACGGCGCCCGCATCGACGCCGAAGGCATCCAGGGCGACCTGGACCGCCCGCGCTCGACCATCCTGCTGGCCGAACGCGACGGCCAGCTGGTGGCCTGTGCCCACGTCGCAGATGTCGACGGCAAGGGCTACTTCGGCATGTTCTCGGTCGATCCCAGCCAGCAGGGCGGTGGCGTCGGCAAGCAGTTGATGGACGCCGCCGAAGCCCATGCCGCGCAGGAATGGAACGTGCCGGTGATGCAGATGACGGTGATCGACGTGCGCGACGAACTGATCGCCTTTTACGAACGCCGCGGTTACCAGCGCACCGGCATCAAGAAGCCGTTCCCGTACGGCGACGAACGCTTCGGCATTCCCAAGCGCGACGACCTGCGCTTCGAGATCCTGGAAAAGCCGTTGGCCGGAGCCACCGCGTGAGCGAGGCCTGGACCTTTGTCTGCGCCGGCGCCGAACTGCTGCCCGGCGAAATGAAGAGCGTTTTCGACGAGGTCACCGGCACGCCGATCGTGGTGTTCAACCTCGACGGCGAACTGTATGCCCTGGAAGACCAGTGCACGCATGAAGAGTTCGAGCTGTCCTCGGGCGAGTTCAACACCACCGAAGGCAGCGTGGAGTGCGTGCTGCACGGCGCGCGCTTCGACGTGCGAGACGGCCGCGCCCTGTGTGCGCCGGCCTATACGGCGGTGCCGAAGTTTCCGGTGAAGCGCGAGCACGACGCGGTGTGGACCCGCGACGACCGCGATTGAAGTCCAGGGCATCCACCATGGGGTGGATCTACTGGCGGGCACCTGGAGGGCCTTTGAGGGGCCCTGCGGGCCACGCGGAACCGCTCACCGTTCGCGCAGATGCGAATCATTATCGTTGGTGTTATGCTAACTAACATCTTCGTTACGACTCCGCCTGCGCCATGGCTTCGCCCGCGCCTACCGTCCTGCTGTGCCAGCTTGCCCGTCGGGGTTGGCCACTGCTTGTGGCCGCGCTGCTGACACTGTGGTTGGGCTGGTCGGCGTTGCAGGAAGGACGGAGCACGCCGGCGGGTGATGCGCCCGGAAACTACGCCCAGGACGCGGCGCCGTCTTCGCCCCCACATGCGCTGCCGCATGAGCACGCGATGCAGCGCGCGGAATCCGAACCAGAAGGAAGCCGGGGCGACAAACCGCCGGCACTGCGGCGGCTGTGCCTGCAGCGCCCGGAACATGCCCCCGCAGACGCACCGATACCGGCGATGCCTGATCCACCGGTGCCCGCGACCGATCGTCGCCAGCCGCCTTCGCACGCACCGCCTGCGCAGCTGGCCTGACACTTTTCTGCGCGCTGCGCAGCCGCTGGACTGCATTTCCCTTTCCCTTCCTGTTGCCGCGCTGTCCAGCGCCGGCGGCCCCTTCCTGTCCCTTCTCTGCAGACGCCCATGAACCCGATCAAAAGCCGCAAGCACGCTTCGCCGCTTCGCACCCTGCCGCTGGCCACTGCCAGCCTCGCTGCCGGCCTCGGCCTGGCCGCGCTGCCTGCGCTGGCCCACGCCGAAGCCACCGACAACGCCCGCACCCTGGACAAGGTCGACGTCCATGCAGTTCGCGGCTACAAGGCTGACAAGGTTGCCTCACCCAAGTTCACACAGCGCCTGCAGGACACCCCGCAGACCATCCAGATCATCACCAGCGACCTGTTCAACCAGCAGGGTGCCACCACCCTGACCGAGGCACTGCGCAACAGCCCCGGCGTCGGCACCTTCTATGCCGGTGAAAACGGCAACACCACCACCGGCGACGCATTGTTCATGCGCGGCTTCGATACCTCCAACAGCCTGTTCGTCGACGGCGTGCGCGACCTTGGCTCGATCTCGCGCGATGTGTTCAATATCGAGCAGGTGGAAGTGACCAAGGGCCCGGCCGGCACCGACAATGGCCGCTCCGCACCGACCGGTGCGATCAATCTGGTCAGCAAGCAGGCCAATCTGCAGGACGCGACGTCGGCCAGCGTTTCGCTGGGCAGCGACCAGCAGCGACGCACCACCGGTGACTGGAACCAGGCGCTGGGCGCGACCAGCGCGCTGCGCGTCAACGCGATGTGGCAGGACAGCGACCAGCCGGGCCGCGACCATGTGCAGAACAAGCGCTGGGGTATTGCACCATCGCTGGCCTCCGGTTTGGGTACCGCTACCCGCTACTACCTCAACCTGCTGTACGTGAAGCAGGACAACGTGCCCGATGGCGGCGTGCCGACCCTGGGCCTGCCTGGCTGGACCGCGCAGCCGACCCTGGAAGCGCTGGCCGGTCATCCGGTGAACCCGGAGAGCTTCTACGGTACGCGTGCAGACCATGATGACGTGACCGCGAAGATGGCCACGTTCCGCTTCGAACACGACTTCAGCGACACCCTGCGCCTGACCAACACCGCGCGTTGGGGCCGCACCGAACAGGATTACCTGCTGACCGCCTTCATGGGTACCGGCGTTCGCGGTGCGAACGGCCGCCCGACCGGCAACATCAGCTACACCAATCCGGCCGATCTATCGACCTACACGATCGCGCGCAGCCTGCCGACCTTCAAGGATCAGCGAAACACCATCCTCACCGATCAGTTGAACCTGCGCGCCGACTTCAACACCGGCAGCGTCGGCCATGCGCTGAGCACCGGCCTGGAGTTCACCCGCGAAGAGCTGGACAGCTACGGGCAGGCCACCACCGGCGGCACCACCTGGCCGGCAGCGAATCTGTACAACCCCGACTGGAACGTGGGCGGGCTGACCTGGGCGCACAATGGCGCCGATGCCCACGGCAAGACCACAACCTCCTCGGCCTATCTGTTCGATACCCTGTCCTTCGGCGAGAGCTTCCTGCTGACCGCAGGCGTGCGCGCCGACCACTACAAGACCGAGTACGCAAGCGCATCGGTGTGCGGCGGTCGCGGTGGCCCGGTATGCGGCAGCAATCCAACCGGCACCGTGCTGCGCAACCCCACCCTGGAAGCGTCCGACACGCTGCTGAACTGGAAGCTCGGTGCACTGTACAAAGTGGGCGACACGGTCAGCATCTATGCCAACTACGCCGTCTCGCAACAGCCTCCTGGCGGCGCGAACTTCCAGCTGAGCAGCTCGGCCAGCAGCGCCGACAACCCCAAGCTCGACCCGCAGAAGGCCAAAACCTTCGAAGTGGGCAGCAAGTGGGCGTTCCTGGATGACGCGCTTGCAGTGAATCTGGCGCTGTTCCAGACCGACGTTGACAACGAGATCAACACCACTGTGCTCGACGATGCCGGCAACCCGACCCAGACCGGCAGCAAGCGGGTCAAGGGTGTGGAGCTCTCTGCAGTCGGTCGCCTGACCGACAACTGGTCGGTCACCGCCGGCTACAGCCACCTCGACACCGAGGTGAAGGAAGGTGCCAAGGTAGCCGCCGATGGCACCACCAACCTGACCTACACCCCGGCCGACACGTTTACCGGCTGGACCAGCTACACCCTGCCCTTCGGCCTGACCATCGGTGGCGGCGTGCGCTATGCCGGTGGCATGCACCGTGGCACCGACGGTGCGGTGGGTACCCCGTCGTTCACCAAGTCCTACGTTGTCTATGACGCCGTGGTGTCCTGGGCGATCAATGACTCCATCTCGCTGCGCTTGAACGGTTACAACCTGTTCGACAAGCAGTACGTGGCCAGCATCAACAAGAGCGGCTACCGTTACACCCCGGGCGCCCCGCGCACCTTCCTGCTCAGCGCGGACGTCCGCTTCTGATGTCATGGCGCGGGGGAGCCCGTCTCCCCCGCGCATCGATGAGGAACCGCCATGCTGCTGCACATCCCCAACGTGCTTGCACCTGAAGAAGTGGCGCAGATCCGCCAGCGGCTGGATGCTGCCGCCTGGACCGACGGACGCGAGACGGTCGGCTCACAGGGTGCGCAGGTCAAACACAACGAACAGTTGCCCGATGCCTCACCGCTGAAGGCCGCGCTGGCCTCCGTGGTGCTGGCCGCACTCAAGCGCAGCCCGCTGTTCTTCAGCGCCGCGCTGCCGTTGAAGTACCTGCCACCGCGCTTCAACCGCTACAGCGGCGGCGGCACCTACGGCTTCCACGTCGATGGCGCGGTGATGAACCTGGCCAACGGCGAGCAGCTGCGCTCGGACATCTCCTGCACGCTGTTCCTGTCCGACCCGGACGAGTACGACGGCGGTGAACTGATCATCAGCGACACCTACGGCGAACATGAAGTGAAACTGCCTGCCGGTGATCTGATCGTGTATCCCTCCAGCAGCCTGCACAAGGTCAACCCGGTCACCCGCGGTGCGCGCGTGGCCTCGTTCTTCTGGGTGCAGAGCATGATCCGCGACGACGTGCAGCGGCGCCTGCTGTGGGAGATGGATACTTCCATCGAGCGCCTGCGACAGACCGATGGCGATGCCGACGCGGTGCTGCAGCTGACCGGCGTGTACCACAACCTGCTGCGACGCTGGAGCGAGGTCTGAGCCGATCAGGCCACCCCTGCGACAACTTGGCAATCATTCTCATTTGCAACGGCTAACGGGTCTCATTACAATCACGCCCCGTTGACGCCGGATGTTCCGGCCAGCCAGGGATTTCCGCTTGCGTCGCCCGTTCCGCCCTCGCCCGCTTCGGCTTGTACAGCTCGGCACCGCCATGCGCGGCCGTCGGCCTGCGCTGGCCAGCCTGCTGGCGTGGGTGGCGATGTTGACGCTGTTGCTGGGCACCCTGCCGCTGCTGCCGGTGGCCCATGCGGCTGCAACCCAGGCGCTGCAGCAACCGCTGGAAGAGCGCGGCGGCGAAGCCCCCCTGCAGGAAGAAGCGCCGGCCAAGCTGCGGCGCTGCGCCTCGGCACCGGCCAAGTCCACCGACAAGCCGGCGCCGCCACTGCTGCTGGCCAGCCACTGGCTGCGTACCGAACTTGATCTGGTTCCCTCCGCGTCGGCTCCGTCCGGCGCGCGTTCGCACTGGCCGTTGGCCGCACCAGACATGCCCTGGACCGATGCGCCCGGGCGTCGCCAGCAACGGGGCCAGGCGCCGCCGCTCGCCTGATCCACGGCACGCTGTGACCGCCTGAGCGGTTGCATCGGCTCGCCGCTGCCTGCTTCACCTCAGCCGCCCCTGATCGGGCCGTCCCTGCTCTGCCCTGCCGTGTGCGCACTGCGCCCGGCATCGCGCTGCCTTACATCCTTCGAGGTATCTGCCATGGCCCAGCGCCATCGTGTCCGTTCGTCCCTGTCCCGCCATCTGTTGACCAGCGCCGTGCTGGCCGCCGTCGCGGCTCCCGCCTACGCCCATGGCGACGCTTCCGGCGCACCCCAGACCCTCGACAAGGTGGTGGTCACCGCCGCTGGCTTCGAGCAGAAAGTAGTCGATGCACCGGCCAGCATCAGCGTGGTCAGCCGCGAAGAGCTGAGCAAGCGCCCCTACACCAGCCTGGTCGACGCCCTGCGCGACGTCGAGGGCATCGACGTCGGCCTCGAAGCCACCGACAAGAACGGCCGCGCCACCATCTCCATGCGCGGCCTGCCGTCCGAATACACCCTGGTGCTGATCGACGGCCGTCGCCAGAGCAACGCCGGCCAGCTGTATCCGAACAACTTCGGTGGTGGCCAGTTCGCCTACCTGCCGCCGCTGGATGCGATCGAGCGCATTGAAGTGGTGCGTGGCCCGATGTCCACGCTGTACGGCTCGGATGCGATGGGCGGCGTCATCAACATCATCACCCGCCGCAACCAGGACAGCTGGCACGGCGCGGTCACCCAGGGCTTCACCGTGCAGCAGGACGATCAGTTCGGCGATGCGCGCAGCACTGACCTGTACCTGAGCGGGCCACTGGTCAAGGATCGCCTCGGCCTGGCCGTGCGCGGCAGCTACTACGACGCCAAGGCATCCAATCCCGAATGGGATGCACTGCCCCTGCCCGACGGCACGCTGTGGGAGCGCAGCATCGGTTTTGGTGGCGGCGGCAAGTCGGTGGCCAACACCAACTGGAACACCGGCGTGCGCCTGAACTTCCACGTCAACGACGACCACGAGCTGTGGCTGGACTATGACGTCTCTCGCCAGAAGTACGACAACAGCGAGGGCCAGACCGGCACGCTCGACAGCCTGGCCAGCCTGTGGCGCGCGGGCAACGCGGTGGTCCCGAACCCGAATGGCAACGGCACCGTCACCCGCCGCGTGGTGCAGCCGCGCGTGGGCTACACCGCCTACCAGCGCTATGAGCGCGACCAGCTCTCGCTGACCCATCAGGGTCGCTACAGCTTCGGCACCTGGCAGACCTCACTGACCCACAGCAAGAGCAGCAACCTCGGCCGCTCGCTGCCGTTGACCCTGGACGAGCGCGCCGGCCTGCAGACCCTGTGGAACGACGTCTGCCGCCGCACCGGTGCCGCCAACAACTGTGCCGCCGGCCGCAACAACGCGCTGGGCACACTCAACGCCAGCGAACAGGCACGCCTGCAGGCGTTCCTGCCGCGTCCGCTGCGCACCATGGAGCTGGAAGGCTACGTGCTGGACACGATGCTCGACCTGGACTTCGGCGCGCACAAGCTGACCGTGGGCGGCCAGTACAACGACACCGACATGGTGGACGGCGTGTTCGGCATGGACGGTGCCGGCTACCGCAGCAACACCAAGCAGAAGCACCGCATGTGGGCGCTGTTCGCCGAGGACAACTGGTCGCTGACCGACACCCTGACCGCCACCTTCGGCCTGCGCTACGACGACCACAACATCTTCGGCAGCCACCTCAGCCCGCGCGGCTACCTGGTCTGGAATGCCACCGATGCATGGACCTTCAAGGGCGGCGTCAGCACCGGCTACAAGACCCCGCGGCCGGACCAGCTGTTCCCCGGCATCACCGGCTTCGGTGGCCAGGGCGTGCTGCCGCTGGTGGGTTCGCCCAACCTGAAGCCGGAAACCAGCACCAACTACGAGCTGGCTGCGTACTACGAGGGCCAGCGCTGGGGCTTCAACGTCACCGGTTTCATCAACAAGTTCGAAGACAAGATCGCCAGCGGCGGCACGTTCCCCAACTGTGAGGTCGCACCAGCCGGCAGTGGTTACTGCGTGGATATCGGCCCGGGCTGGGCGTCGCTGGGCTACAGCACCTTCACCCAGAGCGTGAACATCGACAAGGCCGAAACACGTGGCGCGGAACTGGCCGGCCACGTCGACCTGCTGGACAACCTGCAGCTGCGCGGCAACTACACCTGGACCAAAAGCGAGCAGACCGCCGGTTCCGGCAAGGGCCTGCCGATCACCGGTACCATGCCGGCCAAGCACATGGCCAACGCCAGCCTCAACTGGCAGCTCAACGATGCGATCAGCCTGTCGTTGATCGGCGAAGGCCGCTACGACCGCTACCGCGACACGATCCTCGATGCCGCCGGTGCCAGCCACACCCGCTACTACGAGGACTACACGATCTTCCACCTCGGTGGCAGCTGGAAGGCCACGCAGTGGCTGACGGTCAACGCGCGGGTCAACAACCTGTTCGACAAGAACTTCGTCTCGCAGTCGTGCCTGCTGACCAGCCCCAGCGAATACAACTGCGTGGACGACTACGCCACCAAGGACCAGCGCCGCAGCTACTGGATCTCGCTCAACGCGAAGTTCTGATCGTCGCTCTGGTGGGTGCCGACCTTGGTCGACACCGCCCTGACTTGGTGGGTGCCGACCTTGGTCGGCACCACTTCATCCACGCATGGCGTGGATCTACTGCCCATACCGAACCTGGACGGCGCTCCATCCACGCATGGCGTGGATCTACTGCCCAGTGGTAGTGCCGGCCGCTGGCCGGCAACCGCACGATGTTTTCAGGTGTCATGGGATTGCCGGCCAGCGGCCGGCACTCCCCTTCAGAGATACACAACGACATCTAATTGCGAGCAATTCTCATCAATGATGTAATGCCCGGTATTCATCCGTCCCGAACCGTGCCGTGAGCCGTCCCGCATCTTCCACCGTGCAGCAGCAACAGAGCCGCGGCTTCTGGCTGCGTACCCTGCACCAGTGGCACTGGATCAGCTCGGCGGTCTGCCTGATCGGCATGCTGCTGTTCGCGGTGACCGGGCTCACGCTGAATCACGCGGCGAAGATCGAAGCCAAGCCACAGGTGCAGAACCAGCATCTGGAACTGCCGGCCGACGTGCGCGGCCAGCTCGGCACACGCGAGGACGGCAACGCGCCGATCCCGCGCCCGGCCCGGCAATGGCTGGACGAGCAGCTGGGCATTTCCATCGGCGGCCGACCCGCCGAATGGTCGGCCGAGGAAATCTACCTGTCGCTGCCACGCCCCGGCGGCGACGCCTGGCTGAGCATCGACCGCGAAACCGGCGCAGTCGAGTACGAATCGACCTCGCGCGGCGCGGTGTCCTACCTCAACGACCTGCACAAGGGCCGCAATGCCGGCCCCGCGTGGGGCTGGTTCCTGGACGTGTTCGCCGTGGCCTGCCTGGTGTTCTGCATCACCGGTCTGTTCCTGCTGCACCTGCATGCGCGGCAGCGACGCATGACCTGGCCGCTGGTCGGCCTGGGCCTGATGATTCCGCTGCTGATCGCCCTGCTGCTGATCCATTGAACTTCCACCGTGATTTCCATCCGTTTCTCCGGAGCCGCCCCATGCGCGTCACCCTGACCATCGCCCTCAGCGGCCTGCTGGCCACCTCCCCGGCCTACGCCACCACCCTCGACATCAACGTCGAAGTACCCAAGCTCAACGTGGCCGAGTACCACCGCCCGTATGTGGCAGTGTGGCTGGAAGGCGCCGACCAGAAGGTCGCCGCCAACCTGTCGGTCTGGTACCAGCAGACCAGCAACAGCGAAGGCCATGGCACCAAGTGGCTGCCCGACCTGCGCCAGTGGTGGCGCAAGAGCGGCCGCACCCTGCAGGTGCCGGTGGACGGCGTGACCGGCCCGACCCGTCCCGCCGGCAAGCACGCGCTGTCGTTCAACGACAAGCAGCCGGCGCTGAAGCAGCTGGCCCCGGGCAACTACACCCTGGTGGTGGAAGCGGTGCGCGAAGTCGGCGGCCGTGAACTGCTGAAGATCCCCTTCACGTGGCCGGCCACCGCCGCACAGAACGGCCGCGCGCAGGGCGCCACCGAACTGGGCCAGGTCACCCTGGCCGTCAAGCCTTGATCAAGCGGGGTCGGATCCCTTCCGCAGGAAGGGCTCTGACCCCATCGCCATATCCTCGGGGTCAGAGCCCTTTCCTTTGGAAAGGGATCCGACCCCTTCCAACTGGAGTCTTCCGCATGAAGCGCACGCTCGTCCTCGCCGCCGCTCTGGCCGCTGCCCTTCCCTTCTCTGCCCTGGCCCACAAGGCCTGGCTGCTTCCGTCGCAGACCGTGATCGCCGGCAACGCGCCGTGGATCACCGTCGATGGCGCGGTCTCCAATGACCTGTTCTATTTCAACCACGTGCCGCTGCGCCTGGAATCGGTGGTGATCACCGCCCCGGACGGCAGCACCGTGCAGGCGCAGAACGCGTCCACCGGCAAGTACCGCAGCGTGTTCGACGTCGAACTGAAACAGCAGGGCACCTACCGCATCGCCTCGGTCAACGACGGCCTGTCGGCAACCTATGAACTGAATGGCGAGCGCAAGCGCTGGCGCGGCACCGCCGCCACCTTCGGCGAACTGCCCAAGGATGCAAAGAAGCTGGAAGTGAGCCAGTCGGTCGGCCGCGTGGAGACCTTCGTCACCAACGGCGCGCCGAACGACACCGCGCTGAAGCCGACCAACCGCGGCATCGAACTGGTGGCCGTCGGCCACCCGAACGACCTGTTTGCCGGCGAGGAAGCCACCTTCCGCGTACTGGTCGACGGCAAGCCGACCGCTGGCCTGGAGTTCGAGATCGTGCGCGGTGGCACCCGCTACCGCAATGCGCAGGACGAGCAGAAACTGACCAGCGACGCCAAGGGCGAGATCAAGGTGACCTGGCCGGAAGCCGGCATGTACTGGCTGGAAACCGGCACCGAGGACAAGAAGACGTCGGTCAAGCAAGCCGCCAAGCGTCGCCTCAGCTATGTCGCCACGCTGGAAGTACTGCCGCAGTAAACGCATCGCTGCGATACCCGGCGCGCCCGGGTATCGCAGCCCGCCACGCATGCCCATGACCTCTACCGCACTCGACATCGCCCGGCTGGGCGGCACCACCATGGGCACCACCTGGAGCGTGTCGCTGGTGGCACCGCGTCAGCGCGACCTGCATCCGCTGCATGCGGGCATCCAGGCCCGCCTGGATGAAGTGGTCGCTCAGATGAGCACGTGGGAAGCGGGCTCTGACCTGAGCCGCTACAACCGCGCCGACGCGGGTCGCTACTGCGTGCTGCCGGCCGAAACCCTCCATGTACTGGCCTGCGCGCAGGCCATCGCCGCCGCCAGCGGTGGTGCCTTCGACCCCACCATCGGCCCACTGGTGGCGCTGTGGGGCTTCGGCGCGCATGCCGGCGCACGGCGTGCCCCCGATGCCACCACGTTGCAGGCAACCCGTGCACGCTGCGGCTGGCAACACCTGCACTGGCAGGACGATGCGCTGCTGCAACCCGGCGGCCTGGAACTGGACCTCTCGGCGATCGCCAAGGGCTTCGGTGTCGACCACGTCGCCGCCTGGCTGCGCAGCCAAGGTGTCGATGCCGCACTGATTGAAGTCGGTGGCGAGCTGGCGGGCTACGGCCGCAAGCCCGACGGCCAACCGTGGCGCGTGCTGGTGGAGTCGGCGCCGGAAGAAGATGCCCACACCGATATGCCACCGCGTGTACTCGCGCTGGAAGGGAAGGCAGTGGCCACCTCCGGCGATCGCTGGCACCAGTATCAGGACGATGGCGTTGCCTACAGTCACAGCCTCGACCCACGCAGCGGCACGCCGGTGCGACAGGTCGCAGCCGCCGTCACCGTGGTCGCCGACGACGCGATGCACGCTGACGCCTGGGCCACCGCACTGACCGTGCTCGGTCGCGACGCGGGCATCGCGCTGGCAGAGCGCGAAGGGCTGGCCGCGCGCTACCTCGAACGCGCCGCCGATGGCCCACGCGAAACCCTCAGCAGCGCCTTCCAGCGGCTGCTGGATGAGCAGGCCGCATGAGCACACGTTTCTCGCGCGCAACCCTTGGCAACGTCGTAGTGCTGGTCCTGCTGGCAGTGATCGGCGGGGCCCTGCTGCGCCTGCACCTGGGCGAAGCCTGGTGGCAGGGTGCGCCGCCGTCGCGGCAGTGGGGCATCGCATTGGCCGCCACCGCGCTGTATTCACTGGCGTGCACCGTGGTGTGGTGGCGCAGCCGTCCACGCGATGACACGGCCGAAGGCAGCGACCAACCGATGCTGCTGGTCTGGTCCAGCCAGACCGGCTTCGCCCGCGAACTGGCCGAGCGCAGTGCGCAGGCCCTGCGCTCGGCCGGCGTGCCGGTGCGCCTGCGTGGCCTGCACGACGTGGATGCGCCCCTGCTTGCGGGCAGCGCGCGTGCACTGTTCATCGTCAGCACCACCGGCGAAGGCGATGCACCCGACCACGCCCTGCCCTTCCTGCGCCGGGTGATGACCACGCCGCCGCCTCTGGGCCACCTGCAGTACGGCGTGCTCGCACTGGGTGATCGCAGCTACGGCCACTTCTGCGCGTTCGGCCACCAGCTGCACGACTGGCTGCGCCAGCACGGCGCGCATCCGCTGTTCGATGCCATTGAAGTCGACAACGCCGATCCAGCCGCCCTGCGCCACTGGCAGCAGCTGCTCGGCCAGCTCGGCGGCGACGCCAGCGAACTACCCGATTGGACACCGGCCGAGTACCAGCCGTGGACGCTGCTGCAGCGCATCCACCTCAACCCCGGCAGCGTCGGTGGTCCTGTCTACTGGCTGCGCCTGCAGCCACCGACCGACAGCAGCGCGCACTGGCAGGCGGGCGACATCGCCGAGGTCGGTCCGCAGCACGCCGAACAGAGCACGCGCGACTGGCTGCAGGCGCAGGGCTTCGATGCGGATACCGTGTTGGACGACGGCAACACGCTGCTCGCCCGCGTCGCCCGCTCGCATCTGCCGTCCTTGGTTGCTGCGGGCGACCTGCCTGGCTTGTTGGCGGCACTGCAGCCACTGCCGCATCGCGAGTACTCCATCGCCTCGGTGATGGACGACGGCGCGGTGGAGCTGCTGCTGCGCCGTCAGCTGCGTGCCGATGGCACACCGGGCGTCGGCAGTGGCTGGCTGTGCGACCACGCCGCCATTGGCGAGCCGGTGCAGATGCGCCTGCGCCGCAACGAGAATTTCCACGGCGTCGCCGCCGACGTTCCGCTGCTGCTGATCGGTAACGGTACCGGGATCGCTGGCCTGCGCGCACACCTGCACGAACGCGCACATGTTGGCAGCGGCCGTACCTGGCTGTTGTTCGGCGAACGCTCGGCTGCGCATGATTTCCACTTCGGCGATGAGCTGCAGGCGATGCTCGCCAACGGCACGCTGACCCGCCTGGATACGGTATTCAGCCGTGATGGCGGCGCGCACCGCTACGTGCAGGATCGCCTGCTGGCCGAAGCATCCACGCTGCGGCAGTGGGTCGATGAAGGCGCAACGATCCTGGTCTGCGGCAGCCTGCAGGGCATGGCCCCGGCAGTGGATGCGGTGATCGAGCAGGTGCTCGGTGCCGACGGCAAGGAAGCGCTGCTGCTGGCCTGTCGCTACCGGCGCGATGTGTATTGAGGCGAACCGTCTCCAGGTGGGTGCGCACCGACTTCTGGTGGGTGCGCACCTTGGTTCGCACCATGCTGCGGTATCGGCCACTGCATCCACGCATGGCGTGGATCTACTGGAGCACAGCGACCGCATTTTCAGTAGATCCACGCCATGCGTGGATGATTGCCTCCGGGCGCTGACGATGGCTCAGCCGCCCGCGGCGCTTACCCGTATCGCAAGCAGCTCTCCACCACCCTGCAGCGCATGACGCTGGCGCTCACCGGCGGCCAACCATGCGGTATCGCCGCTCTGCATCGCAGGCAATCCACTGTCCGCGCCGAACGTGGCCTGTCCACCCAGCAGGTGCAGGGCCCACGCCACACCCGGCTCGCAGAAGAAGAACATCGGGCCGACCAGTGGCCGATGCAGCAGTTCGGCCTGCAGCAGCTCGCGCTTCCACATCAGGTTGAAATCGTGAGTGGTGCCGTCGACCAGTTCGCCATGCAACGCGGCCTCGCCGGCAAAACGCACGCGCCCATGCGGTGGCAGCACTTCGGAGACGCGACCGTCCTCGAATCGCAGGCGCACGCCATTGCCCTGCAGCAGCACCAGTTCGCGCTCGACACCGGGGAACGCGGAAAACGCAGCGTCCTGTTCGATTTCGGCCACTGACAGGCGCAACGCCCAGTCATCACCCTGCGCCGGCAACCGCAGGATCTCGCGGGTCCAGCCGAGGCCGTTGCGCCAGCGTTCGCGGCGGTAATCCAGGCTGGAAATCACCTGGCTCGGGGTGTGCAGCAGGGAGTCGATGTTCATGCGCGCATTGCATCATGCCGCGCGCCACAACGCATCAACGCGTTGCAAGACCCGCGGCCGTACCGCAATCGCCACCCAGCAACTGCGAGTGCTTGAGCCAATCCTGGTCGGGGTAGTACGCGAACACCATCGTGCCGCCCCGCAGCGCGTCGATCAGCGGCTTGGCCACCGACAACCGCACCGCAGGACAGCCGAGACTGCGCCCCAATCGTCCCTGCAACTGTGCGGTGGAGGGATTCACATACGGCGCCCCGTGGATGACGATGGCGCGCTCGCGTGCGCGGTCATTGAAACCCGGCTCCAACCCCGCCAGGCGCAGCGAATAGCCGTTGCCACCCATGTAGGTTTCCTGCGCAGTGAACGCGCCGAGGCTGGACATGAAGCTGCCATCGCGGTTGGAGAAATGCTCGGTGCGGTTCTCGCCGCTGTTGCGGCCGTGCGCTACCCACTCCTCGAACAACAGCCGCTGGCGGGCCAGGTCGAAGACCCACATCCGCGGCTCGGTGGACGGCCGCGAGTAGTCGATCACGCTCAGGCGTTCGCCGCTAACACCCAGTTCCGGCCGCTGCAGCGCGCAGCGCATGGCGTGGGCGGCCAACTGCAGCACCCGGCGGTCCGCCTTGGGCGCGCTGCGTGCCAGCTGTGCAGCGAGGTCGTCTGCACTGATCGCGGCAACAGGCGTCTGTGCCCATGCCGACGCACTGGTAACAGTCGCCAACAGGCCAACAGCAGCCAGCCAGCACGAGCGGGAAGTGGACATGGGCACGCAGGGAGGTCTCAGGATCCCTTGAGGGTGGACGCTGGCGGCTCCGATTCCAAGACCGGCTGCATACCCGATTCAGCCGCGCTTGGGCGCACCGCCGGCAGCGAGGTGACCAGCAGGGTCGTGCCCGGCACCAGCACCTGGTACAGCTGTCGGGCGAAATCGGCCGGCAACGCCATCGGCAGCGATGGGGTGGCCAGCAGGTCCGGCGTGGCCTGGGCGCGGTCCTGGCCCAGCAGCGGATAGGCCGTCCACTGGTGCAGGCGCTGCTGTGCGTCAAGCGGGCTGGGCGTATCGCTGTAGCCCTGGCCCATCACGAACAGAGTGGTGCCCTGGAACGCCGGCAGCGCATCGGCCTTCAACGGCGACTCACCGATCATCACGCCGTCGCGCAGCACGTACAGGCGCTGGTCGTGCAGGCTGACCAGGATGCCGACCTGCCCGCTGGGGGCGGCCGCATCATCCCACCACGCCTTGTCCGGGGCGCCGGCCTCGCCTTCCGGCAGGGCCTGCCCGCGTGCATTCACCGGTGCCAGCACCGCCGGATAGGCCAGCGTCATCGGCGCGCTCTTGGCATCGGCCACGACCACCGTATCGCCGCGCTTGGTTTCGCTGAACAGCTTCTGGGCGAAGGCCTGCGGCAGGCGCACGCAGCCATGCGAGGCCGGGTGCCCGGGCAGGCTGCCGCCGTGCAGCGCGATGCCGTCCCAGGTCAGCCGCTGCATGTACGGCATGGGTGCGCTGTTGTAGAGGTTGGAACGGTGGTCCTTGTCCTTCTGCAGGATGGTGAACACACCGGTCGGCGTCTCATGGCCGCTCTTGCCCGAGCTGATCGTGGTCAGGCCGATGGCGATGCCGTTGCGGTACACATAGGCTCGCTGCTCATCCAGGCTCACCACCAGCACGATCGGCCCGGCCGGCGAAACCTCCGGGTGCCACAGGTACTCGCCAGGCTTGAGGTCGGTCGGACCGCGTACGTCGGAAGCCGTCGCCGCGACCGGCTTGGAGGGGGCGGCCGCGTGTGCAGCGCAGGGCAGTGCCAGGGCAACGGCGAGCATCAGGGTCAAACGGTGGAGGTGCATCCAGCAGGTTCCATTCCATGCGAAGGCCTCACCGTACACCATGGGCGCGTGGTGGCTGCGCCAAAAGAAATTGCCCGGCGACACAGCCATGTGTCGTACCGGGCAATCGTCACGTCCCTGTCGGCCTGCTGCCACCCCCTCGCATCCTGCGAAGCGGGGGCGGCGTTGCATCCTGCACGCGGCCGCGTCTGTCCTGTTTGTATCTCAGCCCCTTCCACAGGTCTGTGATGCCACCATCCTGGTGATTGGTGTCGCATCCCTGCGACGGTCGGTGGTTACGGGCATCCTGTCCGTAGCCAATGAACCTGCATCCTGCCGGTCCCGACGTTTCCTGTTGTCAGCGCCTGGGTACGGTTCGCACCGGTACCGATCCGGGTACCGGATCCGCGGGCAACATCCTGCTGCCAACGGTGATCCGCCGTCGATTCCGTTCGACGATCGATGTCCCTATCCCCTTCACCTGCGTCAGGTCCTCGACGCGGTGAAACGGGCCGTGTCTGCGCCGGTGCTCGACGATCGCCGCTGCCTTGGTGGCCCCGACCATCGTCAATCCCTGCTGCAGCGCTTGGGCATCGGCCCGGTTGATGTCGATCGGCTCGGCAGCTTGCGCTCCCGTGATCCACATTCCCAGCACCAGCGCCCTCAACACGACAAACCAAGGCACGACGTGTATCTCCTTGTGGTTCTGACCGTCCCGACCGGCAATCCCGTCGGTCGAAACAGTGTCCGTCACCACATGCACACAGCGTATCGGGTTCACGGATTTCTAAAAGCCAGCCAAATACCCGACGTGATGTAGGGAAAACCCTACCCTTGACCGAGGCGTAGAATGGGCGGATCAGCCATGCAACCGGAGTTTCAGATGGACAGCGCCAAGCTCGGCCAATTCGTCAATGACAAGTGGGACAGCGAAATCGTCCCGCAGTTGGTCGACTACATCCGCATCCCCAACAAGTCGCCGATGTTCGACGCCAATTGGGTGCAGAACGGCTACATGGAGCAGGCGGTCACCCTGATGGAAACCTGGGCCAAGGCGCAGGAGCTGCCCGGCCTGAAGGTCGAGGTGGTGCGTCTGGAAGGCCGTACCCCGCTGATTCTGCTGGAAATTCCGGCTACCGGCGCCGAAACCGGCGACGACACCATCCTGCTCTACGGCCATCTGGACAAGCAGCCGGAGATGACCGGCTGGGACGACGACCTGGGCCCATGGACTCCGGTCCTGCGCGGCGACAAGCTGTATGGCCGTGGCGGTGCCGATGACGGTTACGCCATCTTCGGCTCGCTGGCCGCGGTGCTGGCGCTGCAGGCCCAGGGCCTGCCGCACGCCCGCTGCGTGGTGCTGATCGAAGCCTGTGAAGAGTCGGGCAGCTACGACCTGCCGGCCTACGTCGACCACCTGGCTGACCGCATCGGCAAGCCGTCGCTGGTGGTCTGCCTGGATTCGGGCTGCGCCAACTACGACCAGCTGTGGTGCACCACCTCGCTGCGCGGCCTGACCGGCGGCAACTTCTCGGTGAAGGTGCTCAACGAAGGCGTGCACTCCGGTGATGCCTCCGGCGTGGTGCCGTCCAGCTTCCGCCTGCTGCGCCAGCTGCTGTCGCGCATCGAGGACCAGGACACCGGCCGCATCCTGATCGAGGGCATGAACGTGGAGATCCCGGCCGAGCGCCTGGAA
The DNA here is from genome assembly GCF_014763005.1 of Stenotrophomonas sp. Br8. Taxonomy (NCBI): domain Bacteria; kingdom Pseudomonadati; phylum Pseudomonadota; class Gammaproteobacteria; order Lysobacterales; family Lysobacteraceae; genus Stenotrophomonas; species Stenotrophomonas sp. Br8. The sequence goes on along the minus strand of NZ_JACGTN010000003.1, from coordinate 3,300 downwards.
CAGGCCAAGCGTGCCGCCGACGTGGTCGATACCGCGATCTTCGAGAAATTCCCACTGGTCGACGGCCTCAAGCCGATGAACGACGACCTGACCGAACTGGTGCTCAACCGTACCTGGCGCCCTGCCCTGTCGGTGACCGGCATCGGCGGCATGCCGCCGCTGGAATCGGCCGGCAACGTGCTGCGCCCGCATACCGCGGTGAAGCTGTCGCTGCGCCTGCCGCCGACTGCCGATGGCAAGACCTGCGGCGAGCTGCTGAAGGAAACGCTGCTGCGCGATCCGCCGAACGGCGCGCAGGTCACCCTGGACCTGGAAAAGGCCTCCACCGGCTGGAACGCGCCGGCGATGGCACCGTGGCTGACCAAGGCCATCGACGATGCCAGCCAGACCTTCTTCGGCAAGCCGGCGATGTACATGGGCGAAGGCGGCTCGATCCCGTTCATGGGCATGCTGGGCGAGAAGTTCCCGGGCGCCCAGTTCATGATCACCGGCGTGCTCGGCCCGCACTCCAACGCCCACGGCCCGAACGAGTTCCTGCACATTCCGATGGGCAAGAAGGTCACCTCGTGCGTGTCCAAGGTGATCAGCGAGCACTACGCGGCAAGCCTGCGTGGCGAGACCAGCGGTTCGCCGGTGGCCGCCGACAGTGGCACCCGCAACGGCGACCACGGCTGCTGCTGATCCAGCACGCAGTGACGGACGCAGCCCGGCCTTGCTAGGCTGCGTCCATCCTTCGAGAGCACTGATGGCATGAACGGTCTGTTTGGCAGCACCAGCTGGCTCTACATCATCCTGGTCGGCTTCTTCGTCGGCCTGCTGGGACGCTTCTTCATGCCCGGCAACAACCGCATGGGCTGCCTGCTGACCATCGTGCTGGGCATCATCGGCGCGCTGCTGGCCGGCTGGTTCGGCCAGTACATGGGCTGGTACGCACCCGGTGAACCGGCCGGCTTCCTCGGCGCGGTCGTAGGCGCGGTCGTCGTGCTGGCGATCCTGCGCCTGTTCAGCGGCCGCCGCTGAGCCGCCACCTCCTTTTTCATTCTGCCCCGACGTTGGCGCGCCCGGCGCGCCCGGATATGCCTGCATGACCGAACCCGCCTCTGATCCCCAGCGCAGCGCACAGCGCCTGCAGTGGGCCCGTACCCAGCTCGACGACGGCAACGCCGTGGTCGAACGCGCCTCGGTCGACGCCGGCATGCGCAGCTACTGGCGCACCACCAGCCAGCGCGGCAGCCACATCGTGATGGACGCTCCGCCGGGGCTGGAAGACCCCACGCCGTGGCTGCGCATGCGCGGCCTGCTGCACGATCACGGCCTGCGCGTGCCCGCGCTGCTCGCCCAGGACCTCGACGCCGGCTTCCTGCTGCTGGAAGACCTGGGCGGCCCGACGCTGGCGAAGATCCTCGACGAACGCAATGCCGACGCGTGGTTCAGCCGCTCCATCGAGCAGCTGCTGCGCCTGCAGGCCATCCCGGTGCCGGCCGATTTCGGCCAGTTCGGCGAAGCGCTGCTGCAGCGTGATGCCGGCCTGTTCGATGAGTGGTTCCTGCAGCGCCATCTTGGCCTTGAACTGGACTGCGGCGAGATCGAAGGCCTGCAGCTGGTCCACCGCCGGCTGATGGACAACGCGCTGGGCCAGGCCCAGCTGATGACCCACCGCGACTACATGCCGCGCAACCTGATGCCGGTGGACGGCGGCCCGGCCGTGCTGGATTTCCAGGATCTGGTGCGTGGCCCGATCGCCTACGACGCGGTGAGTCTGTTCAAGGATGCCTTCCTGAGCTGGCCGCTGCAGCGCGTGGACGAATGGCTGTCGCAGTATCACCAGCGCGCGCGTGATGCCGGCCTGCCGGTACCCGACCGTGCCACCTTCCTGCGCGATGCCGACTGGATGGGCATCCAGCGCCACGTGAAGATCCTCGGCCTGTTCTGCCGCCTGCGCTACCGCGACAACAAGGGCCACTACCTGGACGACGCACCGCGCTTCATCGCCTACCTGGATGAAGTGCTGCCGCGCTACCGCGAACTGGCACCGTTGCAGCAGTTGCTGGAAATGCGGATCAAGCCGGCACTGGCCGAGCTGGCCGCGCCAATGCGCGTGCTGCGCTGAAGGTCGCGTCGATGAAGGCACTGATTTTCGCCGCCGGCCTGGGCGAGCGCATGCGTCCATTGACCCTGCACACGCCCAAGCCGCTGCTGGCAGTGGCCGGCAAACCACTGATCGTGTGGCACCTGGAGCGATTGGCTGCATTCGGCATCCGCGACGTGGTGATCAACACCGCTTGGCTCGCCGCGCAGTTTCCGGCCACATTGGGCGATGGCCGCCAATGGGGCCTGCAGCTGCATTTCATGCACGAAGGCGATACCCCGCTGGAAACCGGTGGCGGCATCCTCAATGCATTGCCGGCGCTGGGGGACGATCCGTTTCTGGTGGTGAACGGCGATATCTGGACCGATTTCGATTTCGCCACGCTGCCGCGTGAACCGGCCGGCGAAGCGCATCTGGTGCTGGTCGACAACCCGGCACAGCACCCCGCCGGCGACTACCGGCTGGACGCGCACGGCGTGCTGCACCACGACCGCGAAGGTCCGTGCCTGACCTATGCGGGCATCGGCGTCTATCGTCCGTCGATCGTGGCCGATTGGCGCGCGGTGATCGGCGAGGCACCTGGCAGCGAGCGCGTGCCACCGAAGTTTTCGGTGGTGCCGTTGCAGAAGCATTTCATGGCGCAGGGGCGGATCAGCGGTCAGCATCATCGCGGTCTCTGGACGGATGTTGGCACTGTTGATCGCCTGCGTGCGCTGGACGTTGAGTTGGCCGCGAACGGCTGAGCCCCTCGTGGTTGGACGTCTTCAGAGCAGAAGCCTTGCTTGGCCGGGCGGGATGGGCTGCGCAGGGGACGCTGCAAGTACGTCCATGTAAGCTCGGTCGCCGCATCCATGCGGCTCACGCCCCTGCGCAGCCCACCCCGCCCGGCCCCTGACAGTTTCCGTGTGCGTCCAGCCACGGAAAAAGAAAGAAAAGCAAAAGCGGGTCGCCTCGCTGCGCTTGCTCTGGTGACGACCGACGGTCGTCACCCACCACAAGCAGAGCACGTCAGATCCAAGGCAATTCTTCCCCGGAAAGTCTCATCCACGCATGGCGTGGATCTACCTACCAAGGTCGACACCTACCTGCAGCGGCGACCAACTGTCGAAGGCGGGGTGGCTCAGGTTGCGGGGGCGTGAGCGCCATGGATGGCGCGACCGAGGCTACATGGACGTACTTGCGCCGTCCCCCGCAACCTGAGCCACCCCGCC